>UQCV01000018.1 GCA_900539665.1 uncultured Succinivibrionaceae bacterium | reverse complement strand
AAAAAAACAATTCATCTCCCACCTAAAGAGGAAGGAGTCTTCTTGGAGATTTTAGATAAAACTGTTTGTGACACTGTTTTATTTGAATTGAATTTTAATGACATTCGCCTTTGGTAAAAGCATCGAGTTGGGCTTTTAACGGAGATTTTTGGCAAATCTTAGTGACAAACCCTTGTAGGTTAGCTGGCATTTCAGACCAAGCTTTTCGTGCTTCGGTTTCATGTGCAAATAAAGCAAAACAGGAGGCACCGGTACCTGTCATTCTTGGATGGGCGTATTTTAGCAACCATTCAAGCGTTATGGCAACATTTGGATAAATTTTTTTCACCAAGTCCTCGCAATCGTTTTTAGTCTCGGCCATGACAAACGTCTTTGGATCGAGCTTTGGGGTATGTCGAGGAAGGTCTGGATTGGTAAAGATTGCCTTGGTTGAAACGTTGGTGTTTTTAGGAGTAACCACAAGGCACCACTGTTCTTTAACCGGGTATGAGGTAAAAATTTCTCCGACCCCATCAGCAAATGTGCTTTCTCCACGGATAAAAACGGGAACATCTGCGCCCAAGGTTCTTCCGAGTTTTTCTAAAACAATAGGTTCGAGATTAAGATGCCAAATAGCATTTAAGGCGCACATTGCAGTAGCTGCATTACTTGAACCACCACCTAAACCGCCACCCATTGGGATGTGTTTATTAATAGTGATGCGCGCGCCAAGCTTACAGCCTGTGTGCTCTTTTAATAACATGGCAGCGCGATAAACAATGTTTTCTTCCATCGGAAAACCGAGGTCCGGTAAAACTACAACCTCATCTACATTGGTAGTTTCAATGGATAATTCATCGCCGTCTGCAAGAATAGCGAATACAGTTTGTAGCTCATGGTAACCGTCTGCGCGACGGCCATTGATATGTAAAAAGAGGTTAATTTTGGCAGGTGAGGCCCAAGTAGTTACAGTACCCATTGAGAAATATTAATCCTTATTTTTAGGTCGGTACCTGTGATGGTAATTTTTTGTGGTAGCGTATAGGTGCCAACTTTAGTATAGGCATCGTAACTTATTATGTAATCACCATAGGTTACAGTATCTGTTAATTGCTTTTGTGCAAGTTCGGAATTGTCGGGGAAACCGCGCATGATATTAGGTAGGTTGCTTGCGGGAATTTTTAAACCAGTAAGTTTAGTGACTAAAGCGTCAGCATCGGTTCCACGATACAGGTTAGCTTTGTCATCTAAGATTGTGGCTCCATCTGGTGTAGAGGTTAAACGAAACAAGGTACTACCAGTAAGACCGGTTAAAGTTAATTCAAAAGATGGGGCCTTAAGATCGACGTAGAACATGGAACTAAGACGTTGTTTACGGTCTTTGATGGCAATTTTGCCTGAGGCAGTACAGTTTTTAAGTGTGGCCGTTGCACTACGTCCAGCAATCAAATCTTGGTCGGAGATGGTGGTGCAGCCGTTTAATAAGATAATAACTCCTAAGGAGTAAATAATTTTGGTAAAAAGGCGCATGAGAACTCTATGGGTGGCAGAAGTTATACAGAATAGAAAAACAACTTAGAGTTTATTATAAATGGTCTACTCGAAATTGCGTAAAAAATATAACAAAAACCCCGCCTTAAGATTTAAAGGCGGGGTTTAGATTTCATCCTAGGATTAGGGCTCACAAAATATTGACCCCTAATCTAAATCTCTAAAATATAACTATTAGAGAGACTTAGTGAAGGTACGAGTGATAACGTCGTCCTGCTGTTCCTTGGTGAGTGAGTTGAAACGTACTGCGTAACCAGATACACGGATGGTGAGCATAGGGTACTTTTCAGGGTGAGCCTGTGCGTCAAGGAGAGTTTCACGGTTCATTACGTTTACGTTCAAGTGCTGACCACCTTCGTGGGTGTCAGTGTGGTGGAAGTAACCGTCAAGAAGACCTACGAGGTTCTTGTTCTGCTGTTCTTCGTCTTTACCAAGAGCTGCTGGAACGATAGAGAAGGTATAAGAAATACCGTCTTTAGCGTAAGCAAATGGAAGCTTAGCAACAGAAGATAATGAAGCTACTGCACCCTTGATGTCACGACCATGCATTGGGTTTGCACCTGGGCCGAATGGCTTACCAGCTTCACGACCACATGGAGTTTCACCAGTGTTCTTACCGTATACAACGTTAGAAGTAATAGTAAGAATAGACTGAGTAGGAATAGCGTTACGATAAGTTACACGGCTCTTGATCTTGTTCATGAAGCGTTCAACGAGGCCACAAGCGATAGAGTCAACGCGATCATCGTTGTTACCATACTTAGGGAAGTCGCCTTCAACTTCGAACTTAGTAGCAATGCCGTTTTCGTCACGAATTGCCTTAACCTTAGCGTACTTGATAGCAGAGAGAGAGTCAGCTGCAACAGAAAGGCCTGCGATACCACAACCCATAGTGCGCTTAACGTCTCTGTCATGGAGAGCCATCTGAACTGCTTCATATGAATACTTGTCGTGCATGTAGTGAATTATGTTAAGTGCAGTAACATACTGAGTTGCAAGCCAATCCATGAAGTGGTCAACACGAGTCATAACATCGTCGTAGTCGAGGTATTCACCCTGTGGAAGTTCAGTCTTAGGACCAACCTGGGTCTTCATGATTTCATCCTTACCGCCGTTGATGGAGTAAAGAAGGGTCTTAGCGAGGTTAGCACGTGCACCGAAGAACTGCATGCCCTTACCAATTACCATTGGAGATACGCAGCAAGCGATAGCGTAGTCATCGCTTTCGAAATCTGGACGCATGAGGTCGTCGTTTTCGTACTGAATAGAAGAGGTTTCTATAGAGGTCTTAGCACAGAACTTCTTCCAAGCTGCAGGGAGCTTTTCAGACCAAAGGATGGTCATGTTAGGTTCTGGAGAAGTACCCATATTTACGAGGGTGTGGAGGTAACGGAAACAAGTCTTAGTTACTAAGGTACGGCCATCAAGACCCATACCGCCTAATGATTCAGTAGCCCAAATTGGGTCACCTGAGAAGAGGCTGTCGTATACTGGGGTACGGAGGAATCTTACCATACGAAGCTTCATGATCATATGGTCAACGAGTTCCTGAGCCTGAGATTCAGTCAAGATACCCTTCTTGATATCACGTTCAATATAGATATCGTGGAAGGTTGCAGTACGGCCATAAGACATAGCAGCACCGTTTTGAGACTTAACAGAAGCGAGGTAACCGAAGTAGGTAGCCTGGAGAGCTTCCTTTGCAGTCTTAGCAGGGCCAGAAATATCGCAACCGTAAGAAGCTGCCATTTCCTTTAACTGACCGAGAGCTCTGAACTGTTCGGTGGTTTCTTCACGAGCGCGAATTACTGCTTCGAGTTCTGCTTCGTCCTTTGGATTTTCGAGCTGAGCCTGGAATGAAGCAAATTCGTTCTGCTTTTGCTTCATGAGGGCGTCAACACCATAGAGGGCAATACGGCGATAGTCACCGATGATACGGCCACGGCCATAAGCATCAGGAAGACCAGTCAAAACCTTGCTCTTACGGCAAGCACGAATGGTTGGGGTGTAAACATCGAATACGCCCTGGTTGTGGGTTTTTCTGTATTCGGTGAAAATCTTGTTTACTTCTTCGTTGAAAGGCTTGCCATAGGTCTTGCAAGAATCCTTGATCATGTTGATGCCACCAAATGGCATGATTGCTCTCTTTAAAGGAGCATCAGTCTGGAGACCAACGATCTGTTCGAGATCCTTGTCGATGTAGCCAGGCTTGTGAGAAGTGATGGTAGACGGAGTGTCTGGATCAAAATCAAGCGGAGCATGGGTAGCATTTTCGATCTTGATGCCTTCCATAACTTTGTCCCACAAGGTCTTTGTAGCTTCGGTTGCCGGTTGGAGGAATGATTCATCGCCTTCATACGGAGTATAGTTGGTCTGAATAAAATCGCGGGTATCGATTGATTCCTGCCAGGCTCCTGGTGCGAAGCCTTCCCATGCTTCCTTTTGAAGCTCATTAAGTTCTGCCATAATTATTACCTCTATTGGTTTAGGTAGAATTAAACGCTTTAAGCCTTTTTGTGGCCAGCGCGACAATTAACGTACCAGTTATAAACCCCAATCATCAAGCCACCGCCGATGATGTTGCCTATTGTGACTGGTATTAAGTTCTTAACAATGAAGTTAGCCACTGTCAAATCGGCATATTGATCTGGAGATACACCCAGATTTTGCCAGAATTCTGGTTCAGCAAAGTTTACGATACAAATACCTGCAGGTACCATAAACATATTTGCAATACTATGTTCAAAGCCTGAAGCTACAAACATTCCTACCGGTAAAACCATGGCAAGCATTTTATCGGTAAGTGTTTTACCACCGAAACTCATCCATACGGCCACGCAAACCATGATGTTACAGAAGATACCCATAGACATAGCTTCAAGGAAACCTCTGATATAAGGTTCACCCTCATGCATATGGTGTAATTTGTGTTGAGCTGTATTTAAAATTACACGGCCCCATTCACCATCAAAACCATTGTATTGGCGAGCAAGCATTACGAGAAATACTATGATAAGCCCACCAACAAGGTTACCAAAGTAAACAATAACCCAATTTTTGAGTACTTGACGCCATGTTACTAAACCGGCGCTTTTGGCAACCAAGGTAAGAGTTGATGAAGTGAAAAGTTCACCACTTAGAATTACACACAACATCAAACCTAACGAGAAGCATAAGCCACCTACCAATTTGCCTTGTCCATCAGCAAGCGCTGTGGTGTAAAACATGAATGCTAGAGCAATAAAGGCGCCAGCATTGACTGCCATCAATAATGCCTTGGCAAAAGGCTTGGTTGCTTTATGTTCAGTTATATGTTCAGCCGCAAGTGCAATCTCTTCAGATGAGAGACAGACTGAGTTTGGCGTCTTGTTTTCAGTTGTCATGAGTCGATTCTCTTTGAATTTATTGTATAACAAATCAATTTAAAATAATAGATTTCGCTAAAATTATGGTGCGAAATGATACCACTTTAATTAGTTGCTGTCGCACATGATTTATTACATTCTTTGTTTTTCATAAAATCTAGATAAATCGTCTGTAGCATTTTTTGCTCATGAAGTTCGTGTAGATCAGGAGAAACTTTGGCAAAGGTAAACAAAAGCCATGGTTGCCCGCGATTTTCTGTGGCTAATTTAACTAACTTAGGATCAAATCCATTGTAATCTGCCTTCTGGTTTTTATCTCTAGGATCTCCAAAGTCGGTGTAAACTGGGGCTACTTCATACATATAGGCTGTAATTTTCGCTAATTCATTTTTTTCCTGTTGGCTTAAAGCTAAAAATTCTTCAGGAATCGAAAATTCTGTTATTCCTTCTTGGGCTAGTTGGTCGAGCGTGCTTTGGATTTCCGTAAAAAATTGAGTTGAAATGTGTGTAATTGGGTTATTTTGATCAGGGATAAGACCATAGTGTTTGCCAAGTGAGCTGTACCATGAAACATGTTCACATGCATCAAGGAGGAGATATCTCCATTCTTTGGTGGCGAGGCTAGTACAACCACCAATCAATGTTCTGACTAGTGCTTTATTGCAACATTCGCAAGCAAATTCTGCTGATTCAAAATTGTATATTTCAGAGAATTCTGGCACGATTAAACGGTATGCATACATGTCTTTGTAGCTAGCGTCATAACACCATACGGTTTTGCCTAGTTTGGCAAATATACTTAAAAGATGGGTAAGTTGCTTCTCGGTGGATTGATTGGAGTAAGACCAGTCACAGAATTCAAATTTAGTTTCGTAGTTGAAAAATGAAATACAAGCGAGCCCAGAGTCATCCATGTAATTTTTAACAAAATTTTCATTTCTAAAGTCACAAGCATTAGCGGAAAACAGCCATGCCAACTCGTAATCTTTATCTGTTGGGTTCTCAGGTAGGGTATAACCTTCAATACCATTAGTTTCGGGACCGGAAAGACTAATTAAATCAGTATGAAATTCTAATGTATCCCAATTTAAACCTTGCATTAATTCTGTGAAACAACGTTCAAGGGCAATCTTGATATCGGGATGTGAACCAATAGAGAGCTTGTATGGTTTAACTGAGGCTGAACGACTATTTTTGTACGCTAATACGGCAGCGACAGGGAATAAACCGCCTAAAGAGGCATCAAAGCATTTAATGGAGATGCCTTTTTCAGCGAAAGTCTTGATATAAGACTCTGCTTGAGGAAAATGTGTTTGGAGATATGTTTTTGGTATTTCGGGAAGAGCTCTATTAATAATAGTCGACAACTTTTTGTGCATTTTGCTAGAAACTTGCCCGAAGAGAAAACGACGTACAAAACGTTCAAAGATTTCTGATAAACCTTGTACTTTTGCTTCTGCTGGGGTATTGCCTGCGCAGAGGCCGTTACTGCAATATTGGCCTTCAAGATAACGCACTGGGAAATAAGCTGTAGTTACGCCACTATGGGGTTTAAAGCCTTTTTCGAGTTTTAGTGGAATTGCGCAGATGCCACGCTCGATGTTTGCAGTTACTTGATCGGTAAATGGGCGGCATGTTTTAAATGCTAGCTTTTTTTTGAATTCTGGGTAAAAAAGTCCGTTCGGCATTGGTTCAAGTTTTTTGTCTTCTAGGCTGTCTTCACCAATTGCTGGAGCAAAAATGGCGGCATAGTTTTCTAGAATTTCTTCATCCTCAGTCATGGATTCTTCGTAATCTCCAAAGCTATTGTAAAAGCTCTCAGAAATTTGTTTGTAGGCGTCACACAAAAATTCATAATTTTCGATGGTGCCCCCATTGGCGGGGTATTTGAACCACTTTTCATCAGGGTAACGAGCAATAGGAGCTTCGGCTACGGCATCTCCAAGCCAGTAATCTTCAAAAAACGCCTGGTTTAAAAATCTTTCGGCCATTTCGCCAAGAGCTGAAGCTTTAGCGGCTTCAAGGGTTGCACCTTTACCGTTAGTTGTGATGATAGATGAACGTTTGTCTTTAAGCACAATAGACCACAAACCAGGCCCTGGGTTTAGTTCATTAGTGAATTCGAGATCAAGACCAAGTTCTGCTAAATATTTAGAGAACTTGCTAAAAGTATCTTCAAAAACTGCATCTTTGCCATAAATGTGAGTCATGCATGCTTCCTTTGAAATTTTTGGTTATTGATAAAGATTTATGAGTATTTTAATTTTTGAGTTGGCCTTTTTATAGGTTGAACCAAGCCATACGGATAATATAAAAGTGTGTGGTTAATTCATTGGTCTTGCTCTGTGTTCATGGTTCATAGTGTACTATTCGCATTTATTGTAAGTCAAAGGAGAAATTTAAAAATTATTAAAAAATATATCAATACCAGAAATTACACGACTAAGCATAAAATTGGCATAGTGGTACATAAAAACTACATGTAAAATGACAGTGAAAAATTTTTCTTAGGCAAAAGCTGAGCGTGGTGGTGATCTAAGATTGTAATTGGTAGGTGTTTTGTATAATATTTGCTCCATCTAGTTAAAGTTAGACCATTAATAACATAGGGTATTTCATGGTTTTATCAATAAGTAAAAGAAGTTTTTTAAAATATTTTGGTTATGTTGTAACTGTGGCGGTTGGTTTTTTACTTTATGTTTTGCTTAGAGAATATTTTTTCCCTAGTTTTAATGACACCGGCAGTTTAGAAAATGAAATTAAAATTGTAGCGGATAAATTGCCTATAACCGATGAAAAGCAGATGGTTACTATTTCTAAGCTTGAGTCTGACGAAGAATACAACTTAGTGTTTAGTATGATCATAAATCCAGACTGGGAGCATTTCCCTAAAGGAGCAACAACAGCGGAGCTATTGAAGTACCTCCATGCAACTGATGGCAAAATCGATAGTTCTGTTTTATGCCGTCAAACCTTAGTAAGGCTTGCTATTGGACAAGGGGGCATGGTGTTTGTTAAGTATTCCGTGCCTGGTCTGGGCATAGACCAAGAAAAGGTTAGAATTGAGTGTTCACCTTTAGAGCGATAATGCTTCAGCCTTAGAATGGATAATACAAGAGTGGTAAAATTTCGGCGCTAGAAAAATTAGGTTCTACTTTAAGTGATGACCGAGATTATCAGGCTGGTTTTGCTACCAAAATTAGATGTATATGCATTGTAGTTTCTGTCTAAAATATCAAGTTTCTAATTTGTGAGATATCACACAACTTTAAATCTCTTGTGCTATAATGAGAGGATAGAACTGTCATGTCAGTGTGGTAGTTTTTTGTTCATTATTTTCGGTCAATTAACTAGGCTTAAATGATGAAAAAGCAAAAAAAACACATTGATGGTAAACAGACTATTTATCAGTAAAAATTAAGGCGGGGTTTCCTATATTACAGGCGCCGCTACTATTAACACGCTGAGCTTTATTTTAGCGTATTTCAACGGTGTAATTTAATCATGAAGAAAGTAGGTTTTATCGGTTGGCGCGGAATGGTTGGTTCCGTTCTTATGAATCGTATGCAGGAAGAAAATGATTTTGCTGCGATTGATCCAGTATTTTTTACCACCTCTCAGGCTGGTCAAAAGGCTCCAGTATTTGGTGGTAAAGACGCTGGTGTGCTTCTTGATGCCAACAATATCGATGCACTTGCATCAATGGACATTATCGTTACCTGTCAGGGTGGTGACTATACTAAGGCTGTTTACGACAAGCTTATGGCTACTGGCTGGAAAGGGTATTGGATTGATGCTGCGTCTACTCTTCGTATGAAAGATGATGCTGTTATTATTCTTGACCCAGTTAACAGACAGGTTATTGATGAATCACTCAACAAGGGTATTCGTACCTATGTTGGTGGTAACTGCACCGTGAGCCTTATGCTCATGGGTTTAGGTGGCCTCTTTAAGAATGACTGCGTTGAATGGATTCAGTCTTCTACTTATCAGGCTGCTTCAGGTGCTGGTGCTAAGAACATGCGTGAACTTCTTTCACAGATGGGTGTACTTCATGCTTCTGTTGCTGATGAACTCAAAGATCCAGCTTCTGCAATTCTTGATATCGAAAAGAAAGTTCGCGACACTATGCGTGACGAAAGCTTCCCAACTAAGGAATTCATGGTTCCACTTGCTGGCTCACTTATCCCTTGGATTGACGTACAGCTCGAAAACGGCCAGAGCAAGGAAGAATGGAAGGGTATGGCTGAAACCAACAAGATTCTTGGTTTAGCTCCTGCTACTATTCCTGTAGATGGTAACTGCGTACGTATTAGTTCTCTTCGTTGCCACAGCCAGTCTTTCCTTATCAAGCTTAAGAAAGACGTATCAATCCCAGAAGTTGAAGCTATGATTGCTGCTCACAACGAATGGGCTAAGGTAATTCCTAACGAAAAGTCTGTAACTATTCGTGAACTTACCCCAGCTAAGGTTACTGGTACTTTAACTGTTCCAGTTGGTCGTATCCGTAAGACTAACTTCGGTAGCCAGTACTTAAATGCATTCTCTGTAGGTGACCAGCTCCTTTGGGGTGCTGCAGAACCTCTTCGTCGTATGCTTAACATCCTCGTTAAGTAAGAAACGTTGGTTTGCAAGGTCCCGAGGTCTTTGATTCTCGGGGTCGTAAAAAGACACAACCTTTGGTTGTGTCTTTTTTTTGTGTGTGCCTAGCATGGGCATTATCTAGAGGGCGCAAGTCCCAATATTCGCCTAGTGGTCTGTTCTTAAACTGATTAACCTTTTGAGACAAGCCTTTGCCAAGCTCTGAAACCTTGCTTTGGGAGATCTGTCTTCCGCAAAGCTCTTCAACAATATGACTAACCTTACGCGTAGATACGCCATTTACCACCATCTCCATAATGGCAAGCTGGAAAGCTCGTTCGCATCGGTCGTATCTTTTAAACAGCTCTCTTATAAGAGAAGCGATAATCTCCTTGGTTGCTTCCCCTTTAGAATCTTAGCTAACGCTGCGTTTAACAGCTGTACTACTCCCGTATTTCCTTGGCAAAATAATAGATCTTTAACTTTGTCTAGTTCTAGTGGAAGATTAGCCCCTGTGCCATTTCCCTTTTTCCTATATAAAAATTGATGTGGTAGTTAATATTTTAAAAGGTTTACTGGGGTGTGGCCCAATTTTTAAAATTTACATCAATTATATGGACTCTATCCACTCTCAGTTGAGGGGGTGGGACCTTTAAAATGTTTGTATGCTAGCTCTTAGGAGCTAGCATAATTACGGCAGGAAACGCCGTATGCCAAACGGCACGTGCGGTGTTGTGAGAGGGGGAAATCCCTACTCGATTTTGGGGATTGGGTGAATTTGCTTTTCCCTTGCTGAAGGAAGTTTAGCGCATTTTAAATTTTTGTTTTAAACGATCGATATCTAAACGAAGATTATGTGTACGTTCGGCTTGTGCTTGAGAAAGCGCTAAACCATCGATACTTGATAGATCGCTGTCTGATTCAGATAAGATATTCCCAATGCGGGTTTTAGTTGCTGAATCGTTTGCGCCGCTTTTAGCGAGCTTATTACAGATATCGATATTTACTTGAACCTTATTAAGGAGCGCATTGGTATTTGAAGGGAGTTTTTTCAGGGCATCTTTAAAGTAGGTTAACGCAGTTTCGAGGTCTCCGTCTTTATACGCTTTAATCCCAGCATTATTGAGTTCTAAGTACTTACTGCGTCTATCGGTATTAGATTGGTCTTTAAGATAGCTATTTACACATTCATCAAGTAGGCCTGAAGATATTTCATAAGAACTAGAAAGTCTACGTCCAGCTGGTTTATTCTGTTTTTCATTTTGCTCAAGAATTTTTCCAATATGATCAGATACTTCGTATTCGCCAAGTTGGTTAAACCCAATGCGCATATGTTCCACAATGGCCTTTGAGGTTTTAGCTAAATCTTCTTCACATGCGTTGTAGCACTTATACAAGACGCGTTTTGCCTTACCGTTTTCACCTTTAACTATTTGAATGCGTGCTTGATAAATGGATTCAAATAGGTTGTTATTAAATGATTCAGGATTAGTGTATTTCTTGTATCTTGTGGTGATGTTACGCAAATGCTTTTGGATATTAGAGATGTGCATAACTTCATTTGAAGATTGGGCAAATTGGAATTCCATTTGCGAGAAACATCCGATCATATTTTCTACTTCGTTAGGGAAGTATTTGTTCACTTCAAGGAGCATGGCACAAGCATCTCTGGCTGCGAGATAGTCTTTGTTTTTGATCGCCATTTCAATTTGGAGTTGTAGTAATGTCACAGACATTGGTGAAACTAAAACAGCGTGTTTAATGGTCTTTAAGGCCATATCGAGTTGTTTATTATCGGTATAGGCGTATGTGAGATATTTTAAGGCGCTGGTCATAAACGGATGTCTATTTACGACTTGTTCTAATTGAGCAATGGCATCATCATACTTCTTTTCTAAGTAAAATAGTTCTCCGAGCTTTTGATGTAAGAAACATGAATTAACCATGCTCAAACCCTCTTCAAGGGTGGCTTGAGCTAACTTGTAGTCTTTCTTTTCTATGTAGCAGCCTGCTAACAAGCAACGACAAAAAATAGAGTACTTGGTATTGTTGCTAATCAGGCTTTCGAGTTGTTTTACTTCATCTTCAATGTTGCCTTCCGCTTGAGCCTTATAAAAAGGCATTAACTCCATGCGCTTATTCATGGCCCGAGTTAATCTAGCCTTAAATTGAGAATGCGAGAAAGGTTTGATGACGTAGTCATCTGGCTCTTGTTCAATGGCACTTAAAACCATGGCTCTAGAGTTGTCGCCTGTCACAATCAAAACCGTGGCGTAGTATGGAATGTGATTTTCCTCGCGTAACTTTTCCATAAGTTGACGCCCATTTAATCCATCCCCTAGGTTGTAATCAAATAGATAAAGGTCGTAAATGTTTTTACGACAAATTTTTAAAGCTTGGTCTGCGCTAGAGGCAACATCGATCTTTGAGATGCCTAAGGTGTTGAGGATAACTTTCATCATCATTACAAATGAATGTTGATCATCAACTAAGATGGTGCGCAAAGTGGAGAAGTTTTGTAAATCTGAAACAGAGTCTGCAGCTTTGTGATCTGCATTTTGGGGATCTGTTGATTCCTGGGAAGCCTGTGGTTTTGGGGTTTCTGAAGGAGTCTCTGGTTTAGGATCTGTATTTTGGGGATCCGTTGATTCCTGGGAAGCCTGTGGTTTTTGGGGGGCTGAAGGAGTCTTTGGGGTAACCAATGGATTTTGCTCTTGTAGGGCTACATTTTCTGACATGTTGATTTTTCCGTGTCGCAGATGGAATGCGAGCCATTCTTTATATTTATTATTAAAATTGGGGCTTGATGACTGCCTTTAGGGTGTCGCATCTTTATATGTAATTTATGCAAATTCAAGCTTTGTAAAAATTATAAATGATATAAGGCGTTCTTTCATTCTTGATATGGTTAAAGTTAGAGGTTGGCGGGCAAATAAAATTAAGTTTGCCTTTATTGGCGTGTAACTGAACAAAAATAAAGCATAAACCAACAAAAGAGGATGATCTGTTTTGAGTGAACCAAGCTTATGGCATAAAAACCTAAGATTCTAGATTAGGATATCGGATGGGGAAATTGCAAGAGTTAAGGTTGGGCATTAACCATTAACTAGGCAGTTAAAAGGAAAACTTGGAAAAGTAAGGGAAAATAAGAAATGGAATAGAAAAAAAAAGCTTAAATTAGTTGAACTAATTTAAGCTTTCTTGCAGTTCAAATGGTGGAGGGGGAAGGATTCGAACCTTCGAAGACAGAGTCGGCAGATTTACAGTCTGCTCCCTTTGACCGCTCGGGAACCCCTCCATGTCTGAACGAGGCATATCATATCATACTTTTTTATTTTGAAAAGTATTTTTTGGGAATTTTTAAGGTTTTTTAGGATTATTTGTTTTTATGGTTAAAAAAGTACCATTTTGGACAAAATATAAGCAAAAAAAGTTATTTAACTAAAAAATTTTTCAGAACTGCCGATAAAAGGATATTAGGTTAAATTATTGGGAGTAGCTATGCTTGCACCTGAGATCAGAAATCATTTATTGGTTGATGAACTACAGTTAGGTACTACGCTTAACGGCGCAGTGCATAGTAATGATCGTGCCTATTTTAATCTGTTACTTTCTATGTTGTCCCCAGACGTAACCGACAGTGCTACCGCTCAAGACTTGGTAAAAACCCAAAACAAAGAAGAAGATTTATATCTTCGTTTAGGAATTTTAAAAGGTCGAGTAGACTATGCAATTAGTGATGATTATTCATTAGCCGCAGTCAATGGTGATATGGTGGATGCTGGATTACAAGCTTCTTTAGAGCTATCTCTTTGCTTACATGGAGAACCATTAGCTCTAAAGAAGCAAGACCTTCCCCCAGAAGTTATGGCTAACCTTTCTCCGCTTGAAAGACAAAAAACTCAATGTGAATTGGCGGGTGAGCATCTTGCTCGTGGAGCTTTTGATCTCCATACTTTGGATATAGTAGATGCTATTGAAGCATCTAGAAATATCTCTGCTCTTGTTTAGCCAAGTTGGCCTGACTTGTTTGCAACTTGACTAGCTATTTAGACTAACTCATTAGGTTTATGTGGTTGGTGTTGCTCTAATTACCTACGGCTAGCAAGGCGTTCTCTAGTTTCATTACTATCTTCAAGACCTTTTTTAATTAAAACGTAGGTGGCACCTTTATCTCCGTGGTATGGCATAGCCGTACAGTAGCCTAATACTTCAGGCATCTGCTTTAACCAATGGGCCACATAGCTTTTAAGTAAGGCCTTAGGGGTTGAAAATTCTCCTTTGCCATGAACGATAAGAATGCAACGGTTGCTACGTTGGTAAGCTCTTAAAATGAATTTACGAGTTTTTACGTATGCCTGTTCGATGGTGTGATTATGTAGATCTAGGACGGCTTGAGGCATGTATTCGCCGGCCTTTAGTTTTCGAAGTACACCGTATTGTAATCCTGGGACTTTCCAAGAAATAGAATCAAGTGGTTCTACAAATTGCATCTTAGCTGTTGAAAAGAAATCAATATCATCTTCTTTTTTTTCGTCTTCAGTCATCTCTTTTAAAACAGCTGAGATTTTTGGATCCATAATTGGCTTTTTAGTGGCCACTTTGTCTTGGTAGATTTTTTTTACCCCAGCGCTTCTCATAGTGGCGGCAAAATCGACTTTATCTTCGGGAGCTTCATTATCAATTGCATCAGGGTTAAATTTTTCCCGCGAGGCAAGTTTTTGTGCTTCGGCTGCTACTCGCGCTTCTTCTTGGGCGCGACGATCATATTCAGCTTTGAGTTTATCTTTGATGTTTGAAAAATCAAGGGTAGCCATAGATAACTCCTTAAAATACAAAAAACATTTTGCTTGTGGTTTGGTGGTATTCTGACTGCTCCCACGGGCAAGCCCGTGGGGTTCTGATTGCCAAGTGTAGCTTGTAATCGTACACCATTTTCAGGCTTTGGAGTTACAAGTGTAAATCTGTTTGAATTAGGACTTTCATTACCAAAGAGTCCTACGACCACATTAGCGGTAAATTTCTGTCTTACGACAAGGAAGTACAGTTAATCTTCCTAATATTTAGTTGTTAAGCTACTTTAATTCCACTGTTTAGTATTTTGATATTATTGGCCTTAATCCTTGCGATTAGGGCTTTTTCTTTATTATAGCATTCGCCGAAATCTGTAATACATTTATCTTTGTCTATATCCTGCGTTCTGTAGTCGTAACAATAGAGCAAAAATGATGAATACCAATCTCTTTGTACCAATGTTCCGTCTCGAAGTCTGTAGAGCCTATCAGACAGCTTTTTCTTAATGTAGTCATCTGCCGTGTGGTCGTACTGGCTGGCCCTATAATTATACGGAACTTCTATATATGCGCCACCTGTGACCTTGAATTTCTTTTCAACAGTAATTTGAAATCCAGACGGACAAAGATTCTTTATAGATTTGCCAAAGCGCTTTTTCTTATTAAATTTGCCTTTACTATTAACAGTAGTCTTCTTAGCCCGTTTCAAGAGCTTGCTTGCATTTTTAGGTTCTGTGACGAATGTATCGCCAAGACTTCGCAGATAGTTAGCATCTTCGTTTATTGCAAGCTGTCTATTTTCTGCATTTATACGGCATAATTCAGCGTGTTTGGCTTTTTGCTTCTTGTAGCGATTAGAATATTTCCAAGTCTTTTTACCTTTCTTGATAGTGCCGTCAGGATTGTAATTTTGTGGATTGGTTGCTCGTCTACTCCTGTCCATAGCACGATTTTATAAGCGTTCCTTGCGTTCAGAAGTCTGTATGCTGTTGTCACGCTCTGAAAGGTTCTTCAGTCCGACTTCAGTATCAGAAGTATAGGCAACTGTCTGCGTTCCTATATCAGCACCTATCATGCCTTTACCATATTTATGTCTTGGATTGCCGAATCTATCATATTTAGGCTTAGCTTTACCTTCTATTGTCAGATGCAGATATACTCTGTATTTACCTCTTATCAACCTTGGAACAAGAGTAGCATAGCAAGGTCTGTTAAGTATCTATACCACAGGCTTCTTCTATAAGTGTATTGACAGCATCAGCATCCATCTTGTCAGGATTTTCAAGATAAGACAAAACGGCGTTAGCTTCATCAGACTGAAAATTGTCGTTGACTTGAATCCCGAATTGCATTTTTCTAAGTTTGAATCGAAGTTTACCATCCTCAACAAACATCGGAATGCCACGATTTATCTGTTTTGCTCTTATACATGGTAATTTTCCGTATTTTGAGAAATGTGTGGTCTTACCGTTACCATAAAGGCATTTTTCCATACCCCGCCATATATCTTCGGCTTTTGCAAGAGCAAACACCGCATCTATACTGTATTTCTTGCCTATAGGAATCATAGATATCCTGCCAAAATCCCATGTAACATTATAAGATTTCTGCATATCATTGAGCTGACTCGCGAGAGCTTTACGTTTGTTCTTATCCTCAGTATTGCCGTACAGTTTTAGTAGTTTACGATATTTCTTGGTACGCATGAGCTGGTCGTAATTCTTTCTCGTAAGACTAACAAGCTCGTTGCCAGCTTTGCGGATTTTATCAGAAAGAGCCACGACTTTCAGAACATCAGGATAAGGCATATCAGTTTCTACAACTAAGATATGCCTGTCAGAAAGTTTATGATATTGTTTCAAAAGTTTCTTGTATTCTTCGTCACTCTTGATTTTTCTGTTCCTCGATGTATTTCTTTACTGTAGCTTCACATATATGACCTACGGTAGATACAAAATACCATCTTGACCATAATACTCCACAACGAGAGTAGAACTGCTTTAATTGTGGATATGCCTTGAACATTTCAATTGCACTGATACTTTTCAATGTTCTTACTATATCGCAAGGGGCAACTGTCTGTGGACAATCTACAAATATATGTATATGGTCTGGCCTCACTTCCAATGCTTTGATTATGTATCAGTACTGATTGCAGATATTTACAAAGCGAAGCACTATGATATTGTTCCTCGCTCATCATCTGTTTCTCCTAACTGATATTTTTCCTGAATACCTCTGCGCATTAGGTCAAAAAAGGTAATAGTAGTTCCTTCTTCGACACAATAGATACGGGCAAGGTTTTTAAGCTGTTTTTTTCCACACGGAAGGAATGGAAATGTTAATCTGTACATTATTGATTTTGGTCGGGCCATGATTACCCCTCCAAATACTGTGCCTCTAACGTATCTCTAAAATCAGTGTTTACCCACTCTTTATCAAAACCAAGACTTACAAGTGTTACTCTAACAGCCTTGAGATACCGAGGATACGCTATTCTCGACACAGCACTTTTCATAGAACGAATTTCATCAAAAGTTCTTCTCGACCTATGTTATTTACTAATTCTTTTGTTACCTGCTCATTTTGAACTTTGTGTCGTTTACGTATATTATATATATTGCCTGCTAATATCAAGTAATAGAAATATAGTTTTTCATAAAAAGCAGCTTTCATCCCACACGCAAGCGTGTGGGTTTTACGCCGCAATTTATAACGAAAACTATTTCAATTATACAGTGAACCAACTTATTGCTTGTGCTGTTCAAGCAACGTGCACAGCTCTGGTAAACCGATTGTAATGGCACGTGGGGTAAGGCGCATTAATAGATCAGGGTTTGAAAATGATACTTCTTTGATGTTGGTAGGGGTGAGCTTAATATGAGAAGCGGTTTTAGGAATTTCGCTTAGATTTAAAATAAGGTCTACCTGCCTCGTGTGCAGTTGTTCTAAGGAAATGCTAGGAAAGCCACTTAAGTCACCAAAAGCGTTTGCTCCTCCGCATAACTTAATAAATTCATGTAAGTGATTGCCTTGACCTACAACTGTAAGTGGGCGTTCCCAAATTAATATAGCAATTTTAGGGAGTTTCCCACTGTCGTTGCTGTTGGTAGTTTGTTTGTCGATAGTTTGGCTCTCGGTAGTCGGGGGGAACTCTTGACGGCTTTGTATAGCTGAAGCTACGTGAGGTAGATCTTGTTGAATGTGGGGATTTAGCAAGGCCTTTTTTATGGAGTCTTTTAGTTTTTGTGTGGCCGGGGCTACTGAAAAACCGGTTAATTTGGCAATTTGATCAATGGTTGCTAAAAGATTGTCTGAGCTACGTAAACTAAAGGTGTAAAGGTGTCCTGGAAGTTTTACGGCGGTGGTTTTTAAAGCTAAGGTGTTAAAGTCGGGGCCGGCAAAGATACAATCGTATTTAAGCTGTAATATTTTTTCTCGATAAATAGTGTAATAGTCGGCTACTTTAGGTAGCTTTTGCGTAAATGCTGGATAGTTGCTGTATAGGTCTGTCCCTACTAAATATTCTTGGGGAACAATAGCTGCGGTAATTTCAGTTAACTCCGGAGTTAAAGTAACTATCTTTTGGCAAATTGGCGTACTAGCCTTGGAAGATGGTGAAGCTTTTGTATCAAATTTATCATTAGCTAACACCATTGAAGGCGTAAGAAAAAATATAAGTGTTAAGACAAGGAGTTTTAGTGTCCAATTGGGAGTGAATTCCGACATAACGTGGTTTGTATTAGCCTTTAAAGTTGAATTTATAAAAGTCATATAAACTCCTGCTTGGGGTAAGTATTTTGGCATGGCGTTCTTTGTTTTATTTATTTGATTAGGCGTATTAGCCAAAGAATACCTAATACGCCTAAATAAGGCTAGATGTGCGATATTAGGATGATCAATAGGGCGGTAATAGCGATGGTAAACCAAGCAACACTAATAGTTCTAAAGATAAAAAGTTTTACCACGTTTGGTTCGGGTTCAATGGTTCCACCAATGGTTGGGAAACGAAATAGAGTAATTAGATAGTAACGTGGGCCACCTAATTTAAGATTGGTGGCAGCTGCTGTTTCAGCTAAAAACAACCCGCCAGTTTTGCTTGGCCAACTGTTTAAAGCTTGGGTAAGCGCTTGTTGTATAGGATAGCGATGTGGAATAAGCCACCCAATTAGCAGAATAATAGCGGTCGGAATGATTTCAAATACAGATGTTAAACTCGCACTAAAGCTACCAAATGATTGATTAAAAGGATGTTTTAAGTTAAAGGCCATGCGGCAAAGGAGTAAAACTCGGTAAATGACGGCCGGAAGCACATGCCCAAAAATAAGGCACAACATGAGAGGAACGTAAAAATTATAGAACAGTCTTAAGTTGACCATTTCAACTGAAGCTTTTAAAAGCCCCATTATACTTAATTTATCGGTACGTCTAAGGGTAAAACGGGCCAAAATATTCTTAGCTTCATTTGGTTGATTGGAGGAAATATAGCGTGTGATGGCGCGGTATGCTGAGCGTGGCGGACGAGATTCTAAAACCAAAAGTAAAAGGATAAAAGAGGTAAACTTAGGGGTATTACTTAAGTAGTAGCAAAGAAAAACGATTACTAAAATTGAGGCTACTATCAGGAGTGGCAGGAGGACTCCGGCTAAAGATTGTTGGGCTTTGGAGTGGCCATAACGGTTAACTCGTCGACCTAAGGTAGCAAGGCTTGGAAGTAAGCGGTTAAATCTTAAAAAGTAAGGATAGGGAATAAACCATTCAAAAATTGCTGCCAACAAAACTAATAATGCAAAAGAGCTTTCAAGATACGCAACAATTGAATTAATAATTTCCATAACTAAAAGGTCCTTTATTATTAGATTAAGCGTGAGGGGTGATTGGGGCTTATGACCTAGGTGCCTGATATCAAGATAAAAACAAAGCAGACCATAAGCCTGCTTTTACCCCTATTTAAATCATTTTAAACAGGGGAGGAGATAGATATTAAAGAGCTTCCATCATGCGTTTAACAATTTCTTGAGAATTTCTAGTGGCTAAAGGAAGAACTTCTTCAAAAGTCATATTGGCTTTTTGGTCGGCATTATCAGAGATGGAGCGGATAACTACATAAGGCACGTTGAAAATAGTACTTGCTTCACCAATAGCCGCGCCCTCCATTTCGGTAGCTTTAGCTGCAGGGAAAATTTTATCAATGTGAGCTCGTTCTTGAGCTCCAGCAATGAACTTATCGCCTGAAACAATAAGGCCTAAATGAGAGTTGAAGTTATATTCAGCCCCTAGTTTTTGCGCAACTTCAAATGCTACTTTTGTAAGTTCAGGGCAAGCCTTAATTTCTGGGTCAAAGCTTGGAACTTGGCCTGGTTTGTAGCCAAAAATGGTTAAATCAAAATCGTGTTGAGTAGTGGCAGTTGAAATCACTAGATCAAGAGGAGCGGTATCTTGTAAACCGCCGGCTACACCAGTGTTAATGATGGCGTCGCAGTGATACTTAACAATTAATACAGAAGTGGCGGTGGCTGCGCTGACTTTACCAATACCGCTACAAGTAAGGACTACGCTTTTACCAGCAATTAAGCCAGTATAGAATACTTTACGTCCAATATTTTCTTCCATAACGTCAGTCATTATGTTTCTGAGAGCTTCAACTTCTTCTGGCATAGCGCCGATGATGCCATATCTTGCGTAATTCATGAACTTGTATTCCTTTCCATGTGGGTAAAAATTGCATTCCTTGTATGCATGTTAGAATTTTAAAACAAAAGGAAGCAAATGTACTTCAAAAAAAGAACTGTAACTAATAATTTATTGCAGTAAAACCATATTACCATAAAACCATTTATGCGCTAACTTGGTCGACTATTCATGGTAAATAAAGGTGCGATAGTTAGGGGATGTTTCTATAAAATTTTTATGGTGGTGCAGAGGTTAAAAGTTCTGACAAAAAATGATGCAAAATGGTAACAAGTGGTGCACCATTATTGGGAAATGCACTTAATTGGTGCAAGGAATTGAACGATTGTGATGCACGCATAATAATACCAAGAAAATGCATAAATATGCAGTGATAATGCACAATATTAGGGCGACAAAAATTTATTAAAAATTATTAAAAACAAAATAACAGTTTAAAAACTAGGATAAATTAACGATATACGATACAAATGTCTCTTAATAAAAGTAATAACAGATAAATATGCTTTATATTAAGTAATTATTAAAAGAAAATAAATATGCAAAAATGGTGCTTTGGCAGTTAACCCAAAATAATAATTTATTTAAGGTAAAGTGTTGATGTAGAATTAAACGTTTTGATAATTTGCCTTACATTCGAAATAGTCTGAACACTGTAAATTGTTGGCATGATTTTGGCATTAATTTTGCTGATTTACTGTCTTGAGTTTATAAAAGACGATTTAATTTTAAGAGGATTTTAGTGTGATGGATTCAGCATTACCGATGCGTCAAGGGCTGTATGATCCGGCCAATGAACACGACGCCTGCGGTGTAGGCTTTGTCGCCCATATGAAGGGACAAAAAAGTCATAGCATCGTTGAGCAGGGGTTATTAATCCTGAAGAATATCAATCACCGCGGTGCTGTCGGTGCAGACCCGCTTCAGGGTGATGGTGCTGGTATTCTTATTCAGATTCCGGACAGATTGTTCCGTGATGATATGATTAAGCAGGGGGTAGAACTACCAAAAGCCGGTGATTACGGTGTAGGTATGGTTTTCCTACCTCAGGAAGCTGCTTCTCGCAGAGCCTGTGAAGAAGAAATTGAACGTGCGGTTAAAGCTGAAGGTCAGATTGTGCTTGGGTGGCGTGATGTTCCATATTCACACGAATCCCCAATGTCAGAATCAGTGTTAGCTACCGAACCAGTTATTCGTCAGATCTTTGTTGGTCACAGCCGTGACGTGCTCGTAACTGATGCACTTGAAAGAAAGCTTTATATTATTCGTAAGCGTTCTTCAAAGGCGATTAAGAATCTCCAATTGAGACATTGTGGCGAATTCTACATTCCTTCATTCTCTGCTCGTACCATCGTATATAAAGGTTTGCTTTTAGCAGGTCAGGTTGGTGCTTACTACCGTGATCTTTGCGACCAACGTTGCGAATCTGCTTTGGCTTTGGTACACCAAAGATTCTCTACAAATACTTTCCCATCATGGTCATTAGCTCACCCATTCCGTATGATTGCCCACAACGGGGAAATCAATACTGTAAGAGGTAACGTAAACTGGATGAGAGCACGTGAAAAGTGTGTACATTCTCCAGTTCTCGGTGATGACCTTGAAAAGTGCTGGCCACTTATTTATCCAGGTCAGTCAGATTCTGCATCTTTCGACAATGCTCTTGAGCTTTTAACTATGAGTGGTTATTCACTTGCTCATGCCGTTATGATGTTGATTCCTGAAGCATGGGAAAAGAATACCAATATGGATGCAAAGCGTCAGGCATTCTACGAATACCATGCCGCTATGATGGAACCATGGGATGGTCCTGCTGCAGTAGCCTTTACTGATGGCCGTCAGATCGGTGCTACCTTAGACCGTAACGGTTTACGTCCTGCTCGTTACTTAGTAACTAAGGATGACTTAGTAGTTATGGCATCTGAATCAGGTGTGTTACCAATTGATGATTCTCGTATCCTCAAGAAGTGGCGCTTAGAACCTGGTAAGATGTTCCTCATCGACATGGAACAGGGGCGTATTATTGATGACGCTGAACTTAAGAACTCATTAGCTACAGCTAAGCCTTATGCAGAATGGATTGATAAGATCCGTATTAAGATTGATGATATCAATTGTCGCGCTGATGAGGTTAAACCTGTTGATCACAATGCCTCATTACTCCATTTACAGCAACTCTTTGGTTATAACGAAGAAGATGTAAAACGCATCATGCTTCCAATGGCTAAGCTTGGGATGGAACCAATTGGTTCTATGGGTAACGATGCTGCTTTGACCGTAATGTCAAAGAAGGATAAGACCCTTTACGATTACTTCCGTCAGGTATTTGCTCAGGTAACCAACCCACCAATCGATCCGATTCGTGAAGAAATGGTAACCTCACTTGTTTCATTCATTGGCCCACGTCCAAACTTGTTGAATCCAAGTGATATCAACCCACCAATTCGCCTTGAAGTTGAACAGCCAATTTTAAGCGAACAGCAGATGGAACAAGTTCGTAATATTGAAAAGCTTACTGATCATAAGTTCCGTTCATATGAACTTGATATTACTTACCCATTAACCTGGGGTAAGGAAGGGATTGAAGCTCGTCTTGCAAGTTTAGCTTGTGAAGCTGAAGATGCAGTGAAGGGCGGGGCAAACATTTTGATTGTTACTGACCGTAAGGTTAGTCGCGATCGTGTTGCTATCCCAGCATTGCTTGCAACTTCTATCGTTCATTTGACCTTGGTTAATGCCGGTCTTCGTACCAGCACTGGTTTGGTTGTTGAAACTGGTAGTGCGCGTGAAGTTCATCACTTCGCATTACTTGCAGGTTACGGCGCAGAAGCTGTGCATCCATACCTTGCTTTCGAAACTCTTCGTGATTTGGCAGAAAACAAGGAACAAGAAGAAGACTATATCAAGCACTTCGTTAAGGCTATTGGCAAGGGTCTTTGCAAGACTATGTCTAAGATGGGTATTTCTACCTACATGTCTTATACCGGGGCTCAAGTGTTCGAAGCTGTAGGTCTTACCCGTGAATTTGTGGATAAGTACTTTACTAATACTGCTTCAAATGTTGAAGGTATTGGTCTATTTGAAGTTGCACAGGAAGCTATCAATTTACACAAGGCTGCTTTTAGTGAAGATCCATTGTTGCAGGATATGCTCGATGTGGGGGGGGAACTTAACTACCGCGTACGTGGCGAAGAACACATGTGGACTCCTGAAGCAATTGCTGATTTGCAACATGCGGTTCGTACTGACAATATCAATACCTACAAGAAGTATGCTGAAATCATCAATGACCAGTCAAAGCGTCATTTAACTTTACGTGGACTCTTTGAAATCAAGTCTCCATTTGCTCCTATCCCACTTGAAGAAGTTGAACCTGCAAAGGAAATTGTTAAGAGATTCGTAACAGGGGCGATGTCTTTAGGTTCTATTTCAACTGAAGCTCACACCAATCTCGCTATTGCTATGAACCGTATTGGTGGTAAGTCAAATACTGGTGAAGGTGGTGAAGATGCTAAGCGTTTTGAGCCTATCACTAAAAAGACCATGTTGTCTGAAGTAATTGGCAAGAGCCGTATCGAACGTGATATTGAACTCGAACCTGGTGATAGCTTACGTTCTGCTATTAAGCAGGTAGCGTCAGGTCGTTTCGGTGTAACTGCAGAATACTGCGTAAATGCTGACCAAATTCAGATTAAGATGGCTCAAGGGGCAAAACCTGGTGAAGGTGGGCAGCTTCCTGGTCACAAGGTATCTGAATACATTGGGTTCCTCCGTCACAGTGTGCCAGGTGTAGGTCTTATTTCTCCTCCACCACATCACGATATCTACTCCATCGAAGATTTGGCTCAGTTGATTCACGATCTTAAGAACGTAAATCCAAAGGCTTCTATCTCTGTGAAGTTGGTTTCTGAAACCGGTGTTGGTACTGTAGCTGCAGGTGTGGCTAAGGCTAAGGCTGACCATATCGTAATCGCAGGTCATGATGGTGGTACAGGGGCTTCTCCTCAATCATCTATCAAGCATGCTGGTTCTGCTTGGGAACTTGGTCTTTCTGAAACTCAGCAGACTTTGGTATTGAACCGTCTCCGTAGCCGGGTACGTGTTCAGGTCGATGGTCAGATTAAGACTGGTCGTGACGTAGTAATTGGCGCTCTCTTAGGGGCTGATGAATTTGGCTTTGCGACTGCTCCGCTTGTAGCTTCTGGTTGTATCATGATGCGTAAGTGTCAGCTCAACACTTGCCCTGTTGGGGTTGCTACTCAGGATCCTGAATTACGTAAACGTTTTGCTGGTCGTCCAGAACATGTAGTACGTTATTTCTTCTACGTAGCTGAAGAAGTTCGTGAATTGATGGCATCTATGGGTATCAGAAACTTCAATGACCTTATTGGTCACTCTGAGTACCTCAATAAGAGAGCTGGTATTGAACATTGGAAGGCTAAGGGGCTTGATTTCTCTAAGATCTTCTATCAACCAGAACATGATGCTTCAACTGCGATTTACAACTGTGATTCACAGGATCATGAACTTGAAAAGTCACTTGATAACAAGCTTTTGGCTGAAGCAATGCCTGCTATTGAAAAGGGCAAGAAGGTTGAAATTACCACTAATATCATCAATGTAAACCGTACTGTAGGGGCAATGCTTGCTGGTAAGGTTGCCGAAAAGTATGGTGATAGTGGCATGGCTGAAGATACCATTAAGGTTAATCTCCATGGTACAGCTGGTCAGTCTTTTGCAGCTTTCTTGGTTAAGGGTATTACCTTTGACCTTGATGGCGAAGCTAACGACTACGTTGGTAAGTCACTCTCTGGCGGTAAGGTTATTATTCATCCAAATAGCAGCTTCTCAGGGCGTAGCGATGAAAACATCATCTGCGGTAACACTTGTCTTTACGGTGCTACTAGCGGTGAAGCTTACATCTCTGGTGTCTCTGGTGAACGTTTTGCTGTAAGAAACTCTGGTTGTACAGCCGTAATTGAAGGCGTAGGCGACCATGGTTGTGAATATATGACTGGTGGTACAGTTGTAGTACTTGGCAAGACTGGGCGTAACTTTGCAGCTGGTATGTCTGGTGGGATAGCGTATGTTTACGATCCAAATGGTGAATTTACAGTGCACTGCAACCTCGCTCAAGTTCAGCTCGTTCCAGTTGAACCTGCTTCTAAGCAGTCAACGCTTGAACCACGTCATCTTGGTTTAAGCGATGAAGAAATCCTCCGTAAGTATGTGTCTAACCACGCTGCTTACACTGGTAGCCATATTGCCAAGGAAATTCTCGAAAACTGGGATGTGGCCTTAAACAAGTTTGTTAAGGTCTTCCCTAACGAATACCGCAAGGCTCTTGCGGATCATGCAGCAAAGAAGGAGGGTGAATAAAATGGGTAAACCTACAGGGTTTTTAGAGTTCGCTCGTATTGAAGAACACCATGCACCAGTGGCAGAACGTGTTAAAAATTACAATGAATTTACCCCAACTTTGACTGATGAAGAAGCTACTCAGCAGGCAGCCCGTTGTATGGATTGTGGCGTGCCATTTTGTAGTAGCAACTGCCCTGTGCATAACATCATCCCTGATTTTAACGACCTCGTTTATCATGGTGATTATGAACGCGCCATTAAGGTTCTCCACAGCACTACTAACTTCCCAGAATTTACTGGGCGTGTATGTCCTGCTTTGTGTGAAGCAGGTTGTAGCTGTGGTTTACACGGTGATGCAGTTGGTATTCGTTCTATTGAACGCAAGATCATCGATCGTGCTTGGGACCATGGTTTAGTAAAACCAGTAATTGCTAAGGTTAAAACCGGCCGTAAAGTTGCTGTTGTAGGTTCCGGTCCATCAGGCATGGCTTGTGCTCAACAGTTAGCTCGTGCAGGTCACGAAGTTACCGTTTACGAAAAGAACGATCGTGTTGGTGGTTTGCTCCGTTTTGGGATCCCTGATTTTAAATTGTCAAAGGGGCTTATTGATCGTCGTATCAACCAGATGGAACAAGAAGGCATTAAATTTGTAACTAACACTTTAATTGCTGATACCAATGACTTGCCTCATGGGGTACGTTGCGATGCTACTACTGTAGTTTCTCCAAAGGAACTTTTAGCTAAGTTTGATGCAGTTGTGCTTTGCGGTGGTTCTGAAAATCCTCGTGACCTTAAGGTTCCAGGGCGTGAACTTAAGAATATTCATTTTGCTCTTGAATTCTTAATCGGTCAGAACAAGGAAGTTGGTAATGGGCGTAAGAACCCAATCAACGTTGCTGGTAAGCATGTAGTGGTAATTGGTGGTGGTGATACAGGCGCTGACTGTGTTGGTACTTCTAATCGTCACGGCGCGGCTTCTGTAACTCAGATTGAAGTTATGCCAAAGCCTCCAGTAACTTACGATAAGCTTACCACTTGGCCTGATTGGCCTCGTATCTTCCGTACCTATACTTCTCATGAAGAAGGTTGCGAACGTTTGTTCAGCCTTAACACCATTGAGTTTTTAGGTAAGGATGGGGCAGTTAGTGCTTTAAAGGTTGCTGATTGCGAATTCAAGGAAGGTAAACTTTGCAATATTGCTGGTACCGAAAGAGAGCTTAAAGCTGATTATGTATTCTTAGCTATGGGCTTCGTACATCCATTAGACGCGGTATTAGACAGCTTTGGGATTGAACGTGATAAGCGTGGTAATGCTTTAGCTTTACCAGATTCTGAAGTTGAGCGTGGCTATCAGACTTCTGTGCCAAAGGTCTTTGCAGCTGGCGATATGAGAAGCGGTCAGTCTTTGGTAATTAGAGCTGTGGCTGATGGGCGTAAGTGCGCACGTGCAGTTGATAAGTTCCTTATGGGTAAGTCTTTACTTCCAGGTTAAACACTAAAGTAAGATAAACTTTAAAACTTGAAAAAGAGAATCGGATTTTACTATCTGGTTCTCTTTTTTTATACTGAGTTTTAGTTTAATTTTCTGGATTTTAGCCATGGTCTAAAATCCTTTGTTTTAACCTTGTTCTTAGATTAAATTGCGCTTTTAGGTTAAGACGTTACGAGTTCAGAGTGACATCCTCCCCCACCTATAGAGGTGGGGGACTTCTTGCCGAGTTCTGTTAAATTAGTGCGCGTTTTACTTAAAAATCACGCCACCTCAAAGGAGTTATCTGGCATGCAGCTAAATCAATATGTTTTTACTTTTGGTGATTACCTAAAATCGCGTTTTGGGCAGAGTGTGCACAAGATTTCTTTAGATGGTGGTTTTTCATGTCCAAATCGAGATGGGACCTTAGGGCGAGGGGGCTGTACATTTTGTAATGTTCATTCCTTTGCGGGAGCCCAAAAGTCTAAGAGTATTTCGGAACAACTTGCGGCTAATCGAAGTGGCAAATCCTTAAAGTATTTAGCGTATTTTCAGGCATACACTAGTACTTATGCCGAGAGGCAGGTTCTGATGAGTTATTATGATGAAGCTTTAAAAAGTGCTGATATTGTTGGTTTGTGCGTGGGGACTAGACCGGATTGTGTCAGTAATGATGTGCTAGATTTATTAGCTTCATATCAGGATGCCGGCAAGGAAATTTGGTTAGAGTTGGGTTTACAAACTGCCTTTGATGAAACACTTATGGCTATAAATCGGCACCATACTTTTGCAGATTACTGTGATGCTGTTTCCCGAGCGCATGCTCGAGGTTTGAAAGTTTGCACTCATCTAATTTTAGGCTTGCCGGGAGAAGAGCATTTACACAACCTTACAACTTTAGAACTTGTTTTAAATGAAGGGGTTGAGGCGTTAAAGCTACATCAATTGCATATTGTGCGTGGTAGTATCATGGCCAAGCAATATGAAAGAGGTGAGATTTCGGTGTTAGAGCTACCTGAATATGCTACTAGAGCCGCAGATTTAATCAGAAATACACCTCCGCAAGTAATATTTGCTCGCGTAGGAGCGTCAGTAATGGATGATTCTTTGATTGCGCCCTTGTGGTCAAGTAAAAGATGGCCTTGCATAAATGAAATTGTCGCTATTTTGGACTGTGATGGCCCCCAAGGGAGTGCACGTGGCCAGAGTTTTGTGCCGTTATTTTAGATCTATAAATAGTTTATATATTTAATGCCACAGTTAATTAACCCCAGGATTACTATCACCTCTAGAGGTTACGGGGACTTTGGCTGTGGAAAATTAAAATTAAGGTCCACCCTCACTAGTCTTAAGTTTTGTATTTTTTAGTCGATATATAAGGAGAGAAAGGCCCTAATTTAGCTTAGATAGACCAGACCTCTTTTAAGCTCAAGCAAACAAAATAGGAGGAAAAAATGGGACTATTTATAACAAATGTCACCTCCATGTTTGCGCGACGCTTTATGCAACAGGCAAGCAATGCTCTTGATGTGTCATATAAAAGACTCGCTTCCGGCAAGCGGATCAATAGTGCTAAAGACGATCCTGCTGGGATGCAAATAGCGCATAGACTAACTTCAGAAATCAATGGTTTAACTCAGGGTAATCGTAATGCTCAAGATGGGTTATCACTAGCCCAAACAGCTGAAGGTGCTCTCGATGAAGTAACTAATATGTTACAGCGAGTAAGAGTGCTTTCACTGCAATCTGCTAATGGTACTTGTAGCGCGATAGATAGAGCCGCCTTAAATGCGGAAGCCAAAGAGCTCTTTTTAGAAATAAATCGCATCTCAAGTGATACTACATTTGCGGGTGAGCATATTTTAGATGGCTCGAAAGGCGTGGTAAATATCCAGGTTGGGGCTTATGCAGGTCAGGGCATTGATATAGACCTTGGACTGGCCTTTACAGTTGAAGGGATGGCAACAAAATCTGGCAAACAAAAAGTAATCGATGCTTTTAAAAATGGTTTTGATTTAACAACGGCTGAAGCTTCACAGCAAGTATTAGGCAATATTGATTCATTAATAGAAGTAGTATCGGGTGAACGTGGCCGATTTGGGGGAATACAAAATCGATTGGAATCAGCCATTCGTTACCAAGAAAACACGATAGAAAATTTGTCAAATGCTCGTTCTCGTATTGAAGACTGTGATTATGCGGCTGAGTGTGCCGCTGTAGTTGAAAATAACATTAAACTTCAAGCTTCGATGGCCGTTCTTTCACATGCTAATCAACAAAAGAACATGATCTTAAGCCTGCTCCAAGGTGCGTTTGCATAGGTGTTTGGTGGAGGCTTCTACGTGAGTTTTTTGGGGGAAAATTCTCTTAGTTTAGTATGTAAATTTTCGTAGTTTCGGTGATTTTGCGTTGTGTTACAAGTTTTGAAGCGCAAGTTTTCTGAAAACGCATTAAATCTATGTGATACATGGTATCCTATCGTCACGTAAAGGCAGAATATAAAACTATAAAACCGCAAGGTGGCGGTTTGAAGGGAGCTGGTTAAATAAAATGGCAGAATCACTTAGTGCAAGAAAGGTAACAAAACAAACTATGGCGTTGGTGCTAGCCGGGGGACGTGGCAGTCGCCTACATCAGCTCACTAACACTAGAGCCAAACCTGCAGTATATTTTGGGGGGAAGTTTCGTATTATCGACTTCGCCTTATCTAACTGTATAAATTCAGGGATCCGTAAAATTGGGGTGGTGACTCAGTATAAGTCCCATAGTTTACTACGTCATTTGCAGGCTGGATGGTCATTTTTACGAAATCAATTTAATGAATTTCTCGATTTTTTACCAGCTCAGCAACGTATTGATGAAGTGCATTGGTATCGTGGTACTGCCGATTCCGTTTATCAAAATCTTGATATTATTAAGGAACATCATCCAAAGTACATTCTGATTTTAGCAGGTGATCATGTGTACAAAATGGATTATGCCAAATTATTATTGGACCATATTTCACATGAACAACCTGTAACCGTTTCATGTGTACCTATTCCCCAGGCTGAAGCATCTGCATATGGCATTATGAGTGTTAATGAAGATGGGCTCATCACTCAATTTGCGGAAAAACCAAAGGATCCTCAATTAATGCCTGGAAGCAATAATATGTGCTTAGCATCAATGGGGATTTACGTTTTTAATGCAGAATTTTTGTATAAGGTGTTGCAAGAAGACGAAGAATCATCTGATTCACAGCATGATTTTGGAAATGACATTATTCCATCCTTAGTGCGTAAAGGTTTAGCTCACGCCCACGATTTTAGTAAGTCTTGTGTATGTAATAGAGGCAAGCAGCTCATTTACTGGCGTGATGTAGGGACTATCGATTCTTTCTGGGCTGCTAATATGGACTTAGCATCAGTAACCCCTGATCTTGACGTATACGATCAAGAATGGCCAATTTGGACTTATCAAACCCAGTTGCCACCAGCTAAATACGTGCAAGATATGAATGGGGCTTCTTCTATATTGCGTAACAGTGTCATGTCGGCAGGGGTTATTGTCAGTGGTTCATCGATCTGTTCTTGTGTGTTGTTCTATAACGTCCGTGTGCATTCATTTTGCTTTATTAACGAAGTGGTAGCATTTCCTGATGTCATAATTCACCGTGGTTGTCGTTTAACTAAGGTGATTTTAGATCGTGGGTGTGAACTACCTCGAAACCTAGTCGCTGGGGAAAATTATGAAGATGATAGCCGTCGTTTCTACCGTTCAGAAGGTGGGGTAACTTTGATTACTAGACGTATGTTAGCCAACTTGCGAGAAAATGAACCTTGGCTGTTTGAAGGATTTGATAATTATTGTTCTAAAGACTAGTTTTTTATGACTTGCTAACAGCTACGGTTTTCAAGCTAGAGTGGTTAAAAAATTAGGCAAAATTTGTTGTAGTTAGGTAATGGCCCTTATGAGTTTTTGGTCCAATGCGGTAAAAGCGGCTCAGTTAATAATATATCGTCGTTCTGTGGCGGTAATTACAGTTAGTACAGGTATTTGGGTTACTCTCTTAGTATCAGCCTTGTACTGGGTAATCTTGGTGTTTTATGAACATGTTTTTACTGTTTTAGATTTCATGCTCCCATTATTTATTGGCGGGCTCTTTACCTTGGTTGCGGTGGGGTTGTTTACTAAATTTTTTGCCAAACTAGAGGAAGATCGTAGACTGTATTTACAGCTTCGTGAAAACGAATCTCAGCTAAAATCATCCTTGGCTCGTACTTATATTGCTATCATCAATCAGCGTGATGAAGCCAAAAAACTGTCTCAAGAACATGCGCGTTTACGTGGGAGTTTTTCGAATGAAATTCAGCAACGCCAAGCTACCCAGGCAGCGTTAGATGAACAGCGTATATTCAACCATGCGATTATCGGTTTAACTCCTGATATTATTTTGTTTCGTGATGCTAAGGGCAAAGTAATTGGGGCTAATGATAACCTTTTACACCTCCTTAAGGCTCGCGATAATGCTGAAGTAGCAAAATTGCTAGATGTAGAAGGGGAAGCGGCCACGGCCTTTAATCGTGGCGACCAAGAAGTAAAAGAAAGCCTTAAAGACTTAACTTATGAAGTTAAGATTGGTTCTTATGTTTTACAGATGCGTAAACGTCCGGCCTTAAACGCTACAGGTAAGCTGATAGGGATTATGTGTTATGGGCATGATATAACTGAGCTTAAACATGAGCAGGCATTGATTGAACAAGCCTCACAAGCGAAAAGTAATTTTATTTCGACTTTAAGTCATGAATTAAGAACCCCATTAAATGGGATTGTGGGCTTAAGTGAGATTTTATTAGGCACTAATCATTTTAAAGATGATGATTTACGTAACCTAAAATCAATAAATGTTAATGCAGTTACTTTAGGTAATATTTTTAACGATGTAATTGATTTAAATAAATTTGAACGCCGGACCTTCTCCATTGTCTCAGAGAATGTGGCTTGGCCTGATTTTTTAGAATCGCTAGAAACCTTGGCTCGTTTAATGGCTGAACAAAAATCTCTGTCGATGGATTTTAAGGTTGAAGGGCAAGGTTTTGCTTATGTGGTTACTGATGCTACGCGCTTACGTCAGATGCTCTGGAATCTTATTACTAATGCCGTTAAATTTACTTCAAAAGGTGGTATTGGCATCTTAGTTAAACAACACATTAAAGGTAATGAGTTAGTAGTTGAGGTGACTGTTAAGGATAGTGGGATTGGGATTGCCAAAGAAGAACATGACCGAATTTTTGAGCTCTATTACCAGGTTAAAGGTACCAAGCAGGCCACAGGGACTGGGATCGGCTTAAATGTAACTAAAGAGCTATGCCAAGCGATGGGCGGGAGCATTGAGTTAAAGAGTGAACTTGGGGTGGGGAGTGAATTTACCCTTCATTTCACCTTTAAAAAGGGCACGAGTGACGAAGAAAAACCTGCAGCGGCCGAAGGACCGTTAAATATCCTTTTAGTAGAAGATGTGGATCTTAATATTTTAGTGGCTACTTCGATGTTAAAGGGACTAGGTCATACAGTAACTCCTGCTAAAACAGGGGCTCAAGCTATTGAAGCTTTTAATGCGGGAAATTTTGATTTAGTGCTTCTAGACATGCAGTTACCTGATATGACGGGGCTCATGGTGGCGGACGAGCTTAAGAAACATAAGCTCGTACCGATGGTTGCACTTACGGCAAATGCCACCCATGAATATGGTGAATATCAACGACATAGTGTGCTTGATGTCATCACTAAACCTTTATCTGTAAAAAAATTAAAGGAAATTTTAAGCAAATATGATATTGTGCAAAAGCACAACTAATAGGACTATGAATAATGGAAGAAACAAAAGAACTTCTCAATACTAGCTATATTGAAGAATTTGTTGGTATTGCTGGTACTGATCCGTTTAAGTCTGCTCTTGAATTATTTCAAACAGGGGTGGTTGAATACCTAGATGGGTGTCGTGCTTGTTTTGCAAAACATGAGTATGAAGATGCAGGAAAGGAACTACACAAGCTAAAAGGGGCTGCAAGTTCAATTGGCTTGCAACGCTTGATGGTTGAAGCTAAAGCTGCTGAGCTTATGCTTTTAGCAGATCGTGAAAATTACGCGTTAGATACTGAAGTTGCTAAGCTTAAAGACATGGCGGAGCAAGATGTGGAAGCGTTAGAAAAGTACATAGCCCAGCTTTAATTTCTTAGTTAAGAGTTAAGGGGGATGTTCCTATTTTAACAGAACTCGGCAAGAAGTCCCCTACCTCTAAGGTGGTGAGATGAATTGCCGATATCTACTTGACAGTTTTCCAAACATTATGCCACAATGTAATAGAACTGTGGGACACACGGGGTTAGCTCGTTGATACTGTACTCATTAGAGTGCTTGAGCGAGAACTGAACCTATCTTATCGGTGGGAAGCCCCCACCTCTATAGGTGGGGGAGGATGTCACCTTGTAAAAAGTTACTTGTGGCTCAGGTCTTTTAGCTGCTTGGTTAGTTAAAACAATTAAAAACGGCGAATTCAATTTAGAGTTCGCCGCCCATATTCTGCTGATCTAGATATAGAAAATAATAATTTTTAGGAATTCATTGAA
>UQCV01000017.1 GCA_900539665.1 uncultured Succinivibrionaceae bacterium | reverse complement strand
AAAAAACCAATTCATCTCCCACCTAAAGAGGAAGGAGTCTTCTTGGAGATTTTAGATAAATTAAGATTTTATCTTACCATAAATTCAGAGAAGATCTTGCTAATGAACCGCCCTCAAGTACAGTAAACGTGAGGCATGTAAACATTAGGCCATCTAAAACAGACTTTCAGTTTGAAAAATCCCATTTACCTCGGGCAAGACGCCTGAGAACTATCGTTAAAACAACTACTTGATTTGAGCTTACTTAAAGCAAAACTTAAAAGTAACATCAAAAGTAGCTACTTATCCATTGAGCGTAATTCCTAATATTTACACATACCTTAAAGAGAATCAAAAATCATCTTTAACCAATCTATTTAGCGAATTTTATTTAAGGCTTAAAGCCAAAATCCAAAGATTAGTATGGACACGATAATCCTATATATTCGTATATAGGTCCTGTTATTAGGCATTTCAAGAGTCCAACGCTTTAAAAATGCACTTTCTTTATAAATTGAGCAAAAATGAAGCAAAGTTTTTTTCTACCCCCTTCCCCATTTTTTGCTCATCACATCCAAGTTCTTAAGAATAAGTAACGTCCTGCGAATCAAGTTAATTAAAGCGCAATTCTCACCTTGTGATTTATATTAAGTTCAATATAGAAGCGTGTATTTCTAGCCAATACATATCGATTCTTACTGACATTCGATAATTTGGGTGACAAAACAGGCAGCTTGAACGTTTTTACCACAAATTAAAAATATTTAAAAAAAACACTTGCGCACTTAAAAACATAGGTTATAATAGCACACGTTTTCAGCACGCGGGAATAGCTCAGTTGGTAGAGCATAACCTTGCCATGGTTAGGGTCGCGAGTTCGAGCCTCGTTTCCCGCTCCAGTGTTGAAAATTCTCTAGTCTGTTGTTGCGGGAATAGCTCAGTTGGTAGAGCATAACCTTGCCATGGTTAGGGTCGCGAGTTCGAGCCTCGTTTCCCGCTCCAATAGAAATCAAATCTCTTTTCTTTTAAATACCTTCGTTTTATTTACTTCAATTATTCTTGTATAATTTGTCTTAAATTAGACTCTTTGGGTTATATAAAGTTTTTTTATTTGTTGCCTTTATAGCTTAACGAAATTTTACTTCATCTTTGCCGACTGCATAGTATCTGTTAATAACAACCATTAACTAACCACCAAACAATTTACCTCATGTCAAAAACTTTCAACTTTAAACAATTTTCCCTTACTAGAACCAAAGCAGGCATGAAGTTATCTACCGATGCGGTATTACTAGGTTCTTGGACTGCTCAACTCTTCCCTAATGCTCAACGCGTACTTGATATTGGCACCGGCACGGGAATTTTAAGTTTGCTCTACGCTCAATTTAATCCCCAAAGCCTTATTCACGCCCTTGATATTGAAGCTGGAGCTATCGAGGACGCCGAATACAATTTCAAAAGCTCACCCTTTTATGAACGATTATCTTGCCAGGAAAGCGATATCTTAAAAATCACCATCAACGATTTACCCGAGCACACCAGACCTGATTTAATTATCAGCAATCCGCCATATTTCCCAGAACAGCCTAATCTACATGGCACTACAAAAGAAAGATATACCGCAAGACATAATAATTCGTTACCTCTACTTAGCCTATTTGCCAAAGCCTACGAACTATTATCCCCTAACGGAATTTTTGCTCTCATGCTACCGGCTATTGAAGAAAATAACCTACTTACCATATGCCAAAAAACAGGCTTCACCGTTGTAGAGCAGTACTTAATTTCTTCCGTCGAATCCAAAAAACCATATCTTATTCTTTTAGGGGTGCAAAAAGCTTCTTTGCCACTTTCCACCACCACAACCAAGAAAAAGGTCAAAATTAAACATGATTACCTGTTAACTAAAGACAACCCACACTCAAATAAACCAATAAAAAGTTCGTTTTGGGCTCAACTTACTAAAGATGTGTATCTCAAACCATAATTTATAAATTAAAAACGCCCCAAATACTTATTTTTAATCACCCAGATTAACTGTTGTTAACACTTAGATTTACAGAAAGCTTTTAGGAACAAAGTCGGATTTCAGCCAAAATGACTTTTTAATGATAAAATATCATCAACACGCATCAGGCTCTTTGCCACAAGCTATTTACGAACTAAATTTTTGTTCATAATTATCAACAGAGGAACTATGGCTAAGGTTAGGCTAAATACCAAACAAAACCGCAATATTCAAGCCAGACAGCAAAAGCTCATGGACCGAGCTGGACGTAAACATTCCCAGACTCAAGAAATCCAGGAGGAACCAAACACCTCAGCTTTAGGCCCCGTAGAGCATGGAACCGTCATCAGCCGTTATGGCAAACAAGTTGATATCGAAAAAGATAGCGACCATTCCATCTATAGATGCTTTATCCGCCGAACCATCGCAAGCATCACCACTGGGGATAAAGTACTATTTCGCATTGATGAACAACATAATGATGGCACCGGTGGCCTTGTAGAAACAGTTTTACCCCGTTCAAGCCTGTTATCACGTCCCGATTATTACGATGGCTTAAAACCTATCGCCGCCAATCTTAGCAAGATAATTATTGTCAGCGCCAAATTACCAGAATTTTCCACAAATATCTTAGACCGCTATTTAGTAGCTTGTGAAATTGCCGGTATTACTCCGGTCATCGTAGTGAATAAATTAGATTTATTCACCCCTGAAGAGCGTGGTGAACTAAAAAAGTTACTCACAGTGTACGAGTCCTTAGGTTACCAAACCTTATGTGTCAGCACTAAACCAGAAGCTTTAACTGATACCGAAAACCAACTTAAAGCTTTAAAAGCCCTTTTGCAACACGAACATTCAGTTTTAGTTGGTCAATCTGGCGTGGGCAAATCATCTCTTTTAAACGCTATAACTCCAGTAGCCGAAGCCCAAACTGGCGCAGTTTCATCTACTTCAGGCCTTGGTCAACACACCACCACTAGCACCAAGCTCTATCATCTTTCCGATGACGGTATTATTGTCGACTCTCCAGGCGTTCGCGAATTTTCTTTGTGGCATCTTACTGACGATGAAGTTACCAAAAGTTATCGCGAATTTAGACCTTACCTTGGACACTGTAAGTTTAGCGATTGCAAACATCTAAAAGATCCGGGATGTGCCATAACCGAAGCACTAGAAGAAGGCAAAATTGCAGCTTTTCGTTATGAAAACTACCACCGCATCATTACTTCAATGAAAGAAAACAAGCCGGACGCATACGTAAAACCCGGCCGTAAATATGGGAAATAAAAATGAGTACTTTAACTAAAAATCTCAAGGTGCTAAGCCACCGTCTCACCCCAAAATACTTGCTTACCCGCTTAGCTGGTTTTTTAGCAGCTCGCGATCTCGGTAAAACCACCACCTTCTTTATTAATGTATTTATCAACAAATACAAAATTAATATGAGTGAAGCTAACCAAGAAAATCCAGCTAGCTACCATACATTTAACGATTTTTTTACCCGTACCTTAAAACCAGGCATGCGCCCAATTGATGAAAATGAAGCCTCAATTGTCATGCCAGTAGACGGCACCATGGCTGAGTTTGGTGAAACTAAATTCGACCGTTTAATTGCCGCTAAAGGACAAGATTACAGTTTACGTAACCTTTTAGGTGGTAGCTGTGATTACCAAGATTTTAGCAATGGTAATTTCGCCTGCATCTATTTAAGCCCATCAAATTACCATCGTATTCACATGCCTATTGACGGCACCTTAAAAAAGATGGTGTACATTCCTGGTAAATTTTATTCCGTAAACCCAACCTACGTTGAAGCTATCGATGAACTCTTTACCAAAAACGAACGCGTGGTATGTTTCTTTGATACCAAAGCCGGTCCTATGGCCATGGTGCTCGTCGGGGCTACTATTGTAGGCAGCATTTCCACCTCTTGGGCGGGTGTTATCACCCCGGGTAATAAGCGCGAATTGAAGACTTGGGATTATTCAGAACTTACCACCCCAATCACCCTTAAAAAGGGCGAAGAAATGGGCAAATTCCTCTTAGGATCAACTGTTATCACCTGTTTTGCCCCAAATGGAATTAATTTTGCAAATGAACTAAAAACAGCTCAAGCTGTAAAACTCGGGACTGTACTAGGCACCATTCCATCTACAAATAAATAAACTCAAACCTTGCTTGAAAGCAAGCCTGGATTAAATTCCCTAAGGCCAAATAAATTCTTTGGCCTTAGCTACAAATGACCTACACAGACTAATTCAGGCTAATCAAGACTAGCTCCCCAAAATTGAGTACAAAGAAAAATTTGAAAAAACCACCTCAAAAGTGGTTAAAACTTAACCAAGATACTCATCCCTTACATCGCGTTACATCAATTCACACAATACTTTTAACACTTTAGAAACTAAAGAACGGAATTCCTACTTATCTCAAAAGATAATTGAGAAATTTTATCATTTTTTTGTTAAAATCTCGGAAGCAGTGCCCCGCATGCGGGACACTATTTATTTATTAGTTCTAGAACCTTTTTCTTAGGAGAATGAAGTGGATATAGTTAAAGCCGATGTCGCGATCGTTGGTGCTGGTGGTACAGGCCTCCGTGCAGCAATCGCCGTGGCAGAACAGGATCCTACACTGAATATCGCCTTAATTTCCAAGGTCTACCCAATGCGTAGTCACACTGTGGCAGCAGAAGGTGGTGCTGCGGGCGTAATCGGTGAAGATGACAGCCTTGAAAAACACTTTGAAGATACAGTAGCTGGTGGTGACTGGCTTTGTGAACAGGATGTTGTAGATTACTTTGTTGCTCACACAACTGAAGAACTTTTCCAACTTGAACACTGGGGCTGCCCATGGAGCCGTAAGCCTGACGGTTCTGTAAACGTACGTCGTTTCGGTGGGATGAAGGTACCACGCACTTGGTTTGCTGCGGATAAGTCCGGCTTCCATATGCTTCATACTCTCTTCCAGACCTCAATCAAATATCCTTCAATTCATCGTTTCGATGAACACTTCGTTTTCGATCTCCTCGAAGAAGATGGTCAAATCAAGGGTGTTGTAACTTATGATATTCAAAATGGTGTTTGCCGCACTATTTTAGCTAAGTCTGTAGTTATCGCAACTGGCGGTGCTGGTCGTGCTTACAGCTTCAACACCAACGGTGGTATCGTAACTGGTGATGGCATGGCTCTTGCTTATCGTCATGGCGTACCTCTCCGTGACATGGAATTCGTTCAGTACCACCCAACTGGCCTTTTAGGCTGTGGTCTTCTTATGACCGAAGGTTGTCGTGGTGAAGGCGGGATCCTTGTAAACAAGGACGGCTACCGTTACCTCCAGGATTACGGTTTGGGCCCTGAAACTCCAGTTGGCCACCCAAAGAACAAGTACATGGAACTTGGTCCACGTGACCGTGTATCTCAGGCTTTCTGGCACGAACAGAAGAAGGGTAGAACTATCAAGATGCCTCTTGGCGATGCAGTTTACCTCGACCTCCGTCACCTCGGTAAAGACTACCTCCATGAACGTCTCCCACTCATCTGCGAACTTGCACAGGCTTATGCCGGTGTAGACCCAGCTCAGGCTCCAGTACCTATTCGCCCAGTAGTTCACTACACCATGGGTGGTATTGAAACCGATGGCAAGACCGCTACTCGTAAGCCAGGTCTTTACGCTGCTGGTGAATGTGCTTCTGTTGGTATTCACGGTGCTAACCGTCTTGGTTCTAACTCCCTTGTTGAAACCATCGTATTCGGCAAGCTTGCTGGTGATGAAGCGGCTAAGTACTCTAAGACCGTTAAGTTCGGTAATGAAGCTAACCTCGTAGCTCAGGCTGAAGCTGCTGTTAAGAAGGTAGCTGCTTTATTCGACGGCAATGGTACCGAAAGTTGCTCAGCAATCCGCCACGAAATGGGTGATTCCATGGAAGAAGGCGTTGGTATTTACCGTGAAGAAGAAGGCATGAAGAAGACCGTTGATACTATTGCAGCACTTCAGAAGCGCTACAAGAATATCAAGATCAAAGATACAGCTGGCCGTGTATTCAACACTGAATTCCTCAACGCTATCGAACTTGGTTACACTCTCGATGTAGCAGAATGTATGGCTAATTCCGCTCTTAACAGAAAGGAATCTCGTGGTAGCCATCAGCGTCTCGATGGTCCAGATGGCGCATACACTCAGCGTGACGATGTGAACTTCCTCAAGCACACCCTTGCTACCTTCCAGGGTGAAGATGCAGCTCCTGCTATCTCTTACAGCGAAGTAAAGATCACTCGTTTCCAACCTGCTAAGCGCGTATACGGTGCAGAAGCAGAAGAAGCTGAAAAGAAAAAGAAGGCAGCAGAGGAGGCAAATAAGTAATGTCCGATAAAACCATGAAAATCTCCGTGCAGCGCTATCGTCCAGAAACCGACAGCGAACCGCATTTCCAGGAGTTTACCGTTCCATACACCAAGGAATCCTCTCTGCTCGAAGCTCTTAACTACATCAAGGACTTCCTTGAACCAGAATTGAGCTTCCGTTGGTCTTGCCGTATGGCCGTTTGTGGTTCATGTGCCATGATGGTAAACGGTGTACCTCAGCTTGCTTGTAAGACCTTCCTTCGTGAATACGATGATTCTAAGGTTCTTAAGGTTCAGCCTTTAGCAAACTTCCCAATCGAACGCGACCTCGTTGTTGATCTTTCTGATTTCATTGAAAAAATCGAACGTGTTAAGCCATACATCATCCCAGCTGAAAAGGATGCTAACAAGCCTCTTAACGAAGGTTATGTTCAGACTCCACAACAGATGGAAATGTATCTCCAGTTCGCACAGTGTATTAACTGCGGTTGTTGCTACGCTGCCTGCCCTCAGTACAAGCTCAACAAGGACTTCATCGGCCCAGCTGCGCTCACACTTCTTTATCGTTACAACATCGATAACCGTGATGCCGGCGCTCGTGAACGTCTTAAGATTATGAGCCAGGATGAAGGTGTTTGGAGCTGTACCTTTGTTGGTTACTGCTCACAGGTATGTCCTAAGCACGTAGATCCTGCATCTGCCATCCAGCTCGGCAAGAAGGCAAGTGCGATGGACTATGTCATCAAAATGTTTAAGCCGGGAGAGGAATAATGGATAACAACGTTAAATCATACCGTAAGCCATATGTTCAGCCGGTTAAAGCTAACTGGTGGACTGACCGCGCTTTCTACATTGCCTACATGCTTCGTGAAGGTACTTCTGTAGTTGCTCTTTGGGTTGCATTAGAACTCATTTACTTTGCATTACTCGCAGTACTTATCCCACAGCCACTTGTAGCAATTGTATATGTTGCAGCATTTATCAAGAGCCCAATTGTTATTATTCTTAACATCATTGCTCTCGTATCTGTGCTTTACCATGCATTGACTTGGTACAATCTTATGCCTAAGGCTGTGCGCATGTTCCTTACCAACAAGCCAACCGATACTAAGCTTCTTCCAGAAATCGTAGTTACCGGTGGTCTTTGGATTGGTACTGTATGTGCAAGTATCGTTATAATTTTGGCTTTATGCCTCGCTTAGTAAGGAGTCCCGAAAATGGCAACAACTCGTCGTTCTGATGAACCAATTTATTGGGGCCTCTTTGGCTTTGGCGGCATGGTAATTGGTTTTGCACTTCCTGCATTACTTATCTGCATGCTCATCGCTGGTTTCACTGATGGCCACCAAGCTTTCCACTTTGTTGAAGTAATTTCACACTGGTGGGGTGCTGGCGCAGTATGTGTAATCATTGGTGGTACTGTTTGGCACTGCTTACACCGTATTTACCACGGTTTGCACGACCTTACCATTCACACCACTAAGCTTCACCACTATGCGCTTTACGGTGCGGCAGCATTCCTTTCATGCTCTGCTGCTACTCTTCTTTTTATCTTCTGGCTCCGTTGTGTAATTAAATTTTAATAGCAAAGCAACTGCCTAGATAGATAAAATCTAGTGTTTAAAACTTAAACCCAAGCTTTAGAGCTTGGGTTTTTATTTCTTTTCTCGCCCTACTCTTACGCCTTAACTTCATCAGCAATACAGCTTCTTTACTTCACTCAAGTTGCCCCCATTTCCTTCATACATATATTTTAAAATCACGGATTTGGCATTTTTGCCTTCAAAACCGTCTTTGCACCAGCTTAGAGCGTTACTAGCTCCATTAAACTGCTTTAATAATGGATTTATGATAGAATAGGGGCCAAATTACGTATTTTTATTTTGCTTTTAACTAAATTAGATTTAGGAATATATGGCGCAGTTTATTTATACAATGAACCGAGTAGGCAAGATTGTTCCGCCGAAACGTCAAATATTGAAAGACATTTCCCTCTCTTTCTTTCCGGGAGCTAAGATCGGTGTTCTCGGTTTGAACGGTGCGGGTAAGTCAACCCTCCTCAAAATTATGGCCGGTATCGATAAGGATATCGAGGGCGAAGCTCGTCCACAACCAGGCATTAAGATTGGCTACCTCCCACAGGAACCAGTTTTAGATCCTGAAAAAACAGTACAAGAAACCGTAGAAGAAGCTTTAGGTGAAGTAACTGAAGCTTTGAAAAAAATTGATGAAGTTTATGCCGCTTATGCCGATCCAGATGCAGACTTTGATGCTTTAGCTAAAGAACAAGCTCGTCTTGAAGCTATCATCCAAGCCCATGATGGTCATAACATCCAAAACCAAATCGATCGAGCAGCTGACGCTCTTCGTCTTCCGGCTCCAGAAACCAAAATCAAGGTATTATCTGGTGGGGAAAGACGTCGCGTAGCTTTGTGTCGTTTGTTATTAGAAAAGCCTGACATGTTATTGTTAGACGAACCTACTAACCACTTAGATGCTGAATCTGTAGCTTGGCTTGAAGAATTCCTCCACAAGTATCCTGGTACCGTTGTGGCAATTACCCACGACCGTTACTTCCTCGACAATGTTGCCGGCTGGATCCTCGAACTTGACCGTGGCGAAGGTATCCCTTGGGAAGGCAACTACTCTTCTTGGTTGGAACAAAAAGAAGCACGTTTGGCTCATGAACAAAGTGCTGAAAATGCTCGTCAGAAGTCTATTCAAAAAGAATTGGAATGGGTTAAGCAAAATCCTAAAGGCCGTCAAGCTAAGTCTAAGGCTCGTTTGGCTCGTTTTGAAGAGCTCAATAGTACTGAATACCAAAAGCGTAATGAAACCAACGAACTCTTTATTCCGCCTGGGCCACGCCTTGGGGATAAGGTGCTCGAAGTTGAACACCTTTGCAAGGGCTACGATGGCCGTACTCTAATTGATGACTTGTCATTTAGTGTACCAAAGGGAGCCATCGTTGGTATTATTGGGGCTAACGGCGCTGGTAAATCAACTCTATTCCGCATGATTTCTGGGCACTTACAACCAGACTCAGGCAGTATTACTTTAGGTGACACTGTAGTTGTAGCCAACGTGGAACAGTTCCGTGATAAGATGGATAACAAAAAGACCGTTTATGAAGAAATTTCACAAGGTCAGGATATCCTTAAGATCGGAAATTATGAAATCCCTAGTCGCGCTTATATCGGTCGTTTCAACTTCCGTGGTACCGATCAGCAAAAGCGTGTAGGTGATTTGTCAGGTGGGGAAAGAGGCCGTTTACACTTAGCTAAGTTATTACAAGCTGGTGGGAACCTCTTACTTCTCGACGAACCAACAAACGACCTCGACGTTGAAACTCTACGTGCGCTTGAAAACGCCCTCTTAGAATTCCCAGGTTCAGCCATGGTAATTTCCCATGACCGTTGGTTCCTTGACCGTATCGCAACTCATATTCTCGATTACCAAGATGATGGCAAAATTACCTTCTTCGCTGGTAACTTTACAGAATATGAAGATTGGAAGAAACTTACCTTCGGTGAAGAAGCTACCAAGCCTCACCGCCGTAAGTTCCGCAATATTCAATAAACTTGTTTGGAGACTGAGCTAGTTAGTTTTTTAACGAAGTTTTTAACTAAGTTAATTTTCAAATTTAGCTCTAAATATAAAAAGCCTGCTTTACATGGTCATCACGATAAAGTAGGCTTTTTTCTATAAATAAAGCAGTTTTTTTGCGTCGTAATCTCTTGTTTTAACCAAGTCTTTTTAGCGTTTAACTAAAAAACCAACTACTGCCGCCTCACAACTACATCCCAATCATCTTAAAGAGCACAATGGTAATAATGAAGCATGATAAACTCATAATTCCCCCCGCCATTACCATATCCTTATTGGTAATTTTGCCACTTGCGTACGCTAACGCATTTGGTGGAGTACTAATAGGTAAACTCATTCCAAAAGACATCGTAAAGGCAAGCACCATAACGATTAAAGACAAGTCTACATCAATTCCCACCGCCGCAAAGTCTATATTTACGAACACCGCCATAGCAATAGGCATCACAAGATTTGCGGTCGCTGTATTCGAAATAAAGTTAGAAGCTATCCAGCCTATCAAACCTAAAACAACCACTAAAACTAACGGACTTAATGAACTGTAATCAATTACATTCGCCAAAACCTTAGCCGTTCCTGTAACACTAAGAGCTTCCCCTAAAGCAATCCCACCTGCCACTAGCCAAACAACATCCCAATTCATGGTTTTTATATCTTTAGCTTTTATCACCCTAGCGCTTGTAAATACTAGAATTGGAACTAAGGAAACAACATAGCTATTGATACCATGAAGTTTTTCAGTCATCCAAAGCAAAATCGTCACAGCAAAAGTCACATACACCACAATAGCGCGCCATTCTTTGGAGAAGTTACTCTTAATATTGAGCGTAACTGACTTTTGTTCAAACGGGAATAACTTAAGTAATAAGAACCAGGACAAAATAACGCAGACGACTGCTGTTGGTAACCCCCAAGACATCCATTCAAAAAAACTAATCGGATGATCTTTGGAAATATAACCTAAAGCAATTGCATTAGGAGGAGTGCCGATTGGGGTGGCAATACCACCAATGTTAGCGGCAAATGGAATACTTAAAATTACCCCCTTGATGCCTCGATCTTTATTTTCAAAAAACGCCAAGATCGGCATAACCATCGCAAGCATCATAACCGTGGTTGCCGTATTACTCATAAACATCGAAAAACACGAAGTTATAATCATAAGGCCAAGCATGATAAATTTAGGATTAGACCCAAATGGGTTTAATAAAAAGGCCGCCAAATTAGCATCGAGTTTGTATTTGGAAGCACCTATAGCTAAAGCAAAGCCCCCAAAAAATAGAATGATAACCGGCGATGCAAAGCAATTAAAAACTGACTTATAGCTGACCAATTCAGTAGTCTTATCAGCTTGTTCAAAGAACATTCTAACAGGCGTCAAAGCCGAGTCTGACACCATAAAACAAAGAGCAGAAATAATTAGGATAGAAGTCGCATAAACGGGAATTGGTTCTAGCAGCCAACACAATGCCGCTACCGTAAAAAGAACTAACACCGTATGTTGGATTGGACTTAAGGGCAATGCTTCGGGAAACAAGAAAGGAAGAAGCCCTACTATTCCGGTAACCAGAACTAGTAGTCCATACTTAAACATCGTTCTATCCATAAACACCTCTTTAAGTAACAGAAAATTCAACTACACATACATTTCTGTATCTTTAAGTATATGGAATAGAAAATAATTTTAATGTGGCGATTTTGGCATATTGACGGCTCGTTTACACCGTGATGTGAGCCAAATATCAAACCTAAGAGTAATTTTTTTAGCTTCCATTAAATGACGCGTAAAAGGTTCGTTTTAGCTAAATTTGGTAAAAAAATCGCTCCAAATTAAACACCATCACAGAAAACCCCCGCTTAAAAAGCAGGGGTTTTTCATTATACACCTTCAAATTAGCTTCAAATTAGCTTCAAATTAACTTCATTTTTTACTTACCTGTAAAGAATGAAGTCACTGCTTGCCATACACTGTCAGGAACGTTAGCCCCTAAGAATACAGCCACAATCATTAACGGGATGAAGTAACGGATATAATAACGTAAAGCATACGCAAGCTTTAAGCCGTCACCAGAGTTCACTTCCTTGTAGAAAGAATTAGTATGCCAACCATAACGGGTAAGACAAAATATCACCATTATTAAAGCACCAAACGGCATTAAAATGTTACTAAACAAATAGTCTTCAGCACTTAGAATATCAAGCCCAAAAAATGTGAGGTCTTTTAATAAAGAGAATGACAAAATAGCCGGAATCACCCCAACTAATAAGAAAGCAGTATTGATAAGCACCGCTTTTTTACGCCCTACTTCCAACGCATCCATGGTAATAGCTAACATGTTTTCAAAAATTGAAAGCACGGAAGTTAACGCAGCAAACACCATGAGAACAAAGAAGGTAGTCCCAAAAATGTACCCAGCTGGCTGTGGAATACCTCGGAAAATAGTTAGCATAGAGTCAAACAATAATGACGGACCGGAAGTAGTTTCTAAGCCAAAACTTGCACAAGCCGGGAAGATAATTAGCCCAGCCCCAATAGCTACTATTGTATCTAAAGAACAAATTACCAAGCTTTCGGAAACTAAGGATTTACGCTTATCCATATAGCTTGCCAACGTCAGGATAATACCAACCCCAAGCCCTAAAGTGAAGAAGGCTTGGCCTAAAGCAGCGTTAGCAGTCTTAAGCAATGAAGAAAAACTTATAGTTGAGAAATCAGGAACCAAGTAAGCTTTGACCCCAACCATAGCGTTAGGTAAGCACAAGGCGTAGATTACAAGCGCCACTAAGCATAACAGTAAAATCATCATCATTGGCTTGGTGATTTTTTCAATACCACGATTAACGCCAAACCAACCAACGATTGCACAAAAGGCCACGCAAACCATAGTGGAGACATAAACCCATGCATTGTTGTGGCCAATCATTTCACCAAAAATTTCTTTAGAAGTATTTGGCGACGCAAAGAAATTATCTGATGCAATACCCCAAAGATAATAAATGATCCAACCGGTAATTACAGGGTAATAACACATCACCACATAGTTCCCAAAGATCATTGGGTACTTGGCCCAATGCCACTTAGTGCCCACAGGTTCTAAAGCTTCAAAACAACGCGCTAATGATTTACGAGACCCACGGCCAAGAGACATTTCAGTCAAAAGCACTGGCAAGCCAATGCAAAGCAAAATCAAAATATAAAGTGCAATGAATACAGCCCCACCATTTGAGCCTGCCATATTTGGAAAACGCCAAATATTACCAAGGCCAATAGCACTACCAGCCGTTACTAGGATAAAGCCTAATCGGCTCCCGAACTGTTCGCGTTCAGCTCCTTCAATTTTTTTGTACATGGCATAAACCCCATAAAGATAAATTCCCTTGTATTATACAAAAAAAATTAAATTTGGCTTCATTTACCGCAGGTTTAATCACCAGGAATGATATATCCGTTTTCTCTCATTTTAGCAAGCTTGTAACGCAATGTTCTTGGACTAATCCCTAATTGTTCCGCTACCTTCTGGCGCGAGCCTCCAAATTGAGCCAAGGCATCCAAAATAATTTGATATTCTTGTTGCTTTAATTCCCCATTTAAACCGCTTCGGGCTATATCTACGGGCCCTTGATTTGGCATAGCTTGGTTATTATTAGGAGAACCAGCCTCGTTTTCAGGTTCGCCTCCCATAAAGACAGGGCGTTCTGAGGTAAATTTCACGGGAGAAACATTTGAACTATCATGAGGCTGCGACAAAATTTGCTTTTGAGGGGGATCCGCTAAGAACGAGCCCTCATTATCTTGAGACATATCATCAAAAATCAAATCACTTGGGGTAATTTCATCTTGCGCTAGAATTAACGCTCGTTGCATGACATTATCTAATTCGCGTACGTTACCAGGCCAACGGTAAGCGGTCAAAGCTTCCATCGCTTCTGGAGTTAGCGTATGAGGCGGAAGATTTTGGTCCTGCTCAATTTTTCGTAATAAATACTGCGCTATTGGCACAATATCTAATGGGCGTTCACATAAAGGTGGCCATTTAAGTGGAAACACATTTAATCTAAAGTATAAATCTTCTCGAAAAACGCCTTGGCTTACGGCTTCTTTTAAATCACGATTCGAAGTTGCAATCACGCGGATATCGAGGCTAATAGTTTTGCGCCCACCTAAACGTTCAACCTCCTTTTCTTGAAGGACGCGCAATAATTTAGCTTGTAAGCCTGGTTCAATTTCCGTTACTTCATCAAGTAAAATCGTCCCCCCTTGAGCCTGCTCAAACTTACCAGGACATGCTTGCACTGCGCCGGTAAATGCTCCTTTTTCGTAGCCAAAAAGAGTAGCTTCAAGCATCGTTTCCGGAATGGCCGCGCAGTTTATCGCCACAAAAGGGCCTTTTGATCTTTTAGAACATTCATGCACGTAGCGTGACAGCACTTCTTTACCAGCCCCACTAGGCCCCGTAATCATTACGGTAGCATCAGTAGCCGCCACCTTGGCCGCCATAGCGAGCAAGGCTTTCGTTTTCGGGTCGCCACAAACTGGATTATGATCTTCCACTACATTAGCCGGTACATAGCGACTGACTTGATTTAATAACACTTCTGGAGCAAAAGGCTTGGCTAAATAATCCACCGCCCCATTGCGCATAGCTTTGACCGCACCATCAATATTAGCGTAAGCGGTCATGAGTAAAACTGGAATTTTAGGATAAGCTTCATGGATAGAAACCAACAACTTGTGTCCGTCCATCCCATCCATTTGGATATCTGAAATAACCATGTTTACAGTTTTGGTCTGTAAAATGGCTAAAGCTTCATTACCGGAGGCCGCTTCAACACATTCGTAACCTGAGAGCACAAGAGTATCTGTTATAGCCTCACGAAGACGAATATCATCATCTACTACTAAAATTCTACTAGAACCCATTCTATCCTCTCTTACTTACGGCTTTAACTCAACTTGCTACGTGCTTTTAACTTTTCCCCACCTAAAATTATAGAGCTTCTTTATTTCTTGAGTATGAAGTCTTTGGTTTGGCGGTGTTTATAATGATTTTAATTTCTTGAGGTCAGCTAAGGTATCAAGTTTGTATTGCTAACTAAAAAGCTTTTATTTCATTGTCTTGAGTTTTTTTTAGAGTTGCAACAATTGCGCTTTAAAGCCTTGTATTTCTTGGTTTTAAATCGCAACTTCCTCCCAAGCATGAGGACAAGGACTTCGTTTTTATCCCAAGCGTTTTGCCCCCAAGCTTTCAGGCTTAAAATTTTAAGCTGCCAAATCCTTATCTTTGTTCATAGATTCGTCTTTATTCATAGCATCATCTTTATTCATAGCATCATCTTTATTCATAGCATCATCTTTATTCATAGCATCATCTTTATTCATAGCATCATCTTTATTCATAGCATCATCTTTATTCATAGCATCATCTTTATTCATAGTTTCTACTTTAGATTTAGATTCCGGTAAAACTAAAGGCAAAGTAATAGTAAAACAAGTACCGCGTCCTTGAGCTGAAACAACCCCAATCTGCCCTTGATGAGCTTCCACGACTGAACGCACTACCGCTAGGCCTAATCCGGTACCATTACTTTTAGTGGTGTAAAACGGTTCAAAACTTTTCGCGGTCAGCTCTTGACTCATACCACTACCATTGTCGGCAATTTTTAACGTAACTTGACGCGCATCTTTGCGTACGTCTAGCAATACCTGGGTAGCGCCAGCTTCGACTGCGTTATTGATTAGATTATTCACGGCACTTGCTAAAGCTGTACTACTTCCAATAATTTCCATAGGTGGTTCATCCATCCGCACTACTAAGTGAGCTCCACTCTTTATCAAGGTCCCTTCAGCCCCAGTCTTAATGGAATTTATTAAATCTGTAACTTCTAATTTCTCGGCAATCTTGTCGCCCGTCCGGGCAAAAAGAAGAATATCCCTAACTTGGTTTTCCAAATCTGTTAAACGATCAACTAGCTTGCGACTAAATGTATTACGTGCGCTTTCGGTTAAACACTTATTGCCTAAATTAGCGGCATATAACATAGCAGCCGATAACGGAGTTCTAATTTGATGAGCCAAAGATGCCGCCATGCGCCCTAAACTACTTAAGCGTTCCATGTGACTAACTCTAGCTTGTAAATTACGGGTCGTGGTCACATCGGTTAAAACCACTAACTGTCCAATGCTTAGAGGTTTAGTGGCCACTAATACGCGGCGCCCATCCTTTAATGACACTTCATTACCATCATCATCTTGAGGTGCAAAGAATTGTTTTACCACCAACGCCCATTTTTGTCCGACTAAGTCTTTTCCTAAAAACAAAGTGGCGCTGGCATTTACTTTAGCGACTAACCCATGACGGTCTATTACCACCAAGCCACTAGTAACTTCGTTAAAGATTTCTGTCAATAATTCAGCATCGCCAGCAATTACTGCAGGCATTACTTTGGTTCTTGAAATACAGCTCATAGTCAAAATCCTGTCATTTTTTACATCTAAACTATAAACTGCAAATTTCTTGCCATTTTTCACTTAGGTTACAGTTATCGCTTTATTGCCTTTAACCTCCACCTCTCTCACTGTATAATTTACGATGTAATCCTAATTCTTGGCACTTACTATGAACTTTGTTTCGACTTTAAAAAAAACACTCATTATGGCCAAACACACCCCTCCCTTATGGTGGTTGGTCTGTACTTTGCCTGCAACCATTGATTATGTCCTTCATCATCAGGGGACTGACTTTTTACTCCTTAGTAACTTTAAATGGTGGCAACTTTGTGGAAGTGCTATCCTGTTTATAATTGGTTTTATCATTGCGGCCGATGCTCTACTAACTTTTAAAAAATATCTCGTTTCTCCACTACCATTTACCATTAAACGTCATCGAATAATTACGACCGGCATTTATGCTATTTCAAGAAATCCAATGTATCTTTCACTCTTGTTTTTTCACGGAGCCTGTGTGATGTTGTTAGCCCCGTGGTATCTAATAGCAACATGGCCTTTACTGTTTTCAATCCTAACTTGTGAAATAAAACGTGAAGAATTTAAACTAGGAAGACGTTTTCCCGAATATGAAGCTTATTGTGCCAAGGTTAGACGGTGGTTATGACCATAAACAGCCTTTCCTAAAATCTCCGAGGAAAAATTTCCCCCTTCAAAAGTCGTGTCCTTACCAGCCGTTTTAAAGCCTTTTTAAAGCCTTAAACAGCCCTAGCCTCTCTTATCCCCAAAACCTTGGTAAAGTTTTACGGAATTTATGCGAGAAAATATATAGTCTGTGGTAAAATTACGCCCGTCAGCACGTATTTTCGACTTAAGTATCCATAAAGCTAATCTTTATGGACGTCGTAATGCCATAAAGTATTTCTCCTAATACTAAATACACCATAGGTAAACGCGCTGTCACCTGTTGTTGCCACTTACGTATTTATACCTATACCAAGAGACAAACAAACAGTTTTGCCTGTCAAAACTCTTACGAGGAGCTTTTACAGGAAGCCTGCCTTAAAAGGCAGACGTCAGATAAGCCCGAGCTTTCTAAAAAATTAATTTCTCCGGGAGCGGTCTCACCAAGACTGCTAATGCATAAATTTAACATGTTCCTTAAGGCAGTGTATTAGCGCATACCTTAGCCACATGTTCACCAAGGAAACAATCATGACTTCAACTGTTGAAAAAACTGTATTAGTTATCAACTGCGGCAGCTCATCCGTTAAATTTGCAATCATTGACCCAAAGACCGGTCACGTGTATCTGAACGGTATCGCTGAAGCCCTTACCCTCGACGACGCAAGAATCGATTGGCGTTTCGAAGGTCAAGAAAAGCAAAAGGATACTTTAGGTAAAGGTGCTGACCACCAGGTTGCGATCAATTACCTCAACAACAACATCCTCGCTTCAGCTCCAGAACTTCTCAAGTCTATTTGCGCTGTTGGCCACCGTATCGTTCAAGGTGGTGAACTTTATAGCGAACCTACTTTAGTTACTGATGAAGTTGAAGCCGGCATTGAAAAGTGCATTCCATTTGCACCGCTCCACAACCCAGCTCACCTCATTGGGATTAGAGCTGCACGTAAAGCATTCTCTACCGTACCACACGTAACTGTATTCGATACTGCGTTCCACCAGACTATGCCACCAGTTGCATACCGTTTTGCTATTCCTGAAGAACTTTACACCAAATACGGTATTCGTAAGTATGGGGCCCACGGTACTTCTCACGCATATGTATCAAAGACCATTTGTGAACAATTAGGTGCAGATCCTAACAATTTCAACGTTATCACCTGCCACCTCGGCAATGGTGCTTCTGTTTCTGCCGTTAAGAATGGTAAGTGCATGGATACCTCTATGGGTTTAACTCCACTCGACGGTCTCGTTATGGGTACTCGTTGCGGTGAAATCGACCCATCTGTTGTATTCTTCATGTGTGACGTTCTTGGTTACAAGGTTGAAGATGTTCGTGACATGTTCAACAAGAAGTCAGGTCTCCTTGGGATTTCAGGTGTAACTTCTGACTGGCGTGGCATTACCGAAGGCTACGAAAACCACGAAGAAAAGGCTACCCTTGCTTTCGAAATGTTCTGCTACCGTTTAGCTAAGTTCATCGCTTCTTACTATGTACCGCTTGGGACTGTTGACGCTATTGTCTTCACTGGTGGTATCGGTGAAAACTCATACCTCATGCGTAAGCGTGTAGTTGAACTTTTACCTCAAGTATTTGGCGTGAAGATCGACGAAGAACTCAACTCTAAGGCTCGTGCTTACTTAGGTGGTAGCGGCCCTATCCACGCTCCTGATTCAAAGGTTAAGGTGGTTGTAGTTCCTACTAACGAAGAACTCGTTATTGCTCAAAGCGCTTTTAAGTTTGTAAAGTAATGTTGCTTTAAACATACTTTGTACTAATCCCTAAAGAGACTAGGTTTTACCTAGTCTCTTTTTTCCTCTTTTTTTCATTTGCGAACTTAGTTTGCACAGCAACAAATTTACAAAATTTATGGCGCATAATTAAATTATTAAGGTTAATTTTTTATATAATAACAAGAACGGTGATATAGAATTATTGGAGCACGGACCGCTAATGCAAACCTTTTATACCCATATTCGCAAAAACAAAAAAATTAGTTTTATCTTCAAATTCATTTTTGTTTTGGGTTATCTAATCATTGCTACAGTTATGGCTGAAATCATAGCTGGGATTATTACTATACATGCAGACCCCGCTAACGCAGCTGAACTTTCTAGAGACCTATGGTTAGGCCGGTTAGCTGGGTATCTTTTTGTGGGTATAATTATTTATGGCAGTTATGTGTGGCATAAAAACTTGATGAAAAAAGGGGTAAACTCCCTTTTTGAAAGCATGGGCCACATTAATCTACAGGTTATTTTCGACAATTTGCTCCTCGAAAAAGACAAAATGTCGATCTCTCTTTCTGACTATCAGTATGACATCTTTCGCCTTATCACTCCTGAATCATGCAAGGTCTTAAGCAATATTGTCGAAGAAATGGCTATTGCAGCTAACGTTAAACGACCAGAAATCTATGTGGATTTAACTAACACTAGAATCAATGCATGTACTATGGGGCTTGATCGTAATGAAGCAGGCATTAGCGTAAGCTATGGCGCTCTTACCAAACTTACCCGTGATGAAATGCAAGGCGTTATCGCCCACGAATTTAGCCACATTTGTAACGGTGATACTGAAACCAACATGAAAGCAGTAGCTGCGATAAGTGGGATGACCATCATCGCTGATATCGGCACCTTCATTATGGAGACAAGATCGCAAACTAGTTCTGCGATTATTGATAGCGAAGACCGAAAAAATGCTCTCTACGCTTCCTTTCTCATTGGCTCCATCGGGTGCGTTATTTTAGGCGCGGGGATCATAGGGATGATTTTTGGGGAATTTATGAAACGCTCAGTTTCACGAAGCAACGAATATATTGCCGATGCTACCGCAGTAAAATACACGAGAAACCCAGCGGGGCTTATTGGCGCGTTATTAAAAATTGCCAATGAAACTCATGCCTTTCGTTTTGGTACCTCTCCGTATAGCCACATGTATTTTGCACCTGCGTTTTCAGAAATTTTTGATACCCACCCTTCAATTAAAAACCGCATCCAAGCGTTAGAAAGCATAGTCGGTCATGGTGAAGTTCAAGAAACTGCCCGCAAGGTTTATGAAGAATTAAAACGTAAACCACCTAAAGAAATCCCAGATGCTCTCCAAGTAATCGGTGGACAAAGCGCGCAAAACTACGACAATATAGAACTTAATAGGGCCATCGTAGCCACCGCCGTTGTCGCCCAAACTTATGATATGAATTTAATCCCTGGGGAATCTGATGATTCAGGGATCAATTCTGCTAATTTTTCTAATCTAGCCCAAGCAACTTGTGCCTTGGTACGCCTTGTGGCTCAAGACGATAGCACTGTGACGCAATTAGCCAACACCGCTCCTACAAATTTTAAGCGAGAGCTTAATAGAGGGCGGGCGGTCCCTACAGACGACAGCACTATCTTTAATGTGATTAATAAATGTCGTGCTTTTTACAAATTAAGTGCCGAGCTCATTCAGACACAAGCGAGAACCATAATAAATAACCTCATAAAAACAGAACCCCAAAATTTAGGCGCTTTAGCCCTCAATATTCTTTTTACTACTGAAATGGTAGACGCCAATAATAAGTTCGAGGAGCCTGTGTATAAAGCGATGGTACCACGCCTTTTTGGCTTTTTACTCCAACAGGCCACAAAGGTCCCAGACTCCGACTTCTTGCCTATTTACACTAAGTGCCTTAAAGAATGTGGGCTTGAATATACTGACTATATTCCGTTCCCACTAACCAAACTAAAAATGGTACTCACAAGCTTTTGTGAACTTGACTTGAAACATTTTAGAATGGTGACCAACGCTATTGACACCATCTATCCAAAGTCCGAAAAACATATGTTCTCTATGGAAGCCCAGGTTATTAGAGCTCTATTAGAATCTCATTGCACCGATCACGAAGCTACAGAATATGCTATCGATGCCTCAGAAGCTGTCATCATAAAAGAACAGATGCGCTCTGTAAGTGACATTATGCAAGAAGCCGGGCTTGAAGAAGGTCAAACTCGCCAAACTGAATTAGAACAAAAACGCACTTACAATACCTTCCTTAAAATTATGGGCATGTTAGTGCAAGAACCAGATAACCTAATCGCTCTTTCAAATATTTACGATCATCAGCACTTAAGTAAAGCGATTGCCGAACTTAAACACCCAAAAGCTGATACCGATTTCAACATGTCGGAAGAAGATTTAAATAAACTTATTTACAGCTTTAAACAAAGTTACGATGCAATTGATATTGGGTGTAAGCGCGGTATGCACATTGCTTTTCAGCGGTTATTTAATCTTGAACCACAAAATAGCAAGTTAGCTTACTTTAGTCTTGTAATTGATTTACGCGAAATTCTTAACAGCAATTACGTTATGCCTGAAGATACTTTCGCTAACTTGTGTATTGGGCTCTATAACTATTTAGCTACCAATAGTACCCCAACAAACGAGCTAACGAGACAAGATTTTCTCAACACTGCTTGTGACCGAGCTAGTATTCAGCCCCAACCTTATAAACCAGTTCTAATTAAAAGCATATTTGCTAACTTATTAGAGCTACGCACTGCTACCCGGGAACAAAAGGAACGCTTTAAACTAGGATTTAACTACATTATTAAAGCTGATAACGACATTACTGCCGATGAAAGATTCTTAAACAACATCATAAGCATCGTTATATGCTAAATAAATTTAAGTCTAATGGGTCATAGAAGATCGTAGTTTTACTAAGGCTAAAACCAATTAGACCAATTGGTTTTAGCCCAATTTGAACTTACGCATGTAAAACTGAACTTAAAATCACTTACCTGAAAGTTCTTGCGCTGGTGAAATTCTATTAACGAACAGGGAAGGCAAAGATGAAGCTATTAGACTAATCCCCAAAGCCACAGCCGCCACCAAAACCACATCCTTAACCTGCACCACACTTGGCACATAGTTAATAAAATAATTGTGTGAATTCAAAAGCTCAAAGCCCAACACCAATTGTAGAGCCCCTACAATTTGGGTGAGATAAGTTGAAGCTAAAACGCCAACCACAACCCCAGCTCCTACCCCCAAAGTCCCACTTATAATTCCAAGGCTCACAAAACTATTAAAAATAGTTAATCTTCCAGCCCCCATGGATTGAAGAATCGCAACTTCAGAGCGTTTTTCATTGGTAATCATGATAAGGTTTGAAATTATGTTAAAGCATGCGACTGTAACAATAAGCACTAAGGCTAAATATAAAATTGAGCGAATCATTTGAATATCACGGTACAAGTGTCCCATGGTACTCACCCAACTTCTCACATATAAAGCCGTACCAGCTTTGGCCGCGATAGCTCTTGCCGCCTCATAAGCTTGAGCTTGCGCCAGAAACAAATCATTTACCTTGAGTTCGATTAAATTCGCGCTATCTGGGGCTAAACCCGCAATTTCCCGCGCGGCATCAATATGGATAAAGGCAAGTAAGTTGTCGATTTGGCCCCCTATTTTTAAGATGCCACCAACCCGGAACATGCGCCCAACAGGGGCTTTCATGGCGCCGTTAGGCTCCACGTTAGCCGAAATTAGTTCAATGTTGTCCCCAACTTTAACTTGGAGCTTTTCGGCAATTTGCGAACCGAGAATGATATTACGCGCCTTAGAATCCGCACTTAGTTCCCCTAACCCATCACCTTCAATAAACTCATCGGCTGCCGTAACGCTAGAGGCACTCTTAGGTTCAACCCCTCGAATACTCACGCCTTTAAAGACAGCTTCATGGCTTAAAATAGCATTAAGTACTACTACCGGAGCTACCGCTTTAACGTTTTCATCAGCTAAAGCTATTTTAGTTAAGGCTGAAACATCATTTAAAGGAGGAATAGCCGCTGAAAGCTCTGCATTAGGAATAACCCCTAGCACTCGGTGTTTTAATTCACTTTCAAAACCATTCATGGCCGAGAGCCCAATAATTAAAACCGCAACTCCAAGAGCAATCCCCAAACAAGAAGAAAGAGAAATAAACTTAGCCATCGCCGAACGACGACGTGTCCGCGAAAAACGCCAACCTATAAGACATGACAACGGGAGAAACATAACGATACCTACTCCATCACAACGCCATCACGCATTTCAATTTGACGCTCAAAGCGACTGGCCAAGTCGCGATCATGAGTTACAACCACTAAGGAACAACCAGTTTCTTGTTTTAATTCACTCAACAACTCAAATATAGATTCCGCACTACTATGATCTAAGTTACCAGTTGGTTCATCAGCAAGCACCAATGATGGTTTGCCGACAATAGCTCGCGCAATCGCCACACGTTGGCGTTCCCCACCGGAAAGCTCAGACGGTTTGTGTTTCATGCGGTGAGCTAAACCAACACGTTCAAGAAGAACTTCGGCTCTTGCAAAAGCCTCCTTTCGCTTAACCCCACGAATAAAAAGAGGCATAGCTGCATTTTCTAAAGCCGTAAAGTCTGATAACAAATGATGAAACTGGTACACAAAACCTAAATTTTCATTACGAAACCTAGCAATAGCCTGCCCATGGAGTTTTAATAAATTCTGGCCTTTAAACAATAATTCGCCACTATCAGGACGGTCTAAGGTTCCTAGAATATGCAGCAATGTACTCTTGCCTGAACCACTAGATCCAATAATAGAAACCATTTCATTTTCGTAAACATGGAGATTAACGCCACGAAGTACCGGAGTGACAATCTTACCTTCCCGATATTCTCGGACCAAACCCGAAGCTTGTACTAAAATTTGAGCTGACACCTAAAATTCTCCTTTTAGAGTCCGAAAAATAGACTTTTTACCATTTCACGTTTGGTCATTTTATTCATAACGTAACGATTGAGCTGGGCGCATATGAGCCCCTTTTAAAGATGGATAAATGGTAATTAAAAAACTTAACAATATAGTTCCACCGGCCACCAATGCAACCTGGGGATAGCGTAACTCACACGGCATATTACCCCCAGCCCCAAGGTAAAAATTGAGACCTAAAGAACTTAATAACGCATCAATATTGGCCACAGCAAGTAAACCAAGTACGGTTCCTAACATTGCACCAATAATTCCACTTAACGCGCCTTCGACGACAAAGATGCCTAAAATGGTTCTAGTTTGCGCCCCCATGGTCCGTAAAATTGCAATTTCCGCAATCTTGTTGGTCACCACCATAATAAGGGCTGAAAACATATTAAAAGCTGCAACTAAAATTATGAGGGCTAACATCAGAGACATCATGGTTTTTTCCATCGCTACGCTCTGAAAAAATTCACCTTCAGATACACGCCAATCAGTAACTTTTACCGCCGGATCAATGGTTGCTACTTTGGAGATAAAATGGTCAGACCCAAATGGATCCCGTAACCAAAACCGCACCCCACTAACTTCATCTTTAGGGATTCCTGCTAAGCGCCGTACATCTTCAATATTTGCTAACACCACTGCCCCATCGGATTTATCAACCCCGGAGGAAAAAATCCCACTCACTCGAAAAAGTCTTTGCGCTGGAATGCGCCCCATAGGGGTATAGCGAATATTACGCGGAGAAATAATGCGAACCTTATCCCCAATAGAAGCGCCCAACGCCGAGGCAAGTTTGCTCCCAATAACCACTTCAAATGTATTTGGTAGCAGATTATTGAAGGCTTCGTTACCAGCAGAGGTGCGAACTAAATCGTGTTTTGGATAAACTTCGGGCATAATGCCGTAAATCATAGCCCCACTTAAGCCACTGCCACTTTGAATCATGATTTCATCAGCAATCTGTGGCATTGCCCCAATCACATTTGGATCTTGAGCCACAATAGCCTCATAATCATAATGCATAGGTAAGTTCCCTTGCGGTGCACTTACCACAGCGTGAGGAACCGACGAAAGCACGCGTTCCTTTAATTCACTTTCAAGCCCATTCATTACTGAAATTACGATGATTAGCGCTGCTACCCCTAAGGTAATCCCGAGCATACAAAGCACCGAAATAAATGACGCAAAACGCCGACTCCCAGAAGGCCACGCGTAACGTAAACCAATAAATAAAAACAAGAAGCTTAAAGGTTTTTTCATTTTTTTATCCAGTCAGCAGTATTTAGAGTAGCTTCTAGCTAAAGGCTTTGATTCTTTTTAGCTCTTAAGCGCAATTGGTGACGCTGGGCTCTAAAAGTAGCCCCCACCATCTGTTCACGATCTTCAGCCTCAATCAGCACAAATTCAGAATTTATCAATTGTCCCTGCAGGCCTTGAGGAGCAGGCGCTAATCCTATAATTCGAACGTAGCAAAATACTGCCGTTGAAGAATCTAAAAGATAAATCCTAGTTCTAAGCAAAGAACCTATTTTTACCTTTTTAGTTAGAGGGGCAACAAAGCTAAAGCCATTACCACTAAATTCATATGTTTCAAAAGATTCGAATTTTTCATCATAAACCGAAATCAAGAAACTTAAAATTTGGTTAATTTTTTCATTCTGCCGCTCAACTGCAGCAACTAGTTCAGCGTACTCAGGACCGTCTTCTTTAATCGCTTTCGTCGATTTAAAATCAAGTGCCGGCAAAGCCCCGCATAACTTAAAGATTTGAGGTTTTTGCGCCACGAAATCAGCAAATTCTGGCAAAACAAAATCAGAAGCTAAAAATTCGAGATTAAGGGGCAAGCTTCCTTGAACGGTAAACAATTGTTCAGCCATAAAAAAATCCACCAAGGTTATTATTATAAACATTAAACCTAATTAAAGTTCAGTCCATAATTTTACAATATTTAGGCCGTTATTTCCTTACTAAAAAAATTGTAAAAAAGGTTGGGATATTTATCCCAACCTTTGACCTTAAATCCAAACAAACAAAATCATTTTAAGCTTAATGCTTGAGTTTACTTCCAGCCAGTAGCTTTACGTAAACCATCAGCAATATCAGCAAGTGAACGTACAGTAACTACGCCCGCAGCTTCTAGGGCGGCAAACTTTTCCGCAGCGGTACCACGACCACCGGCAATAATAGCCCCAGCATGCCCCATTCTCTTACCCTTTGGCGCAGTAGCCCCAGCAATGTAAGCAACAACCGGCTTAGTAACATGAGCCTTAATAAAAGCAGCGGCTTCTTCTTCGGCAGTGCCCCCGATTTCCCCGATCATAACGATGGCTTCGGTAGCAGGATCTGCTTGGAATAATTTTAACATATCGACGAAGTTAGAACCAGGAATCGGATCACCACCAATACCAACACAAGTTGTTTGACCAAAACCTGCGTCTGTAGTCTGCTTCACCGCTTCATAAGTTAAAGTACCGCTACGAGAAATAATCCCAACCTTACCCTTAAGATGAATGCTACCAGGCATAATACCAACTTTAGATTCACCACTAGTTACGATACCAGGGCAGTTTGGACCAATCATAGTGATATCGGTGCCTTCTAAGCGACGCTTTACTTGTAACATATCAAGAGTCGGAATCCCTTCGGTGATACAAACGATTAACTTAAGACCAGCATCGATTGCTTCAAAAATTGCATCTTTACAAAATGGAGCTGGGACATAAATCATGGTAGCTTGTGCCCCGGTAGCGTCAACAGCTTCACGTACAGTATTAAATACCGGAAGACCAAGGTGGACTTGACCGCCTTTCCCAGGAGACACCCCACCAACTAACTGAGTGCCATAAGCTAAACACTGTTCAGAATGAGAGGTACCTTGCGAGCCGGTAAAACCCTGACAAATTACTTTAGTATCTTTATTAATAAGAATTGACATAGCCGCTCCCCTTACTTTGCGTTTTGTACGGCAAGTTCAGCCGCTTCACGCAAAGAGCCAGCTGCAATGATATTTAATCCACTATCGGCCAATTTCTGTAGTCCTACAGGTGCTTGGTTACCTTCAAGTCTTACCACTACAGGTACCTTAACCCCAACTTCCTGCACTGCACCGATAATCCCGTCAGCAATTAAGTCGCATCTTACGATACCACCAAAAATATTGACTAATACGCACTTAACATGGGTGTCTTCAAGGATAATCTTAAACGCTTCAATTACACGTTCTTTGGTTGCAGTCCCACCAACATCGAGGAAGTTTGCAGGATCACCACCAAAAGTTTTAATAATATCCATGGTCCCCATAGCAAGACCAGCCCCATTAACCATACAGCCGATATTACCTTCTAAAGCTACATAGTTAAGATTTACCGCATCAGCACGCGCTTCACGTGGATCTTCTTGGCTTGGATCAGCCATTGCGGCTAAATCTTTATGGCGATACAAAGCATTAGAATCGATATTGAGTTTAGCATCGAGACATACAATCTTGTTATCAGTAGTTACAACCAATGGATTAATTTCAAGGAGAGAAAGGTCTATTTCAACAAACAGCTTATTCATACCTAAGAAAATCTTTACAAACTGTTTTTGCAAATCACCCTCAAGCCCTAAACTAAATGCAAGAGCACGACCTTGGAATGGCTGAGCACCACTAATTGGATCGATTACGGCCTTAAAAATCTTTTCTGGAGTTTCGGCAGCCACCTTTTCAATTTCAGTACCACCTTCGGTTGAAGCCATAAATACGATACGCGCACGTGAACGATCAATGGTTGCCCCAAGATATAACTCGCGCTGAGTATTGCTACATTCCTCAACTAGAATCTTACTAACTGGTTGGCCATGTGGACCAGTCTGAAAAGTTACAATTCTATTGCCCAACCATTTTTTAGCAAAAGCTTCCGCTTCTTGAGCAGAGGTTACAACCTTAACCCCACCAGCTTTACCACGACCTCCGGCATATGCTTGACATTTAACCACAGCACGGCCACCTGGAATCTTACCAAAAGCTTCTTTTACTTCTTCAGGAGTAGAACAAGCATACCCAGTTGGAACCGGCAGTCCGTTATCTCTTAAGATGGATTTTGCCTGATATTCGTGCAAATTCATTTTTACTCACAACCTTATCTTTTACTACAAAACAATGTGTCTCTAGCATGCAAATTTATAAGCTAAACTTAGGGGGCTTACATATAAAACTAAAACTTTCGGTCACATCATTTTTATGTGTATACGTGCTTTTAATGCAATTAAGAAATTTCATAAAGCGCAAAATTTCTATAAAACATTTAATCGATGTAAAGATTATACAATGAATTACAGAAAATCTTAAACCACTTTAACATTAATTATCAAGAAACCACAATTTTTCCATAAATAATTTGACAATCTAACAAACCAATTTGCTACTTAAAACATATTTTTTGGGCTTTATTTGTTTTTCACACATTTAATTTGCATTCTTCCACATTTAATCAAATTTAAAAACCTTGTTCATGGCACTTTTCACATATTAACTTCAACTTTCCCACAAACAATCTTAAGCCTCCATCAAATAAGCTATAAAAGTCTAACATGCAAGCAGTTTGGCCCAACTAATTCCTCAAACAGTAATTATTACAAATGTTTTTAAATATCTAATATGCGAAACGTTTGTAAATATGGTAAAGTGACATATATAGACGGTTTTTTTGTGCGTATTTATGCAAAGCAATTACAACCATGTTGAAAATTTATTCAATAATTTTGCATAATAATTCAATACGTAACAAACAGTACATGTAAATGTGCCTCCCGTAGCCGTAAAACACGACCACGAGATAAAAAGTTTAAGGAGAACACTATGGCGGATGAAGTAAAAAACAAGGTTGCCATATTAAATATTCCAGGGATCGATCCTATTGAGCTTCCTATTTTACGAGGCACTGAAGGACCAGAAGCAATTGATGTTAGAGCCTTAGGTTCACACGGTTACTTTACATACGACCCAGGCTTTGTATCCACCGCTTCTTGCAAATCTAAGATTACTTTTATCGATGGGGCTAAAGGAATCCTCTTACACCGTGGTTACCCCATCGATCAGCTAGCAACCCAAACAGATTACCTCCAGGTTTGCTACCTACTTTTAAATGGTGACTTACCTAACCAGGCCCAATACGACGATTTCCGTAAAAAAGTTACTTACCACACCATGGTCCATGAACAGATCAACTCATTGTTCAAAGCTTTTAGACGTGACTCTCACCCAATGGCTATCATGTGTGGTATCGCTGGTGCATTATCTGCGTTCTATCATGATAACCTTGATATTTACGATCCAGAACATCGTTACCTTACAGCTATTCGTCTTATCGCTAAGATTCCAACCTTAGCGGCCATGTCTTATAAGTACTCTGTAGGCCAGCCCTTCATTTTCCCAAAGAACAACTTGAGCTACGCCGGGAACTTCCTCCACATGATGTTTGCAACTCCATGCGAACCATGCGTTGTAAACCCAGTGGTGGAAAAGGCCCTTGATCGTATCTTCATTCTACACGCAGACCATGAACAAAATGCTTCTACTTCTTCTGTAAGACTCGCAGGTTCATCAGGCGCTAACCCATATGCTTGCGTAGCCGCAGGTCTTGCTTCACTTTGGGGGCCAGCTCATGGTGGCGCTAACGAAGCATGCTTAAGAATGCTTGAACGTATTGGTACTGTAGATCGTATTCCTGAATTCATTGCTAAAGCTAAGGACAAGAACGATAGCTTCCGTCTCATGGGCTTTGGTCACCGTGTATACAAGAATTACGACCCTCGTGCTACCGTAATGCGTGAAACTTGCCATGAAGTGTTAAGCGAACTTAATATTCAAAACCACCCAATCCTCGACGTAGCAGTAGAACTCGAACGCATTGCTCGTAGCGACGAATACTTTATTGAACGTAAGCTCTACCCTAACGTAGACTTCTACTCAGGCATTATCTTAAACGCTATTGGTATTCCTACCAACATGTTTACTGTAATCTTCGCCTTAGCTCGTACTATCGGTTGGATTACTCACTGGATTGAAATGAACGAAACTCCTGATTCACGTATCGGCCGTCCTCGTCAGATCTACATTGGTAGTCCAAGAAGAGATATCGTACCTATGTACCGCCGCGAACCATGCGATACAAAGAACGTATTTAAGGATTTAAACTAGTAATTTAAACTAGATTCAAAAAGGGAGAAATTATTATTTCTCCCTTTTTATTTTTAAAATCCAATTTGCTAACCATAACAAAGCACGGTTAATAGACATAAACCTCAAATACTACAAAATATTACTACGTTTTTTATAATCACAAACCATTATTCCTCAAAGGTTTTCTCGTATAAACTGTCAAAGGTTTTTTAATTTACAAGACGCGTTTAGACTATGGGGCCTAGTCAAATTCTTAATTAGAATCTAATCCACTCTTATCCATTATTTCGCCCATTGATTTTACTTTATACTGCATCGTCTTTATTTTCCCTCCGCCTTCTTAACCACTTCTGGTCTTTTTATATACAAAAAACCCTGCCGAGGCAGGGTTTTACTTAAAACTTAAACAAAGGACTTAACAAGTCCAAAGTCTAAAATTAGAGAGAGTTCTTTGAACCGAGTTCTTCGAAAGCTTCCTGGAGGCGAGCAATCATAGATTCCTGACCCTTACGGAGCCATGCACGTGGATCGTAGAACTTCTTGTTAGGAGCGTGTTCACCGGTTGGGTTACCAAGCTGACCCTGGAGGTAAGCTTCGTTCTTCTTATAGTACTGAAGAACGCCATTCCAAGTAGCCCACTGAGTATCAGTGTCGATGTTCATCTTAACAACACCGTAGCTAACTGCGTCACGGATATCCTGAGCAGCAGAGCCTGAACCGCCGTGGAATACGAAGTTAAGAGGCTTAGAACCTTCAGCAAGACCGAGTTCCTTAGCGAGGTAAGCCTGAGAATCACGAAGGATAGAAGGCTTAAGTTTAACGTTACCAGCCTGGTATACACCGTGTACGTTACCGAAAGAAGCAGCGATAGTGAAGTTAGGGCTGATCTTAGAGAGACGTTCGTAAGCGTAAGCTACATCCTTTGGCTGAGTGTAAAGAGCTGATTCGTCCTTACCAGAGTTATCAACACCATCTTCTTCGCCACCGGTGCAACCGAGTTCGAGTTCAAGGGTCATGTCGATCTTTGACATACGTTCGAGGTACTTGCAGCAAAGGTCAACGTTGTCTTCGAGGCTTTCTTCAGAAAGGTCGATCATGTGAGAAGAGAACAAAGGCACGCCGTGTTCAGCATAATACTTTTCACCAGCATCAAGAAGACCGTCGATCCATGGAAGGAGCTTCTTAGCGCAGTGGTCAGTGTGCATAATTACAGGAACACCGTAGTATTCAGCAACGTTGCGAGCATGGAGAGCAGCAGAGATAGAACCGATAACCTGAGCCTGCTGACCTTCGAGCTTTAAGCCCTTACCAGCGAAGAACTGAGCACCGCCGTTAGAAACCTGTACGATAACTGCAGACTTAGCTTCACGAGCAGCTTCGATAACAGCATTGATAGAATCAGTACCAATGGTGTTTACAGCTGGGAATGCATAGCCGTTTTCTTTAGCTACAGCGAAAACCTTGTTCAAATCTTTACCGGCAATAACACCTGGCTTTACAACGTCTAAAATCTTAGTCATTTCTCAAATTTTCCTTTAAAAAATTTAGGGTGATCAATTTTGACTGTGCGTAAAACGCACCCAAAAATAACTTTAAAAGGGAGAGAATGAACTTCTCCCCCTTTTTATTCTAATTACTTAGCTTCAGCAGCACGCTTTTCAAGAATTTCTACAGCAGGAAGCTTCTTGCCTTCAACGAATTCGAGGAATGCACCACCACCAGTAGAGATGTAAGAAACCTTATCAGTAATGCCAAACTTCTGAATAGCATTGATGGTATCCCCACCGCCAGCGATAGAGAATGCTGGGCTTTCAGCAATAGCCTTAGCCATAACTTCAGTACCACCAGCGAACTGGTCGAATTCGAATACGCCAACTGGGCCGTTCCAAAGGATGGTCTTAGCGTTCATGATGATGTCAGCAAGCTTCTTAGAGCTTTCTGGACCAAAGTCCATGATCATGTCGTCATCTTCAACTTCAGTTACAGACTTGGTAGTAGCAACTGCAGTTTCGCTGAATTCTTTACCGCAAACTACGTCTACAACTTCAGGAATAGTGGTTTCAGAAGCAATTTTCTTAGCTTCATCAATGAGGTCAGCTTCGTAGAGAGACTTACCAACATTGTGCCCCTGAGCTGCAATGAAGGTATTAGCGATACCACCACCTACAACGAGCTGGTCAGCGATCTTTGAAAGTGAGTTGAGAACGGTAAGCTTGGTAGAAACCTTAGAACCACCAACGATTGCAACCATTGGACGAGCTGGGTTATCCATAGCCTTGCCAAGAGCTTCAAGTTCAGCAGCAAGAAGTGGACCTGCACAAGCGATTGGAGCGTACTGAGCAGCACCGTAGGTAGTACCCTGAGCACGGTGAGCGGTACCAAAAGCATCCATTACGAATACGTCACAAAGAGCAGCATACTTCTTAGCTAAAGCTTCATCATTCTTCTTTTCACCAACGTTGAAACGGCAGTTTTCGAGAACAACGAGTTCACCATCAGCGATTTCAACTGGAGTATCAAGATAGTCTTTAACAAGACGTACTGGGCAATCCATGTGTTCTTTCAAGTAGTCTACTACTGGCTTCAATGAGAATTCTTCATTGTATTCGCCTTCGGTAGGACGGCCGAGGTGGGAAATAACCATTACCTTTGCACCCTTTTCAAGAGCAAGCTTGATGGTAGGCATAGTAGCGGTAATACGCTTGTCAGAAACTACCTTACCGTCTTTTACAGGTACGTTTAAATCAGCACGGATTAAAACTCGCTTACCAGCTAAGTCCAAATCAGTCATCTTGATAATTGACATTATAAAATCCTCATCGGAGTTATTAAAAACAAAATTTTTAAACTGTAAAGCAGGATAGGTTCGATAAATCGACCCATAAACCGCATATATCTAGCGTATGTTTCAAATTTTCTTTAAAACAACGCGACACAGAACGCTAAGGAATGACCCAAGCCCTCTGCAGATAACATGGCATAATTGTACTCTTTTTTCGCTTATATGTCCTAAATTTAATAGAAAATCCATCGTCCCCCAAGTAATCTTACACATTCTTTACACACATTACCGTGGAACGTACAACTAAGACTTACGTTTATTTTTCAATTTAGCCTCTTCTTTTAAATCCTCAGGTTCTAAATCCTCAGGTTCTAAATCCTCAAGTTCTAAATCAGGAATTCGATTAAAGATCTCTTTAATTAAACTCCCCCAGCTTTGACGAACACTCATCATATATGGGTCTGAACTATCGAGCCTACGTGAGTACGTACGCTGCTTTTTAAAGTCGATCACTAAAATATCAATCGGTAAACCGACGGACAAATTAGATTTAATAGTTGAATCAAATGAGATCATAGCGCACTTTAAAGCGTCACTAAGTACTGAATCATAACGCACAATGCGGTCTAATATTGGCTTCCCATACTTAATTTCTCCAATTTGGAAATACGGTGTATCAGGCCCACTCATAATAAAATTACCTTCAGTATACACGTTATATAATGCCGCTTGTCCTTTTATGCATTCCCCAACCAAAAATGAACTAGTAAGCTGAGTCACGTCGATAAGCTCTGATTTATCGCGCTTTAAAACTTCACGGACAATTTTTCCAACTTGCTCCGCAACTTCATAAACGCTCCCTAATTCCAAAATGCTATCCGAACCACCAAAGACTACTCCAGCTTTAATGCGGGCAATTACACTTTGTGTAGTTGCAAGATTACCTGCTGATTGGATGACAATTTCATTATCTGTTATGAAAATAAAAAAGTTTACGAAATGTGGAAATATGAGAGTCATCGTGCATATCTGTGGATAAAAACAGAAAGTTATGCACGTTGACTCCTTGTGTTACATAACTTTCATCCCTA
>UQCV01000016.1 GCA_900539665.1 uncultured Succinivibrionaceae bacterium | reverse complement strand
CTAAATGTTAGGAAGATTGACTGTACTTCCTGGTCGTAAGACAGAAATTTACCGCTAATGTGGTCGTAGGACTCTTTGGTAATAAAAGTCCTGATTCAAACAGATTTACACTTGTAACTCCAAAGCCTGAAAATGGTGTACGATTACAAGCTACACTTCAATCAGAACCCCACGGGCTTGCCCGTGGGAGCAGTCAGTGATTTTCAGAGTAAACTCTTTGGTAGATTTTTACTGCAGACAAAGGATAGCGTTCCCCTTGAGCGAAGGATTTAATAGAATCGAGAACCATTTCATTACGCCATTGGAATTTTGGGATCGCTTCGCACTCTGCAAGCGTCAACCAATGAACGTCGACGATATCTCCATCTGGATCATGAGGGCTAAGTTCTGGGAAGGTATCTAATTCTAAATAGAAACAGCTTCTTATGATGGAATAGTTGTTTTGCACAAAATTATAGATCCCTACTAAGCCATGCAACACGGGACTTTTTAATCCTGTTTCTTCGTCTAATTCGCGTAAAGCCCCTTCAATGATGCTTTCTCTTGCTTCAAGATGTCCTGAAGGAACATTAAACATCGGCGTGCCATTAGGCAAGCGCTCTTCAACCATTAAATACTTATCTTGACACCTGACAATTACCGACACTGTCGCTACAGGTTTAAACTTAAATGACATTTTAAGTTCCTTAAGTACTTAAAAAGCACCTTCTCTAAAACAACCAAAAACTAAAACGTAAAGTAGAACGCCAAATAAAATGTAACGCCACACTAGGCAAAACTATAATTTGAATTTTACCACAGGCAACCAACCATAAAGGTAATTAAAACCACAAAGCAGGAGTAAATTTCGCCATGCATGCCTATCGAAGGACCATAAGGACCAAGCAAGCTCATGGCGCATATTGCACTGCAATAAACGCATCATTATAATATCAAGCATACACGGAATATGAGAACACCTATCGTACATCTCAATTTTCAAAAACATAGTTCATTTGTTGTAACGCAATTAAGGAAATTTCATGGACTCTAAAGTTATTATCCCAGCAGATGGTCAAGGCATTACCGCTGATGCTAACGGCGTTTTAACCGTACCTAACAATCCAATTGTTCCATATATTGAAGGCGACGGCATCGGTAAGGATGTTACCCCTGCAATGTTGAAAGTTGTAGATGCAGCTGTTGCTAAAGCATATGCTGGCCAAAGACAGATTAAGTGGATGGAAATCTACGCTGGGGAAAAATCAACTAAAGTTTACGGTGAAAACGTATGGCTTCCAGAAGAAACCTATGACTTCATCAAGAACTATTGCGTTGCAATCAAAGGCCCATTAACTACTCCAGTTGGGGGCGGGATTCGTTCACTTAACGTTTCTCTTCGTCAGACTCTTGACCTTTATATCTGTCTCCGTCCTGTACGTTATTTCCAAGGTGTACCTTCACCTGTTAAGCACCCAGAACTCACTGATATGGTTATCTTCCGTGAAAACGCAGAAGACATCTACGCCGGGATCGAATGGGAAGCAGGTTCTGAAGGCGCAACTAAGGTAATCAAATTCTTAACTGAAGAAATGAATGTTACTAAGATTCGTTTCACTGAAAACTGTGGTATCGGTGTTAAGCCAATGTCTAAGGCAGGTACTGAACGTTTAATCGGAGCTGCTTTTGATTACGCTATCGACAACGATCGTAAGTCAGTTACCATCGTGCACAAGGGCAACATCATGAAGTTCACCGAAGGTGGCTTCAAGAAATGGGGTTACGCTCTTGCCGCTGAAAAGTACGGGGCAACTACTGATGAAAATGGCGTAGTAAGCTTTAAGAATCCAAAGAACGGTCACACCATCGTGGTTAAAGACTGTATCGCTGATGCCTTCTTACAAAACATCCTCCTCTACCCTGCTGACTACGACGTAGTTTGTGCCATGAACTTAAACGGCGACTACATCTCTGACGCTTTAGCCGCTCAAGTAGGTGGTATTGGTATCGCTCCAGGCGCAAACATTGGTACTGGTGTAGCTTTGTTCGAAGCAACCCACGGTACTGCACCAAAGCTTGCAGGTCTCCAGAAGGCAAACCCAGGCTCAATCATCCTTTCTGCTGAAATGATGCTCCGTCACATGGGTTGGACTGAAGCTGCTGACCTTATTGTAAATGGTATGGAAAAGGCTATTTCAAAGCGCACTGTAACCGTTGATTTCTATAGCTTAATGGAAAACGCAACCTTACGTAGCACTGCAGAATTTGCTGATGATATCATCGTTGGGATGTAAGCTTTGGTTTGAACCAAAGATTTAGTGGAGCTTTAAGTTTTTTCACAAAGCAATCTTTTACCTTGAGAAAACATGTTTATTGCTTCGCTTTAATCCATAAGTAACCAAGCTCCTTTGAGGGAGCTTGGTTTTTTATTCATTTCTTTCCATTGGCTCCGCCTCTAAAAAATCCTCTTAATGATTATCTCAACTAGCAAAATTCAAGTTGATCCGAAATTGGTAAATATATATGCTATAATTTTATTTCCTAGGCCATACTCAAAGTTTGAGTTTGGCCTCAACGTTTTACCATACTATAAAGTATGTTTTAGACCCTTAGATGCACTCATACGCTCTACTGTAAAACCCCAATGGTACGTCAATTTACCCAAATAACGTCCCGCTTGAGTAAGAGCATCTTGCAAAAATAATGGTCACGATTTAGTACTAGTTTGAAGTAATTAGGTAAGCCAATGTTTTTATAAAGAACATTACATTAAAGGCTCACAAACCACTTCAAGCCGTAAGTAATGTCTTAACTAGGATACGGATTTAAGATGAATCCTGCGGGAGCTTAAAAATGGCAGAAAAGAAAAAAAACGATAATGCCGGCGGGACCATTGCTGTCAACAAGAGAGCCAGCCATGAATATTTTATTGAACAACGAATTGAAGCCGGTATTGAACTTCAAGGTTGGGAAGTCAAAGCTTTAAGAGCCGGTCGCGCGAGCATCGTTGATGGTTATATTTTGCTAAAAAACCATGAAGTATTTCTCTTCGGGGCTACCATTACCCCACTATCTCAAGCTTGTAGCCATGTAGTTTGCGACCCAACAAGAACCAGAAAACTACTTTTAAACAGACGAGAAATCGATAAGCTAATTGGACAAATCGATAAAGCAGGGGTCACAGCAGTACCACTTAAGCTTTATTGGAAAAAATGTTTTATCAAAGCTGAAATCGGGGTTTGTCGCGGTAAACAAGATCATGACAAGCGCGATACCATAAAAGACCGTGAATGGCAGCGCGATAAAGCCCGAGTCATGAAAAAGAACTTACGTGGCAAATAACAGCTAAACCTAAAAACAGCTAAACAAACACAGCTAAACATGGCTAGGTGGTGACAAACGTGGTGGTAACGACGTGCCATTCGTGATGTAACCACAAACGCTACGAACCATAACTTTTTAGTCTTAGACCAAAACCCATTATTAAAACACTTGAAAATTGACATTACAGCAAGTTCTTTATACAATGACCATATCAGCTCTAAAATAGTTTTAGAGCCCAAAGTACAAGGGGATGATTAGGATTCGACTGGAAGAGTGAAGTAAATGTCGCATGTAGAGGTGCGGGTGGCCTCTTAAAAACTCGCATAAAGATAATCGCAAACGATGAATCTTTCGCTCTCGCTGCTTAATCAGTTTTAAAGAGCAAACAGTAAGAACAGCTTAATAACCTGTATCTTACCCTGGAACCATCTTTATCCGATTGGGGTGGAATTCCGGGTCACCAATATCGGACAGGGTGTATCCTCGGCTGGTGGAAAAACCTTAAATTAAACAGTCTAGCAATGTGACAGCGCGTCCGTCCGCGGTTGCAAAGCGAAATTTAAATGGCAAGACTAAACATGTAGAAGCAGTTATGGAGCCTTTTGGGACGCGGGTTCAAATCCCGCCATCTCCACCAATCACACGAACGCTAGAGTTTATCTCTGGCGTTTTTTTTTGCGTTAAATTATTAAATTTTTAGAATGGACCCAAGCCCCATACCCCCACAAATTACCCATTAAACAACGCTCCTAAAATTCCCCTATCTATTGCGAGATAAGCTATTTGGCAAGGCTTTTAATGGTTGGAGCTACTTAGAAAATTTTTAGGGTGGTTTTCATAAAAGCCCTTAAACTCCCTTAAATTACTAATAAAATACGATTTTGTGGTAGTGAGCTCCTTTTTAAATCATGATATAATGCGATGTTGTATATCAATAATGATTTTTTCACTCACCAACGGATCTCTTAAATCCGTTTTATTTTAGAGATAAGGTTAAATATCATGAGAAAACCACTTGTAATGGGTAACTGGAAGTTAAACGGCACTAAAGAATCTGTAACTTCATTAGTAAACGCTCTTATCGAACCTGCTAACCAGGCTCCAACTGTAGAAGTTGCTGTATGTGCTCCTGCAATCTTCATCGGCATGGTTGAACAGCTCGCTAAGGGGTCTGCTATTCAGTACGGTTCAGAAGACTGTGACGTTCACACCTCTGGTGCTTTCACTGGTGAAAACTCTCCTGTAATGATCAAGGAATTTGGTTGTAAGTATGCTATCGTTGGTCACAGCGAACGTCGTGCTTACCACAACGAAACCAACGAAGTTGTAGCTGCTAAGTTCAAGGCTGCTCAGGAAGCTGGTCTCGTTCCAGTTCTTTGCATTGGTGAATCTCTTGAACAGTTCGAAGCTGGCCAGACTGCTGACGTTTGCAAGACTCAGCTCAAGGCTGTTATCGATCTTTGTGGTATCAAGTCTTTCGAAAACGCTGTTATAGCTTACGAACCAATTTGGGCTATCGGTACTGGTAAGACTGCTACCCCTGAAATCGCTCAGAACGTACACGCTCAGATTCGTGCATTCTTAGCTTCTTTCGACGCTGATACTGCTGCTAAGGTACAGGTTCTTTACGGTGGTTCTTGCAACGCTAAGACTGCTCCAGAACTCTTCGCTCAGCCTGATATCGACGGTGGTCTAGTTGGTGGTGCTTCTCTTAAGCCTGCTGACTTCGCTGCTATCATCAACGCTGCTAAGTAATATCGCTTTTTAAAGCTTATAAAGTCCTAACTCTGTTAGGACTTTATTGTTTTATGCAGAACCTAACCTAGGTGGCTTAGATTTAATTTTAGATCCTTAAAAATAGCTAAAAATTCCAAGGGGTAAACACGCTTTTTACAGGGAAAAGTCCTCCAAACACAACGCCAATTCTTAAAACCTCTCCTCTCTATACGTTTTACCTCAACTTAAAATAATTACAATTTACCTAAATTGTCTAATTAACAAAAATTTCCCAAATTCTTACCTCAAAAAGACTCAGGCTTACGCCCTAGATAATAAAAATGCACTGCCCCGTCAAGCCTTTTATTAACAAATGCGGAGGCGCAAAAAAATAAGAATTAACTTTAGTTTTTGCTATTTACTTAAAGCCGCATTAAGGTAGAATGAAATACGGAAGTTAAAATTTAGAAACCACCTTTTTGACAGGTAACAAAAAGGCTGAGTTTAATTATTAAAACAAATTAAAAATAGAATTTTATGACCCTTTTTGTCATTCTATTTCTATAAACTCAGAAGAGAATAAAAATGGACAATACCACAAAAAGCTCAGTAGAAGTCTCAACAACCGCCCCAACTAGCGAACTAAATAATCTCGGGGCTATCAAGCGCATTGCCGTCTTAACAAGTGGTGGCGACGCCCCTGGCATGAATGCCGCCATTAGAGCCGTTGTACGCGCAGGAATAAGCGCCGGCCTTGAAGTTTATGGCATTAGAGATGGTTTTTTAGGTTTACACAAAGACCGCATTTCACGCCTCGACTGCGCTTCAGTTAATGATATTATCAACCGTGGCGGGACTATTTTAGGCACTGCTCGCTTTGAAGCCTTTAAAGAAGAATCAATCCGCGCAGAAGCTATCGTCAACTTACAAAAACGCGATATTAACGCTCTTGCGGTTATAGGCGGCGATGGTTCTTATACCGCTGCTCTCCGCTTAACTGAAATGGGATATCCATGCATCGGGATTCCAGGCACTATCGACAACGATATCCATGGTACAGACTTTACCATTGGTTTTGATACGGCGCTCAATACAATTACCGAATGTATGGACCGTTTAAGAGATACATGTAACTCACATAAACGCGTATCAGTTATCGAAATCATGGGCCGTCACTGTGGTGACCTCGCCTTATTTAGCGGGATTGCCGGCGGGGCTGAATTTACAATTTTCCCTGAAGCTGAATTTAATAAAGAAGAACTCTTTTCCCGTATCAGCCGAGCTTTTTCCTCAGGTAAACGCCATGGTTTAGTTGCTTTAAGTGAAAACATGGTGGCACCACAAGCCCTTGCTAGTGAAATAGAATTAGCCACTGGGATTGAATGCCGTGCTATTACCTTAGGCCACTTACAGCGTGGTGGCGTCCCTACCGCTATGGACCGCATTTTAGCTAGTAGATTAGGTGATTATGCCGTTAAACTGCTGCTTGAAGGTCGTGGTGGCCTTAGTGTGGGCATTGAAAAAGGTGAGCTTGTAGCCCACCCTATTTCTGAGAACGCCCGTAAGAGCGTACATTACTTCACAAGTGAAATGACTGGCTTAGAACAGCGTATCGCCTAAACCCCTCTATCTTAGAACAACCCCCTTTAAGCCTAGAACTTAAAGGGGTATTTTTTTGTTCTTTGGGACCTTTTTCACCCGATGTTGTCGTCTTTGGTTTATCCGGCAAATTCTTTACTTCTAATTGCCCAACAAAAAAGCGGAAAGAAATTAATCTTTCCGCTTTTTTTAAGCTTTTAAGTTTAACTTAGATTACTTTTCAGCAACAACGTTAACCTTTACAGAAGCCTTAACATCTGGGTGGAATGAAACAACGATTTCAAATTCACCAACAGTACGAAGAACGCCATCAGAAAGACGGATTTCGCTCTTGTGTACTTCAACACCAGCATTGCCGAGTGCTTCAGCGATGTCACGGGTACCGATAGAACCGAAAAGCTTACCTTCGTCACCAGCCTTAGCAGCGATAGTAACTTCAGCGATTTCAACGAGCTTAGCGCAACGTTCCTGAGCTTCAGCAAGTTCCTTAGCAATCTTAGCTTCAAGTTCTGCACGCATAGATTCGAACTTTTCAAGATTTGCCTTAGTAGCCATAACAGCTTTCTTCTGAGGGATAAGATAGTTACGAGCAAAACCGCTCTTAACCTTAACCTTGTCACCTAAACCGCCCAAGTGAGCGATCTTATCTAATAAAATAACTTCCATTACCTTTCCTCGGTATTAACAGAAAAATTTGAGTTAGGCCTAAATTACTTGCAGCTGTGTAAATCAGTGTAAGGTAATAAAGCCAAGTAACGTGCACGCTTGATTGCAACAGCAAGCTGACGCTGATACTTTGCGCTAGTACCAGTGATACGGCTTGGAACAATCTTGCCAGATTCAGTGATGTAGTTCTTTAAAGTTGCTACATCCTTGTAATCGATTTCAGATACGCCTTCTGCAGTGAAACGGCAGAATTTACGACGACGGAAATAATGAGCCATTTAGAATCTCCTTTTATTCTTCGTCAGCAGCAACTGCAATTTCAGCAGTAGCTTCAGCTACGTTAGATTCAACACTTTCAACGTTTTCACGTGAACGACGGTTTTCACGAGACTTAGCCATTGGAGACTGTTCAGTTACAGCATCCTTAACACGGATAGTCAAGTGACGAATTACTGCATCGTTATAGCGGAAGAGAGATTCGAGTTCATCGATTACGTTCTGGTCAGTTTCAACGTTCATGAGAACATAGTGAGCCTTGTGAAGCTTATCGATCTGATAAGCGAGGTTGCAACGGCCCCAATCTTCTAAACGGTGGATCTTACCTTCAGCCTTTTCGATGATGCCTTTGTAGCGTTCGATCATGCCAGGAACCTGTTCTGACTGGTCTGGATGAACCATGAACACAATTTCATAATGACGCATTTGTCATGCCCCTTTCGGATATAAGCCCATAAAGCTCCAGTCTGTCTTTAACGGGCAAGGAACTAAAAAAATTGACTGGAATTAGCGGTGCATTTTATATGGTAATTGGATCTTTAGCAAGCATTTTGCGCATTTTTGTCGCAATTATTTTCTGCTTTTATGCCAAGACAAAGCGGCTGCTTTATTTAGAGTTATTTTTCTTCAAAACGACTTAAGTTTTGCCTTTTGGGAACCGCCAAATTATCTTTTCTAAAAACCTTATTATTTTCACCGTGAACTACTCACCACCTAAAGAGGTGGGAGCTTCGTAATTACTCATTAGAGTAATTCTAAAGAAGTTTGATAGCTATGCTATCCTTATTCTTACAGGTGTGTCCACTTCACCTCTACTGTATAGGACTTCTAAGTCCACTACATTACTTTTTCTTAGTATATTATCATATATTTAAGCTCAAAAGAGGTAAGAGCAAAAAACCAATTCATCTCCCTCCTAAAGAGGAAGGAGTCTTCTTGGAGATTTTAGATAAAAAACGGAGCCTCAATTAAGCCAGCTTTGCACCTTAATCTTAGCCCCGTAATAATTCTTTAAATGTATTTAGAAGAATTACTATTACTTCTTAGCTAAACGCTGTCTTACAGCCTCGTACAAGCAAACACCAGTTGCCACTGAAACGTTCAAACTAGTAACGGTACCATACATCGGAATCTTTACTAATTCATCACAGCATTCACGAGTTAAGCGGCGCATCCCAGTGTCTTCGGCGCCCATAACAATACCAAGGGCGCCAGTTAAGTCGCAATCGTAAACTAACTTATCAGTTTCCCCTGCAGTTCCCACTAAACGCACCCCACGATCAGCTAATTCGCGCATCACGCGAGCAAGATTAGTTACGTAGAATACAGGGACCGTAGAACCAGCTCCGCAAGCTACCTTACGAGCAGTACCGGTCAAAGCAGCACTGTGGTCTTTAGCGGTAATAACAGCATTAACCCCAGTAGCGTCACAGTTACGGAGGCAAGCACCTAAGTTATGTGGATCGGTTACGTTATCTAAAATCAACAAAAATGGTTCTGGCTTTTGTTCAAGTAAGTCCCAAAGCTCATTATCCCCAAGTTCCTTGGCTGATTTTACGCGTGCCACAATCCCCTGGTGCACCCCACCAAAAACTTTTTCATCGAGACTCTTGCGCGCACAAAAGTTTACCGCAATCCCCATGTCTCTAAGCCCTTCAACAATTTCAGATAAACGCTTATCATCACGACCTTTTAGCACAAATACTTCTAAAATGCGTTCAGGTTCTGTTTCTAGGGCTGACTTTACAGCGTGAATCCCGTAAATAAAATCTTGTTTAGCGCTCATTTAAACTTCTCTCTTAATAATCAAGCAAGCCTCCCATCAAGGGTGGCACTATTTAATGGTTAGGCCAATGAAGCTTCGCAACGCTTCATTGGCCTTTACTTTGCAATCCTAAAACTACTTTTCTGAAGTGGTTTCAGTTTCCTTTACCTCTGACTTAGGCTCTAAGGACTTCTTTTTTTTCTTGTGGTCACTTGTGGCTTTTTGTCGGCTTTTGACTTTTTGTCAGACTTTTTGTCAGCTTTTTTTTCAGACTTCTTTTTGCCTGACTTTTTGCCTGAGTTTTTGCTAGACTTTTTGTCACCTTTTTCCGCGCCACCCTTTTGGTCTGATTTATCTGCCTCAGACTTTTTACGTGATTTAACTTTTGGCACATAGCTTTCCAATTCACGACGACCAGTAACCGTCATCACCCCAAGATCAGTTGGGGCTTCGCTTATATTATCCCAACGAGCCATAGAGGTTCTAATGATTGTATTAATTTCCTGGTTATCAACAGCTTCACCACCTACGTATTGTTCTAAAGCGTTAACCGGTTCAGCCTTGTGTCCCGCATTTTTACGTTTAGTCCCCGTGGTAGCAGATTTTTGCAATAGCATGCCAATATGGCCACTTTCAGTTTCCACAGTATCAATGATGACATTTACTTTATCGCCTAACTTATAACGAACCCCAGTGTTAGCCCCAATGAGCATGCAGTTATTACTATCAAACTCGAAGTAATCTTTTGATAAAGATGAGACGTGCACAAGCCCTGTAATTTTGAAGCGTTCAATAGTTACAAAGAGGCCAAAGTTAGTTACGTTAGTCACTACACCTGGGAGCATCATACCTTGGAACTGAGTAATGAAACGAGCCTTTAACGCAGCTTCCACTTCGCCAGTTACCTTATCGGCGCGACGTTCAGTGGTATTACAGCTTTCTCCTAAAGTTTCTAGTTCTTCGTAGGTGTACTGCTTTGAGCCCATAGATTCGGCATTCTTATCAGAGAACGCAACCCCACCTGCTTGACCTATTCGACCTAACAAGAACTTAATTTCACGGTGCAACTGTAAATCTGGATATCTTCTAATTGGCGAAGTAAAGTGTGCATATTGGCCTAAAGAAAGCCCAAAATGCCCCCCATTATCCGGAGTATATTCGGCCAAGGACATAGATCTTAACATCATCACCAAAATTATTTTCTTATTCGGATGATTGCCAATGCTACGAACAAATTCAGCATAATCCGCACTAGTTGGAGTGTTGCCACTTGCTAAAGACAAGCCCATTGGAGCTAAGAAAGCTCTAAAAGCTTGGAGCTTAGTTTCACTAGGTCTTGCGTGTACACGGAATAGAGTTTCACCCTTATGATCTTCCACGAACTTAGCCGCACAAACGTTAGCTGCAATCATACATTCTTCGATTAACATATGCGCATCATTACGTGCCACCGGAAGAATATCGGCAATGTTTAAATTTTCATCAAACACAAAGCGAACTTCTTCAGATTCAAACTCGATAGCCCCACGGTTGGTTCTTGATTGCTTCAAGGCTTTATACAAGTCATACAAATTGTTGAGCGCTGGCACTAACGGTTCATAATCAGGATTTGTTGGCTTATTCCCCGCCAAAATTGAAGCTACTTCAGTGTAAGTAAAACGTGCATGGGAATTCATGACTGCAGGATAGAAACTATAATCCCCTAAGGTACCATCACTACCTACAAACACTTCACAGACCATACAAAGTCTATCAACTAATGGATTAAGAGAACATAGGCCGTTGGAGAGCTTTTCCGGAAGCATTGGTACCACGTAATTTGGGAAGTATACAGAGTTACCACGATGTCTAGCTTCGTTATCTAAAGGTGTTCCTGTTCTCACGTAGTATGAAACGTCAGCAATAGCAACATACAAACGGTAACCAGAACCTTCTTTCTTACAACATACCGCATCGTCAAAATCTCGCGCATCTTCACCATCGATTGTAACTAATGGCAAATCACGCAAATCGACTCGCTTCTTCTTATCCTTTTCATGGACTTCATCAGAAATTTTTGCGACTTGCTTACGAACACGATCATTCCATTCGTATGGCAAACCACTGCGGGAAATAGCCATCTTAATTTGAATATCAAGGCGTTCAAATTCCCCTAAGACTTCTGCCACCACTACTTTGTAAACTAAACGTTTAACATGACGTTTTACGATTTGGCAAATAACAACCGACCCCATTTTGGCTTCACCAATATCGCTATCTTCTTGAAATACGTAACGAATATTAGTCAATTTGACATCATCAGGAGTCAATTCATAACCAGAGCTGGTGCGGACAATACGACCTAACACCATATTGTGTTCTTGCACAATAGTCTTGAGATACGCAATGTTAGCCTTTTTATTTAAAAGTACGCGCACCAAGTCCCCATGAAAAACTTCATTACTTGGCACATACAATCTGTATTTATCAGCTAAAGTAAACGCCTTAGCTTCATCTTTATGTCTCTTCTTCTCGAGTTCTTCGTTATATGAAGAATCGGGAACAAATTCGGTAGTAAATGAACGAGAAACCCAATCGATGATCTTTTCTTCGTGGTATGCAAAGGCTACTTGGCCTTCAAGTTCTACTATGTCGCTTTCAGGCGCAAAGACGATATACTTAGGCATTCTAAAGACGGACAACTCTTCAGAAGTAATGAGCTCGTACACTGCTTCTACAATCTTAGTAATCGTAAAGCTTCTGCGGCTACCACTATTTACTAAGAACTTAATGCGCGCTTGTAAATCGATTAAAAAGCGCGATTTACCATTGATTACAGCTTTAAGATCTTCAAGTCTAACCTGCCCATCAACCCCTAAACGACAATTGTCCATTTGGTCACCTAAGAACATTGGGGTGATAGCAATAGCTTTACAGATCACGGCAAGCATAGGAGCTGTTTGACCTGAACTTAAAGTCACTTCCGGGAATTTACTACTAATAGGTAAATTCATATTGAAAGTGGAATCAACATTAGATTCTAAGGAACTTGGCGCCGGTTCTTCAAAGTTGACACTTGGGGACACACTAGCACTCACCGCCTGTGGAGTTTCAAACTTTGTGTTTGGCTTACGAGCAGTCTGCTTGGTAGTCTTGGTTGTTGAAGATACAGGGGCTGTAGTTGCAGTTGTAGATGTAGGAGTAGCTTTGGTCGGACCCGGAGAAACTTTTTTAGCTCCCAAATTAGCTCGATTTGAAATCCCAAGCATACTATCTAACACTTCATCTAGTGGACGCACAGTCCCACGTGGAGTAAATTCTGATGGTGCTGCATATTTAGCGCTTACCGGTGCAACTTGTTTTGAGGTTGCTTGAGATTTGGTTTGAGTGCGAGCTTTAGCTGGCGCCTTAGCTTTAGTTACGCTATTAGCTTCTTTATTTCTTGAACTAGTCGCTTTGGTTGTAGCTTTACTAGTACGACTTGAGGCTCGAGTCTTAGAGGCTACAGTTTTTACGGTTGTGGTATCTTGCGTTAATTCTTCTGCTTTAGTTGTAGCCTTACTAGATGTGGCTGCTACTTTAGCTTTAGCTCTAGTGGAACGCTTTTTTACCGGCGCTTGTTCTTCGGCTTGAGTTGCTGAAGTTGTAGCATTACTTTTAGCAAGCTTAGACTCCTCAGAACTTGCTTTTGGACTAACTTCATTGCTAGCTTCTGTTTGCCCTACTACTTTTTTAGCTGGAGCTTTTCTAGTTGAAGCAGTAGTTTTTTTAGTCGCCGTACTTGTGGTCTTTTTAGTGCGAGACGCTGTTGTTTTAGTTTTTGGTTTAGCCGCATCTACTGAATTTGCAACTGCTTCAGCTTTTGGAGCTACCTCATTAGCCATGTTGTTCTTATCAACGGTGGCAATTGAATTATCAGAATCTTTCATATGTAGTCCTTACTTGTAATTACGACGCCTTGTGTGAGCTAAACTAAAGTGGTCCATAATCAATCCATGCTTAGTGCTTAACACCTATTATGAGACCATATTGAACTAATCTTATATTTTTAATGGGATATTTGTGAACTACACGCAACTCAAAACACTTCTATTTAACAATTGCTATGCAATATTCAGCTCCAGAACAACATCGCATGAAAAAGCAAACTTGGGCATAACTTTGCCTTGGGCTTTTATATTTTCTTTTTAAATTTAAATCTAACTAATCAATTTTTCTGCCTATGTCCCAAAAGCATCAGCAAAAAAAAACAAAAATACTTCATCCCCAAAGCTTTGTCTTATAAACCTCTTGCGCCTTGGAAACGTTTTGATTTTAACATATTATTTTTTTAATGTCGGATCTATTCATTGCGGAAAAGATAAATTTAAATACCTGAAAGTCACAAGCTAAATCTAGCCACTCAAGTTGGTTAATTTTAGGTTAATAATCCTTCAAACTTAAGCCCACAAAAGTCCCTAAGATTAAATAGTTAATACCATCAGCACTAAAACCACAACATATCTAAAATAAACAGCAAAATCGACACGTTATTCAGATACAAAAACCGAGGGATGGTAAATGAGAAACCAGAACTTAGAAAATAAAAATTTGGTGCAGGGTAAAAAATAGAAAACTACAATAAGGTTGTTAAAACAAAAAGGAATAACAGAAGAAGAATTCAGATTTTTTAGAGACAAAAAAAACGCAATTAAGCGTTTGAAGGAACTGGTGCCCAGAGGCGGAATCGAACCACCGACACGGGGATTTTCAATCCCCTGCTCTACCGACTGAGCTATCTGGGCAACAGGGCTTATTCTACAGACTTTTATTTTTATAGCAAGAAATTTTTCTAAAATATTTAAAATTAAGATGCATTTGGTCATTTGTTAATCATTTAGCGCGCGTTTTAACCTTAGTTTTATAACATCCACCAATTTCACTCCACCCAAAACCTAACTTAGGAAATAGCCACCAAAGCTAGGTGTTAGGTGTTAGGTGTTAGGTGTTAGGAACATTAGCCAAAGTTAGGAACAACTACATTTAAATTCCTAATAATAAAATTTCAAGATTAAGGAGAATGTGCCAACTCAAGGTCACAACAGACTAGAGCCTCAAAGAAGCCCCCAAAAGGGGTAATTTTAGTATCTTGGGTAAATCAAAAATAATCTAATGGTTAATCGAATGGATAATAAGATTGATAATAAGATTGATAATAAGACGTGGTAAATAAAATAAGATTAAATAATTTTAAGGTTTTATAAAAATTAAATAAAAAAATATGTTTGGTTACTGAGATTATGAGATAAAGAAAAAAGGAGTAATTTAGATGGTGCCGGCTAACGGAATCGAACTGTTGACCTACTGATTACAAGTCAGTTGCTCTACCTACTGAGCTAAGCCGGCACAAAAGACACAGAAATGAATTCTGATGGTGCCCAGAGGCGGAATCGAACCACCGACACGGGGATTTTCAATCCCCTGCTCTACCGACTGAGCTATCTGGGCTTTGTTTGTGTGAGCTCATTATACAATACTGATTTTCATTGTCAAAGATTTTTTTACTATTTTAACAAATTTACTCCAATTGGGTATTTTTGCACCATTTAGGCACGTTTTTAATCATTCTGTGGTATAAAAGCCAATAAACTAAGGTCGTCTCTCCTACTCCGTTTTTTCCTTCCTTTCCTTCCTTTCCTTCATTCTTTCCTTCATTCTTTCCTTCATCCTTTCCTCTCCTCCATTTCATTTGGAACAATATCTAAGTGCAATTATCCACCACGTTTTCTCTCAAAAAAATTAGTCCTCTTCAAACATCCATATGAAGCTCTATACCACCATTAGTTAAAATAGTAAAACTTACTCTCTTGTGAACTCCCAGAGACGTTTACTACCTAAAGGATGAATGCTGCCAACAAGCCATCTAAAGCCTACGCAGTTTAATTTTTATGTACTGTTTAGTTTAGTTTAGCTTACCTTGACATTTTGCACTTTGACAGTTTGGCGGTATATCTTAACCCAATGAGTAATTCGGGGCTGATTACACCGTCTGTCCGGACTATGGAAAACGCAATTCCGGTTTAAAGGAAACCATTTTAATACAAAAGTCTTATAATGAAGATGTACACCCAATCGGTGTAAATTCATTATAAGGAGGTCACTTACATGACCAAGTATCGAAAGATTTTGGGAACTAGATTATTGTGGTCTCTGATTGTCTTGGTTCTACCGAAGGGTAGACTGATAAGCAAATCACTCTCTTTTATCATAGTCAAATCCGTTAATTAGTTGTTAATAGTTCTTAGCAGATGATGTGAGCATAAATATAGCTTATAAAAAGAGAATAAAAAAGTGCCAAAGAACAGTTCGATGTCGAGAACGAGAAATATAAAGGATGGATAGTAAAGGTGGTGCCACTTGCGGGAATCGAACCTGCGACCTCTTGTTTACGAAACAATTGCTCTACCGACTAAGCTAAAGTGGCAATGAATTTTGTGTTTTCTTGAAACTTAGGACTGTCAATTGACAGCCCTAAGACGCGTGCATTATACACAACTTTTTAAAAATTAAAAAGCTGTGACCACATTATTAATCAAGTGGGCAACCGATACGACGTGCAACTTCTTCGTAAGCTTCGATAACTCCACCGAGCCCCTGACGGAAACGGTCCTTATCAAGCTTCTTACGAGTTTCCTTGTCCCAAAGACGGCAGCCATCTGGAGAGAATTCGTCACCAAGAACGAGCTTGCCATCGAACAAACCGAATTCAAGCTTGTAGTCAACGAGAAGAAGACCAGCGTCATCGAAAAGCTTCTTAAGAATGTCGTTAATCTTAAGGCTTAAAGACTTCATTTCAGCGATCTGTTCTTCAGTACCCCAACCGAATGCAATGATGTGAGAATCGTTAACCATTGGGTCGTGAAGTGCGTCATTCTTAAGGAAGAATTCAAAGGTTGGAGTCTTTAATTCAATACCTTCTTCAACACCAAGACGACGGCAGATAGAACCAGCGGTATAGTTACGAACTACACATTCTACTGGAACCATATCAAGCTTCTTAACAACGATTTCGTTATCATTAAGCATTTCTTCCATCTGGGTTGGAATGCCAGCAGCTTCTAACTTCTTCATGATAAAGTAGTTAAACTTGTTGTTTGTCTTACCCTTACGAGCGAGCTGTTCAATCTTCTGACCATCAAACGCAGAGGTGTCGTCACGGAATAACATGATTAAACGCTTAGGATCATCAGTTGCAAATACTGACTTTGCCTTACCACGATAAAGTTCAGCTTTCTTTTCCATTTGAAAAAAACTCCAATTAAAGATTAGTTTTGTGTTTTAAAACGATTTGTATTTTAGCGCAATTTACTACTTCTTTGTAGAACTATTACGTTTATCACGCAAAAATTGTTTATTTAATGATGAAGCAAAGCCACTATACATGCGTGCTATCACCCCAGCAGGTACCGGAGCATCATTTTTATCGTAAAGACTGATGGATACTTTATCCCCAACCACACCGATCTTAAATTTATATTTTTCTGAAACCAAGCCCCATGGTTCCACGTCTTGTTGTTGCCAAAACTCCGGATCTAGTTCATCGTAATCAACTAAAATTTCCCCATCCGAAGAAGAGTACTCTTTAATATCAATATCGTAGGCTATTAGGAGGTTCTGTAAAAGTTTGTAGGTATCAGCAAAGGAAATGTCTAACAACCAACATGGAAGACCGTTATTATCTCGTCCTAACTCAACAGAAAGTTCAGCATTTCTACCTTTATTTGAAGCAATCATGACTTCATCATAATAAGTTTCAAGTAAACGGTTAGCCATCAAAGCCGAAAAACGAGCTGGTTCAAAACGGGTCAAACCATCCGCAAGTTCAGTCCCATCCGCTTCCTGCATTTCGTTGTCAACCAACTGCACCACAACTCCAGGAGCCCCTTCGGAATTACGAAGCAATCTAAATACATAGCGTTGACGATAACGAATAACCCCATTTGATGAATCTTCAAGATTATATGGGTGGACAAATTCTGTCCCCTCAAACCAATCAGTTTTCACCATACTGTTAGCAACATCCAATTGGTCAACTTCAATCCCTAATTTTCTGAATAAATGAAACAGGGTATATAACAAGTCATTGGCTGTAACTTTGGTTCCGTTTTCCTGAGGATAAAACCATACCTGAGCTAAGTCACCGTCTTGAAAAACTTCCACATTATTGTTCAAAGAAATAATCTTCTGCGGTGGACGAATATCAACGTCACGACCTATTAGCACAGCTCTAGCATCAGTTACAGGCTTAGAAACTTTGAATCTATCTGAATAGACAATCGGATCTGTGCCTGCCGGTTGAACCAAAGGCCGCTCCGTAGATTGTGCATCAACGTAAGAAAAGTTGTTGTTGGCTTCTCGGACATCAGCATTTACGCCGCCCCAGAAACTAGAACAGGAACAAATGGATAAGTAACCAACTGTTCCTGCAAAAATAGTGAGCAGGGTTCTTAATTTCAAAACAGGCACCAAATTAAAAAAATAATAAACGAATGGGCTTTATTTAACGACAAGCTTTAGCATCACCAGGAAGTGCATTATCCCCTTCTTGGCGAGCTTGACCTAAGAATTTGTGATACTGTCTCATTAAATCATCATTGCTAAATACAGTATTAAAAATCTTACGGCTAACACGCATCATATCTGGTTTTTGATCGATACCATATACTTCAGCTAAACACTGTTGAGCTCGCATAAAGTCTTTGTTAGTGTTAATTACCGCACTACGGTCAGTTAAAGAAACTGAAACAATTTGATCAAGGCTATCAGCATACTGGGTTAAAGCTTTCTTTTGTAAGTTGTTTAAACCAGAGCCAGCAATAATACTAGAAACGTCAGCAGAAACTTCGGCTTGAGCCATTACGCCACACGCCAAACCAATAGCTGCTACTAAGCAAGTAATCATTTTTTTCATAATCAATTTTCTCCACGTTAAACTACAAAACCGGAGGAGTTTATGATCCAAGCGAGCGCTAAAGGCCCGTACTTGCACCCAAACCACCTCCGGAATTGTCGGCAATTATTAATTCTTTACCTTGCTAAGATAAGCTGCCAAGTTGCTAAGAACGATCTCAAATGCGTTTTCGAGTTCACCGCATTCTTGAGTCCCTTCCTTAACTTGCATGAAATTGCCCAGCTGGCCTGAACCATCAAGGTATGCAATTTCAATGTGACTAAATGAAATTTCAATTTCAAGTTCAGTCAAAGCAATCTGGCAACGGAATTTAATATAACGAACGCCATCTACAATGTTGAAAGTAGGATCCTTCATGGTCTTTTCAAAGGCAAAATAATTGCCGTTTAGATCCTTATCTTCACGATAGATTTTTTCTGGTCTAACACCTGCACGGATCCAATGTCTAGTTCTTGGGAACACCTGAATAAACACGTCACCCTTTGGTGCACGACGATTAAGAACTACTTCAAAATCATCACTTATTGCAGGAGCTGAAGTTTCATTTGCTTCATTTTCTTCAGCTAAATCACCATCTTTGTCGTATAAATCTTCGCTATTCATATAAACCCTCGGTAATTATGTGCGACAAACACCATTTAAATTATATAGACTTCCAACCAGTTTTCAAGTTGGAGCATCTGTAAACATGACCGGCAACTACAAACTTAAAATCTTTAAAAGTTTAATTCTATGATGTTCCTAATTGTCAACGAACTCATAATTTGACTATAGATTTTCGTTTTAGTTCCCGGCTAAAATTTCTTTTCGCTCAAACCTTTGTTTTAAGCAGTCACTTTGGCAGCGTCTTCTTTAAGCGCAACGGTTAAATTGAAGACTTTCTTATCCCCTGCTGAAAGCTTTTCATCCGCACAGAAGTAACCAGTTCTTTCAAATTGGAAACTTTCTAATGGCTTAACTTCAGCCAAAGGTAATTCTACACAAGCCCCTTCAATCACTTCGAGTGAATCGCTATTAATAGTAGAAAGGAAATCGTCTGCGCTGCCAGGATTTGGTACATTAAAGAGACGGCCATACATTCTGATTTCAGCATTTGCATACTTACCAGGTACCGCACAAACCCAATGAATAACCCCCTTTGGCTTATGATCTGGAACATCACAACCTAAGCTTTCTGGAATATAAGTACAGTAAACGCAAGTTACATTACCGTTTTCATCCTTGTCGCATCTTTCTGCTTTGATGATATAACCGTAACGCAAACGTACTTCTTTTCCTAGAACTAAACGCTTGTACTTCTTATTAGCTTCTTCTCTAAAGTCATCAGCTTCAATAAATACTTCACGCGCAAATGGCAACTTACGACTGCCCATTTCTGGTTTAAGTGGATGGTTTTGCGCTTCAACTTCTTCAACTTGGCCTTCAGGATAATTTTCAATTACAACCTTAAGAGGCTTAAGTACTGCCATACGACGTGGAGCATTTTCATTAAGATCTTCGCGTACACAAGATTCCAAAGCTAACATTTCAATAGTGTTGTCTTGCTTTGTTACCCCAATGCGACGGCAAAATTCACGAATAGAAGCTGGGGTATAACCACGACGACGCATCCCAGAAATAGTCGGCATTCTTGGATCATCCCAACCATCAACGATCTTTTCGGTAACTAAGAGATTTAGCTTACGCTTTGAAGTAATGGCGTATTCTAAGTTAAGTCTTGAGAATTCGTACTGATGCGGATGACAATCAATTGTGATATGTTCAAGTACCCAATCGTACAAACGTCTGTTATCTTGGAATTCCAAAGTACAGATAGAATGGGTAATGCCTTCAATAGCGTCAGAGATACAGTGAGTAAAATCGTACATTGGGTAAATGCACCACTTATCCCCAGTCTGATGGTGGGTCGCAAACTTAATACGATAGATTACAGGGTCACGCATACAAATAAATGGTGAAGCCATGTCGATCTTCGCACGTAAACAAGCGGTCCCTTCAGCAAATTCACCTGCGCGCATTTTTTCAAAAAGTTCAAGGTTTTCCGCAGGAGCTCTATCACGGTATGGACTGTTACGCCCAGGTTCAGTCAAAGTACCACGGTATTCACGAATCTGTTCTGGTGTTAATTCATCAACGTAAGCTAAACCTTTGTTGATGAGTTCAACTGCATAACCATACAATGCATCAAAGTAATTAGATGAGTATCTTGGTTCCCCATTCCATTCAAAACCTAACCAATTAACATCTCTCTTAATTGATTCTACATATTCAGTATCTTCTTTACTTGGATTGGTATCGTCAAAACGAAGATTACATGTCCCACCGTAATCACGAGCAATCCCAAAATTCAAACAAATAGACTTTGCATGCCCCACATGGAGGTAACCGTTTGGTTCAGGAGGAAAACGGGTAGCAACCTTAGTATACTTTCCGCTTTTAAGATCCTCATCAATAATCTGTGTTATAAAGTTAGAAGAACGGTTACTGCTTTCGTCTGCCATATAATCCCCCAGTGTTCAGCATTTCTACAACTGCCAAATATCCATAACTAAACTGTACAATTTGCCTATTATAAGTCACAAGAGTCTATAAACCTAATGTATTTTTACAGTGTATTTCACGCTTTCATCTCTTTTTTTAGTAAATTTTCCTTCCTTTCTACCAAACCACCTCTTTCCGACTTCATAAGTGGGTCTCTAAGTGCAAATATATTCTCTCTTTATTGCTTTAGTGCCTAATTCACTATAAAATACCATACTTTTATTGCACAATACGGCAGACCAAGGTCTCTTTAACCTCGGCTAGCTTCCGCCGGACCAGGAACAAGAATCCTGGGGCATAGTTATTAATCAGAAGAGAAAAGAATATGAGTTTTAAGTCAGACAAACCATTTAACGATTTCTTTCATTTTCCGCGCGGAATTAGACGTAGCGGTCGTTTTTCAATTAAGGAATCTGAACTTCTAGAAGAATGTGGTTCCGTTATGACCGACCTTTACACCGCAAGCAGAAAACCTGCTGACGATACTGAAAAAGAATTCGTAGAACAGATGAAGAATCCAGATCTTACCCCTGCTATCTACGCCAAGGTTTATCAGAAGTATCTTCGTGAAATTTCTCCAAGAAAGACACACAACTTAACTGCTTCTTCTGACGATGATGAAGGTTCAATGGATTCAAGCGAAAGCAGCCTCGACTAAAATCAATTAACTTGCTACATGTGACCTCAAGTCATATTAAAAGCAAGTTATTATTTTACTTGAGCGTCGTGCTTTGAACATGTAATTCACTATACACATAGGGCTTAGATTTTTCTAAGCCCTTGTTTTTTCCCGTGCTATTTTTCTTTAGTTTTCTTTAGATCTCTTCATGTTTTCTCTAGTTTTTACTATTGGCTTCAGTTTTTACTGATTTCCGATCTTTAGTCCTTGTTCCCAAGTTACTATCGCAAAATATTATTTCAAAAATTTACTTAATTTTTGCTTAATCAACTTTCAGAAACAAAATCCAATAAAATACTGCTAATACATACAATAAAATTGATCTCTTTCACTCTTTTTGCGGTAAAATTAGCCCACTCTTTAGCAATGTTGACTAAAGGCACCAACTGTTTTTTTTAAACCGGCTGCCGTCCGGCTCCGGGTTTTTCCCGGTCAGACTATATTTGGAAAAATGCATGAACAGAAACACTGACGACAACCTCGTCCAGGCATTCCGCCACAGTGGCCCGTATCTTAAGCACCATCGTGGTTCTACTTTTGTTATTCTTATCCCAGGTGCTACAGTTTCTAGCAGTTACATTGATGACATCATCAGTGATTTAGCGCTTTTACAAAGCCTTGGTATAAAGTTGGTTTTGGTCTTTGGAGCTCGTGAACAGATTGATGAAGAATTAGCTAAGAATCATATTGCCGCTCACTTCCATAAACGTATTCGTATCGCTGATGACGAAACATTCGCCGTTATTAAGCGTGTTTGCGGTTATATGACCATCGACCTTACTGCCAAACTCTCCATGGGACTGGTAAACACCCCAATGCAAGGTAGTCGCCTCAATGTAGTTTCTGGCAATTTCATCACCTCTCGCCCTCTTGGGGTATGCGATGGGATCGACTACATTCATAGCGGGATTGTACGTAAAGTCGATTCTGAAAACATCATCCGTGAACTCGACAACAATTCAATCGTCTTGATCTCTCCAGTTGGTTACTCAATTACCGGTGAAAGCTTTAGCGTAAACAGCGAAGATATCGCAGCTCAAGTTGCCATCTCTATCAGAGCTGACAAACTCATTACCTTCTGTAATAACGACGAATTGCTAACTAGTGAAAACGGTGAAGTTATCGCTGAATTATTCCCTAACGAAGCCGAAAAGCTCCTCAACAACATCGACGAAGAAATTCATAACAGCACCTACCGTTATCTTAGAGCTGCCATCAATAGTTGCCGCGGTGGGGTTGAACGTTGCCACTTAGTATCTCACGAACAAAATGGAGCCATTATTCAAGAATTATTCACTCGTGATGGTGTAGGTACTCAAATCGTTCGTCAAAGTGCTGAACAAGTAAGTCAAGCAACTATCAACGATATTCCTTCCCTTATGGAACTCATTCGTCCACTTGAAATTGAAGGCATCTTAATTCACCGTCCACGTGAACAGCTCGAAATGGAAATCGACCATTACGTAGTGATTAAGCGTGACGGCATGGTAATCGCTTCTGCTGCTTTGTATCCATATGAAGAAGAAGGTTTGGCTGAACTTGCTTGTGTAGCCATCCACCCTAATTACCGTGGTAACAACCGTGGGGATGTTTTAATCAATAAGATTGAAGAACTCGCGCGTCAACGCAATATTAAAAAGCTCTTTGTTTTAACTACCAAGTCAGCCCACTTCTTCCTTGAAAAGGGCTTTGTTCAAGGTACTATCGAAGAACTTCCTAAGAAAAAGCGCGAACATTACAATTACCAACGTATGTCAAAGATCTTGTTTAGAACTATCAACTACGATAAGCACGAAGCTTAATCATCGAAGTTCATAGCTAATTGGTTTATCCTTAAATAAACCGAACAAGACTTGAATCAGTTACCCAAAAGCTCAGGAATACCTGGGCTTTTTTTCTACCATCATGTTATTTGTATATGTTCTAGCGTTCGCTAAGCTCGAAAAATTTAAATCCACCAAAATAATATTGCCCCGGTATTAACAATCAAATCAGCAACTAGCAATCATAAACAAAATTTTTCAAGCACATTGAGGCGTTTTTATCTAGTTAAACCTTATAAAACTCCCACTTACAGCACAAATATTCATAGACAAACACTTTTAAAGCATGTAATATTCTTCAAAATTCTTCGGAATTATAGACCCAGAAGAGGCGCTCTTCTTAGGTATTCTAGCAATTACCACATGTCACTAAGCTAGAAGATGGAATGAAGAGCCGAGGCAGTATGAATTGTCGTGACATAGACATCTACTGTCGGCCATGGAGGCTGAATCCTTCAGGCTGTCACACTTAAGGTGAAGTGCTTCTGGCGGATGATAATCCCCGCCTTTAATACGCTCTCCTTAGGTAACTCAAACCATTTAATTAACTAATCCTATTAGGAGTTCCAAATGAACAAAGTTTGTGTTGCCAAGTTCGGTGGTACTAGCGTTGCTAACTACCCGGCAATGTGCAATTGTGCAAAGATCGTTACCAACAATCCTCATACTAAGCTTGTAGTCTTAAGCGCAAGCGCCGGGGTAACCAATTTGTTGGTAGAACTTTCTTCTGGCAACCTTGATGCTCAGGGCATCGAAGATCGCATGCTCAAGTTGAGCCAAATCGAATTCTCAATTCTTAACGATCTTGGTTCCCCAAAGGAAATCACTTCCGAAATCGAAAAGCTTTTACACGAAATCAAAGACCTTGCTAACCACGCCATCATTGAACATGATGATGCTTTGACTGACCGTATCGTATCTTACGGTGAAATCATGTCTACTAAGCTTTTCACTGAAGTTCTTAAGAGCTTAGGCTTTAAGGCTAAGTGGTTTGACGTACGTACTGTAATGCGTACTGACAACAGATTTGGTAAAGCTGCTCCAATCATTGAAGTACTTAGCAATTCTGCTAAAGAAAAGCTTGTTCCACTCTTTGATGGTGAAACCATTATTGTAACTCAGGGCTTTATCGGCTCTAACGCTATTGGCCAAACTACAACTCTCGGTCGCGGTGGTTCTGACTACTCTGCAGCTCTCCTTGGCGAAGCTATTCCACAATGTAGCGCTATTGAAATCTGGACTGACGTTCCAGGTATCTACACTACTGACCCACGCATGGTAAAAGAAGCTGCTGTAATCCCTGAAATTACTTTCTCTGAAGCTGCTGAAATGGCTACCTTCGGGGCTAAGGTATTACACCCAGCTACCATTTTCCCAGCTGTACGTCGTAACATCCCTGTATTCGTAGGTTCTTCTAAGAACCCTGAACTTGGTGGTACTTGGGTTCGTTCTGAAACTGAATCAAAGCCAACCTTCCGTGCTGTAGCTTTACGTCGTAACCAGAAACTCCTTACCCTTCAGAGCCCTAACATGATCGGTGCTTGTGGTTTCTTGGCTAACATTTTCAGCATTTTTGCTAAGTACGGTATTTCTGTTGACCTTATCACCACTTCAGAAGTTAGCGTAGCTCTTACCATTGACAACACTGGTAGCCAGTCTAACGGTCAGTCAGTAATCAGTGAACAGCTCATTAACGAACTCAAGAGCTTCTGCAAGGTTCGCGTTGACGACAACCTCTCTCTCGTTGCTTTAATAGGTAACGGCATGAGCCAGGTTAGCGGTACTGGCGCAGCTGTATTCGCTTCAATCTGCGACGTAAACATTCGTATGATTTGCTACGGTGCAAGCTCACACAACCTTTGCTTCCTCGTAAATTCAGATCAGGCAGAACACGCTGTAACTGAACTTCACCACAAGCTTCTTGAAGGCAACCCACAGGTTATCAAATAATTAAACAATTAGAGAAAATCTAGTTAGTTTTAGGTTCTAGAGGGAATGGATCAGCCATTCCCTCTTTTCTTTCTTTTCTTCTTTTTCCCTTTTCTGCATCTCCTTTCCTTTCTTGCATCGCAATTAAACTGCTTTGTTATTTTTGAATAGTTTGGTTTTATACCATTCATTAAAAATTCCCTCAGTGTTTCTGCTATGTCTTTTCTCATACAAAACTCCTTTATATGGTCTATAAAGAAAGTTTAGATGAAAAAACGACATTTTCACTTTGGCGAATTTCTACATTTTCACTTTGGCATTAACAAAGATAGAAGGTTACTCTTTTCCCAGCCTGTCTATTTTCTCCATAAAATATATCACTTAGGTTACCTCGTCTCGTTAGAGTTACTTTCAGTTCATTACACATAGTTATATTAGGTTTAAAAACAAAAAAGAGCGTTCTCGTAAGAACGCCCTATAGGATTTATTTAATTTACTTATAGCCTAATTTAAGCTTAATTTAAGCTTGTTTAGGTTTCCTAACTAAAGTAATTATTCTCTATTAGCTAATTGAAGCAACAAACGTAAGATTTCAATGTACATCCATACGAGAGTAGATAATACGCTAGCCCCAAAATACCATTCGTATGACTTAGATACACGGCCATGAGCAGATGCAATATTACTAAAATCAAGCAATAAAAAGAGTGAAGAAATTACAACCGCAAATACGTTAATAGCAATAGAGAAACCACCACCAAAAGCCATGAAGGCAGGCACTGCGTCAAATAAGCCCATAAACATGCGTACGAGGTAGAACATAGCCAAAGCGATACCAGCAGTGATAACAATAGCCTTGAATTTTTCAGTTACGCGAATAATACCAAATGAGAAACAGAAGAACATAACAGCCGCATCAACGATGGTAATTAAACCTGCTTGAGCCGCAATTCCAGGGAATTTCATTTCAGCAAAAGCTGAAATATAACCTAAAGCATAACCTTCACAAATAGCATAGATAGGAGCAAGTACAGGAGACAATGCAACCTTAAAGCTCATCGCTAAAAACGCAATCAAGCCCAAAATCAAAGCTACAAAAACACTAGAAGATGACATTGAAACTGCAAAATCAATGCTTGAAATAGTGAAAAATGCAGTAATAACAGTTAAAAGCACCAAGAAAAAAGTCTTACGTGAAGTGCCTTTTAAAGTCATAACATCACTAGCGTCACGACTTGCTACCCCATTTTGCATTTCAGCCTGTTCAATGCTAGCAATACGAGAACTGCTTAACAATGGATTGGTTGTTGAAAATTTACCCATTTATATTTACCCCTTTAGAGTCATAAAATCACAGACTTGGTTTTTACGTCTGTTAAATTACACAAGTTTTTATTTTAAGAAGTGGTTTTAGCTTCGCGTAAAAAACGCCATAGAAACTTGGTTCTATTTCCGCTACCACCGGAAGAACAAAAGCATTTACCAATTCATTCCCATTATATTTCACAAAATCCTTTTCTGTCATAATTATTGGTAACTGACAGGATTTTAAAGCGTCAGGACTAACGGCGCCATGATCTTTGACCGCAATCGTTTTAGTAAGTTCATAACCTAACGATTTAACGGTCTCGTAAACCCTAGTAGGATCCCCAATCCCTGCTAAAACCGCCACCTTAGTTCCAGGAGGAAGCACCTGCTCTTTATCATGTACGCTCACAACAGTGTTAGGTTTTAAGGTCATGCCCGCTTCAAATGGAGCTGGAGCGCCACCATTACAGATTCTAAAATCAACGCTTTTAAGGCGCCACAAGCCTTCACGTAACGGCCCCATTGGCATTAAAAAACCATTACCAAAACGTCTTTTGCCGTCGATAACAACAATTTCTAAATCGCGTTCTAAGGCATAATGTTGCAACCCGTCATCAGTTAAAACAACATCAACTTCTTTTTCAATGCTTCTAACCGCGCGACTTCTATTAGGATCGATAACAACCCGCGCCCCGGTACTTTTTTTAATAAGTAAAGGTTCGTCACCTGCTTCTTGATATGAAGAATCATTGCGCACTTCATAAGGGTACAAAGGAGCGTGTGAACCGTAACCTCGGCTAACTACCGCCACCCTTAAACCTTTTTGTTTAAGATAACGCGCTAGCGCAATCACTACCGGAGTCTTACCGTTGCCCCCAACCATAATATTACCAACCACTACCACCGGGACTTTGGCGCGGTAACTACGAAAAAAACCAGTTCGATATAGACATCGACGACAAGCAGTCAAAACTGCATAAATAAGCATTAATGGGAGCAATAGAAAGACGAATGGATTTTTTTTAAACCACAAATAATTCAACATAAAATCAAGATCAAAACATTTAAATGATGTTGCGTAAGACCCAAGTCTAAAATGAGAATACTACGCCAAATAAGTACTTAAGTAGCAAACTACTTAAGTACTTATCTTTCTAAAACAATAACTCTAAAACCAAACTACTAAAAGGTGAACCTTTTGTTACAAACTTATATCTAAAACTTGCGCCTAGCCATATTGTTTAAAGATCTTACTCTTATTCTTCAACTTGCTTATTCAAATAATAGTACATGCCTTGACGCGCCATTAATTCATCATGGCTACCACTTTCAAGGACCGAACCATTATCCATCACGACAATGTTATCCACATCTTTAATGGTACTTAAGCGGTGAGCAATAAGAATAACACTACACTTATACGGCAAGCTTGATAACGCATATTTCACAACTTTTTCGGATTCATTATCTAAAGCTGAAGTTGCTTCGTCTAACACCAAAAGAGAAGCTCTTCTGAGTAAAGCACGGGCAATAGCAATACGTTGACGTTGCCCCCCTGAGAGGTTGCTGCCGTTTTCATCAAGAACCGTGTCATACCCATTATCTAAAGCTTGAATAAAACTGTCAGCCCCTGCCCAACGAGCAGCTTCTTCAATTTGGGCCCGGGTAAACTTGTCTTCGGCCGCATATGCAATATTAGCAGCTACTGAAGCATTAAAAATATGAACATTCTGAGATACAAAGGCCACAGAACTTCTTAACGAGGTTAAGGTGTAATCACAGATGTTATGCCCGTTGTAAAAGATTTCGCCTGCAGTGACATCGTAAAGTCTAGCAATCAAGGCTGCGACTGTACTCTTCCCCGAACCACTACGTCCAACTAAGGCCATAGACTTACCAGGCTCCAGCACAAAGTTTAATTTGTTTAACGCCGGCTTATCCGCCCCCGGATAAGTAAATGAGACATCCTTAAATTCAAGGCCTGATTTAACTTCAGTTGCTACTTTTAAGGTGCCGTTATCTTTTTCTGCGGGTTCTTCAATCACCCCAAAAAGACTCTGACAAGCTGCCACCCCACGTTGAAAATTGTTATTCACCTGCATTAAGCTTTTAAGAGGTTTTAATAACATCATTAAACTAGTAACCATCATGGTAAATGTACCAGTTGAAATTTCTTCTAAGATTTGAGGCTGAGTCGCTAACGCTAATAATAATGCTAACCCACTTGACGCACAAATCTGTACGACCGGAGCCCCAATTGCGCTCACGCGTACTAAACGCATGTTTTGGCGTCTTACTTCTTCACTCACCTTTTCAAAGCGTTCTTGTTCTTCTTTTTGCCCACGGAACATAATAATTTCAGTGCGTCCACGAAGCATCTGCTCAATAGCCGAAGTGATAGTCCCCATAGCCCCTTGGATATTACGGCTTACTTTACGGAATTTACGCGAAATAAAGCCAATCAAGATCCCAACAATTGGGCCCACTACCAAGAAAATAAGCGACAACTTCCAGCTTTGGAAAAACATCAAACCTAATAACCCAATTACAGTCGCCCCTTCACGCACAAGCGCTACCAAAGAAGAACTAGCAGCGGAGTTTACTTGAGAAGCATCGTAGGTGATTTTAGCAATAAGTTCGCCACTAGAGCGTTTATCAAAATATGAGCGTGGTAATTGCAACAAGCGCGCAAAAACGTCACGCTGCAAATCTAAAACTACATGGGCCCCAACCCAGCTCATAAAATATTCACTTAAAAAGTGACACACCCCACGCAAGCACACGATGCCCATAACCATAAATGGAATCCAGAACAACACGTCTGCATCATGGTTAGTTAAACCATCATCAATAAGAGGTTTAATTTGGTACACAAATCCAGTATCGACAACGGCATACCCAATCATCCCCATGACGGCTAAGACTAACCCCATCTTATAGCGCCAAACGTAACGTCCTAGTTTTTTGAGAAGCTTAAAAGAATCCACATCCTTAAGTTGCTCCTGCAAATCCCCAGCCGTTACAGGCGTAGATTTAAGATTTTTTGCTTTATTGTTCTTAGAACTCATCGCTCTCACCTACAATTAAAAAGTCCGAGGGGGCTTTAGCCCCTAAAGTTTCGCTATTATACCTTATTTAGGTCTAAGCCTTAAGGCTATTTCCAATCGCACGTAGAAATCACGTCCTAGCTTTAAATTAAAGCGATCTTATTTTCTTTTTTTTTCAGGGCTTAGGAGACGCGCACTTCCTAACCTTTTTTTAATATTAAAGGATTTGTAAGTTATAAATTGCGACGTAAAACTATACTTCTACTACCTGATATTAGCATGGAATAATATACAATATAGACGCTAGGAAGATTGACTGTACTTCCTGGTCGTAAGACAGATATTTACCGCTAATGTGGTCGTAGGACTCTTTGGTAATGAAAGTCCTGATTCAAACAGATTTACACTTGTAACTCCAAAGCCTGAAAATGGTGTACGATTACAAGCTACACTTCAATCAAAACCCCACGGGCTTGCCCGTGGGAGCAGTCAGGCTTTATAATGAACTGTAACGAAAAGCCCCAAGAAGTCCTAAAATTCACCTTTAGGCCTTTTATTAAAGAACTTGCTTGCAATTTTTATCTATCTAGAGATACTCAATGCCAAACTCCGCCCCTAAAAACCCAAAGCCTTTTTCTGACAACTGCCCTCACTGTCCTATCGCCTCAAATTGTCCGCTAGTCACAAGTCAAGTTTCTACCCCTATAAGTTCTGAAGCGATTTTAAACCTCGACAAAGGGCAGGAAGTTTTTCAGGCGGGAGCGGAGTTTCGACATCTCTACGTTATTCAAACAGGCAGTGTAAAACTTTACTCCATTAGTAAACAAGGGGATGAACAAATCACAAGTTTTCATGCAGCTGGAGAAATTATCGGTTTTGATGGACTTGCGAGCGGTACTCACATGGCTTTTGCCCAAACCCTTGAACCGACCACAATTTGCTGTTTAAATCTCGCTAAGCTCATAAAAGCCCCACAACCTAAAGAATCAAAACTTAACCCTACTATAATTGCACTTTTAAGTCGGGAACTCTATGCTCGCGAAGAACACATTATGGTAATCGCAAAACTTACAGCTGAACAAAGAGTGGTAGATTTTATCTTAAAGCAATCAGAACGTTTACAAGCTTTACACCGTAACGGCAACGAAATTAAATTACCAATGACCCGTTACGAAATCGGTAATTATTTAGCCCTCACCGTCGAAACGGTCAGTCGAGTGTTTATGCTTTTAAAGGCAAAAGGTTACATTCAAGTAGCTGGCAGGTATGTGCAGATCATTAACCACGAAGCGCTCACCAAAATTCTGGCCACTACCTCTGGAGCCAAACGAAGCTAAAACACTGATCCAAAATTAATCCACAACTCAATCTAAGCTTAAAAACAAAAGTTTTGAGCTCTGACCGCTTTTTACAAATTTTCCTTAAACATAAGTGAACAAACGCAGATTTTCTACTCGTAAATTTGCGTACAATGAATCCAAAGCTAGTCCCAAAGTTGGGCTAGACCTTAAATTTTATCTGCTGCTTTAAGCAGTTATGGAGGTTCACATATGCGTAAATACAGCAAAATTCTAGTTATTATCGAACCCCAGCAGGATTCTCAATTAGCCTTAGAACGAGCCTGCGAAATTGCTCGGTACACTACTAGCACCGAAATCACCGCCTTCTTGGCCATCTATGATTTTTCATATGACATTACTTCTATCTTAAGTCGTAATGAACAAAATGACATGAAAAACGCTATCGTTAAAACTAACGAAGATTGGCTGAAAGAAGAATTGCCTAAATACGCGCATGAACATTGCCACCTTACTCCTAAGGTAGTTTGGCAACGTAACATTGCTGAAGCTATCCTAAAAGAAGCCGAAAACGGGGCCTATGACCTCATTATCAAAGGCTCTGACACTCATAGTTTTCTCGATAACGTGCTCTTTACCCCATTAGATTGGTTACTCCTACGTAACGCCAAAATTCCAGTTCTCATCGCAAAAGATCATCCATGGCCAGAAGGGGGCGCTATCTTGGTTGCTTTAAACCCTGATGAAAACACGTTAGAACAAAAACTACTAAACACTTCACTTATTCGTACAGCTCAGGCTTTAGCTTTACTCATTAAGGGGAGCATTCATCTAACGAGCGCTGTACCTCCTCTAGTTCCGGTAGCGGTAATGGAAGTCCCAGGATTCTCCACCGAAGTTTATTCCGACGCGGTGCTAAAAAATGCGAAGGAAAAAATCTTACTTGCCGCGAATAAATATCGCATCCCGACTGAAAATTGCCATATCGAAGAAGGGGTTCCTGACGATGTAATTCCAGCCACCGCCACAAAGCTTGGCGCTTGCGCGGTACTTATCGGCAATGTTTGCCGTAAAGGTTGGAGTGCGGCTATTATTGGCAATACTTGTGAACAAATTATCGATGACGTTAATTGTGACCTTTTAGTGCTCCGTCGTGACTAATTTTAGTAAACAAGAACGGGCTTAGACCAAGCCATAGGTTATTAACAAAAAAATCCCCTTTTATGCTAGAGATACCAAAAGTTTGTCTCTTGGGAACCTTAGTCAAAAGGGGATTTTTTATTTAACTGCTTTATTTAAGACGCTTTCTTAATTTTTAGAATTAAACAGTTGTTTAATCTAATTTTGAAATTTTTTCTTTGGTAGTTTCTTCTTTGGTATTTTCTTCTTTAGACGCTTCTTCGTCTACTTTTTTAGCCGACGTTTCGTTGCTCGCTTCTTTAGCTCCCGCAGAAGCTTCCTGTGGAGTTCCGCTTTTAAATCTACGCGCTCTTAGTTCATCACGTAAGCTAGTCCCAACTACACGGTAATTTCCTTCATGAGGCGCATCAGGGTCCGCAAAACTAAAATCATAGAGATTCGTATCAAGCATGTGACTTAAGGTGATATCCTTCATCGCCTTAAACATGATTTCACTACGCCCAGGATACTTCTTATCCCAAGCTTTAATCATATCCTTAACTTCAGGACGCATTTTGTTTTCCCCTAAGCTACACATATCCTTTGGTAGGAGGGGATAACCTTTAGCTTGCGCAAATTTGGCAATATCTTTTTCTCTACAATAAGCTAGTGGTCTAATAAGCACATGCTTACCATCATCAGTTTTAAGCTTAGCAGGCATTGCCTTAATGCGTCCAGCGTAGAATAAATTTAAAAAGAAAGTTTCTAAAATATCGTCCGCATGATGCCCTAAAGCAACTTTAGTTGCCCCTATTTCACTAGCCACGCGGTATAAAATTCCACGGCGCAAACGCGCGCAAAGTGAACAAATTTGGCGTCCATCCGGAATTTTATCTCTAATGATCTTATAAACATCTTCGTGAATCACATGGTAGTTAAGCCCTGTGGTTTTTAGATAATCTTCTACTAGACCATGAGGATAATTGGGTAGCCCTGCTTCTAAATGCACCGGAATTAATTCAAAATGTACCGGCGCGCTATGCTGTAAGCTTTGCAATACTTCTAACAGCACATAGCTATCTTTACCACCTGACATACAAACCATGATTTTATCGCCTTCTTCAATCATCCCGAAATCGGCAATCGCATTACCGGTCGCATGCCGGAGCTTTTTCATGAGTTTATTAGTGTTATATTCAGTCTTTTTTTGATTATTAGGATTCATGGCTTTATCTCAATTAGCTCGTACTAAGCCATCACTAAATATTCTTAGTATTGATTTTGTCACGCAAAATAGCACTCGACTTAAAGTTCACCACTTTGCGTTCATTGACGACGTATTCTTCACCGGTTCTGGGATTACGTCCTGGGCGGGCATTTTTTTCACGTACAGAAAAACTACCAAACCCAGTTAAACACAGCTCTTCACCTGTGCTAACAACGTCCACAATTGACTTAAAAAACTCGTTAACTAAAACCTTGGCTTCTTCTTCCGCAAAATTGTGAGCGCTAACAAGCTTGTTTACTAATACTTTCTTAGTAACTGTTTCTGACATTGTAAAATTATATCCTTACGTAAAATAATGAGCCTAACCTTTATTATCATAAGGATTAGTTAGTGAAAAATAAATATTTTCCATCATTTGGGCGTATTTTATTTGAGCTTTTTCATTTATAGACCTTTTTAACGCTAACTTTGAACTAAAATTTCATGTATTTAAACTGTAGGTAAGCCTAAAACAATATGGCTAGCCTTAAACCGACATTTCGCGGTTCAAATTTTTTATTTACCCCCTGGAATAACCTCCTAAATTTTTTATTCCAGGAATTTATGGTACATAGACTCCCATTCATCTGAAAGGATCCGAAGCGTTCGAATTTGAAAAT
>UQCV01000015.1 GCA_900539665.1 uncultured Succinivibrionaceae bacterium | reverse complement strand
CCACGCCGTTTAGAGCGAAAAAAGAATTTCAAAACATGAAAAAATTCACGCCGTTTAGAGCGAAAAAACGAATTACAAAACACGAAAAAATTCACGCCGTTTAGAGCGAAAAAATGAATTTCAAAACACGAAAAAAACACGCCGTTTGTCCGAAATTTGCAATAAGGCTTGGAGCCTTATAAAAGTGTAGTAACATTCTATCGCTTTTTAGAGTTTTTTATATTTTTTTTTCATCTCGTTAAACGACATTTTTTAGAAGCTCTTCCGAGGGGCTAAAAGCGTGGTGATATCACTCTATCTAAAGAGCGTCAGAAGATTAAAAATTTTGTAGAAACCATCTGTCAGGCAGTGAAGCTCACAAGCCAAGATATACTAAGGGAGATACCAGAAAAATATCACACTGTAAGGCTTAAAAAGAGCTTTGTTCTTAAGTATATCGTACAGAGAACCTAGACCCAGAAAAGTACTTAATGTACATATTTAGTCGCATTACCGACCATAATTATCGCAACATACCAGAGCTTCCAGAGCTTCTTGAGGAATTTCTGCCATGGATCCAAGAGGTACAAAAGGAATGCCATAGCACCAGGTTTATGGCTAAACGTTCAAATGAACAACCACTGCCTAAAATGGCTCAAAAACAATAGGTCATAAATTTAATTCTGACCATTTGCAATTTTTTAGGTCGCTAGGAATAATAGCGACCTAATACAACTATTATGAAACTTTAGAAAAATACACAGTAGCCACCATGTGGTGCCTAATTATTTAGGGTATAAATAATTGGAGTGATGACAGTTTTAGAGAAATTAGGTGTTTCTAATGTAAAACCTTGTATTTTATGTGCTAGTTTTAAACAAGCTCTATTCAGAATACTTGAGTTACTCTTTTGCTTTAAGGATGCTTCAATTACGGTGCTATTTTTTATTACTATTAATAGCTGACATTTGCCTTCAATTTGGTTAGCTCTTGCCTGTCTTGGGTACTCTTTAAGCTTTTCTATTCTGTCAATTAAACTTTGTAGCGCGTGTTTTTGTGTGTTTGCGCCACTTTCTGATAACGTCTGTGTTGCCTTAGCTTGAGAATTACTTGTTAATGTTTGGTTGTTTAAAGTCTCCTTAGGTAAAATTGTTGTTTGCGTATTACTAGCTAGAGGTTTACTTTTGGCTGAATCCTCTTGCATGGGTTTAATAATTTTTTTTGTTTTTACCGTTTTTGTGGGTGATTTATTTTTTTTCTTTGGCGCCGCATTTATTTTTTTTAGAGGGGGTTCTTTAGGTGCACTTATTTTTTTTAGAGGTTTTTCTTTTGGGGCGTCTATTTTTTCTATAGTCTTTGGCCTTACTTCTTGTTTTGGTTCTAATTCCTTCCTTTTTACACTGTCGTTTATGATAGGTAGTGGCGATTGAGTAGCAGGTACTATTCTCATAACTACAGTAGATTTTTGCTCTATATTTAACTCAACCTTTTTATCTATATATTTGAAGGAATTAAAAAGCACCAAAGCTAGTACCAATATTGTCATGAGAATAAGGATTGATACTAACTTTACTTTAGTATATAAGCTGTCTGCAAATTTAATCATCTGCCTTGTCCGTGGTAGTTATACTAAATTTGCCAGATCTTTTTTCTTTTGCAATATCTACAATTTCAATAAAGCTTTGAAATTTAGCCTCCTTGTCAGCATAGATATTTAAATAACTGTCCTTTTGTTTATCTAAAAGTTCTTTTATTTGTATTAAAGAAATTGATTTTTTTTGATAGTAAAAATTGCCATCCTTACTTATACATATTTTAATGTCTGGATTTTTTTCTCTGCTTACAGTGGCAGCCTTAGAATTAGGTAAGGTTAAATCAATTACAGGAGATGTAAAAGACATAGTAAGAATAAAAAAGATCACCAACATAAAGATCACATCTATTAGTGGAGTTAAATCCACATGCAAGATGTCATTCTCATTTTCAAAATCATATCCAAATTTCATTTATTTACCTAAAGTTACATTGTGTTTGCATACGGAAATTGCTTTATACGAATGCTCGATTGATTCAATATAAAAACGCTTCATTCTCAAAGATAAAAAGTAATAAATAAGCATGGTAGGTACAGCGACTGACAACCCTAAAACAGTCGAAATTAGGGCGCTTGAAATTCCACTTGCAAGCATTTGTTGAGCTTGAAGGCTTGTTTGTTCAATCCCTTTAAACACATTTAACATGCCACAAACAGTCCCTAATAAACCTAGTAATGGACAAACAACTGAAATCATCTTCAGCCAAGATATGCCATTGATATTTTTACTAAAGTAACGATTAAACAAATATCCTACCTCAGCTCTGATATCATCTGAATGGGAAGCATGTGTTTTGATGATTTCATAAATTATTTTTAAAAATGGATTGTGTCCTTGGTAATCCTTTAAGCAACGATTTGAACCTTTAAGATCTAAAAAATCGCGTTTAAACTGTTTCCAACAAATAGTGGTATAAATAACATTTACTAAACATAAATAAATAGATACTACGCCTAAAAGCACAATAGCAACACCACTGTAGCCGATCAAATCTAACATTTTAACTAGCATAAAATTACCCTCTTAAAGCCTTTTTATACCAGCTTTGAGCTTTTAAATAGGTAAGGCAATAATCCTTGCCATTTGGATGCTGGGCAGCCGCTCTAATGCGTTCTAAATGAGCGGTATCAGTAAGTAGGTTAGGAAATTTTTGATGCATAGCTTCAATTAAAGTTTTAGAGATTTTGCCTCTAATCCATAAGGAGCCAATTACTTTATTGTCATTAGCTAAGACTTGTTGCTTAATCTCATCCATACAAGCTTTGGCTTGATTTGATTTTGGATCGCCTCCTAATGTTCCGAGTAGGGCCACTTTTTTGCCTTTAATATGAGACAAAAGTTCTTGAGTAAGGCCATCGGCCTTACCCTTATCTAGATAAAAGGCAACAATAATGAAATCAAAATTACTTACATCTGTGTCTTTGGTGGTTCTAACTAAGGAAGAGTCTAAAATAGCCTTCTTTGCATAACGGGCGACCCTATAAGTATTTTGAGTTAAAGAACTTACGCAAATTATGCTTTGCATGTTAACTCCTCTTTTAAAGTTAAAAATGCGTTGACATCATTTTCTAAAAGCTTATGACTATCATCTCTTGAAAGATAGAATGAATACATTATGTGGCCTTTTGTATTTAAGAAAGCAATTTGATGACTTTCAAAAGACATAAATGGCACTGACAAAAGAGCGATTTCATCAACCGCATCAATCTTAATATGTCCCTGTAAAGGTTCTGAGCCAAAGAGGTTGAAATATCCTTGAGCTTCTTTTCCTGGAACAACCTTAGATTTAACTTCAAAGATATTGCCATCTGATATCACAAGTAGGGTTAAGCTATCTCTTGAAGTTAAAAAATCCCAAACACGGTAAAAGTTATCTTTTGTTACAACCTTTGCGTATTTTGCATCTAAGACTTCAATCACTTGCGCATGAGTTACTCCAAGAGCTTGCGCCATCATGGCAATGCCTTTGGCCTTTTTAGAATCAATAATTTCTTGAACCTTGTTTTTTAAGTTTTCCATAACATCTCCAAATTTAAGAGTGGGTTAAGTGTAAGTAGTTGTAATCTTTATCCATTAACTCCAGATCATGAGTAATAATGATGGCTATACCACCTTGGCTTGTAAAATCAGCGAGCATTTTTTTTATCTTTAGCATGTTTGCTCCATCAAGTCCGGAGGTCGGTTCATCTAAAATTAATATCTTAGGTTTTTTAGCAAGAGCGCATGCTAGTACTAATCTTTGTTTTTGCCCGCCTGATAATGATTGGGGATGGCGCGAGATTAAGTCGTCTAAATTAAATTGTTTTAAACAAGCAATAACATTTTCATCACTACTATTAAGACCTGATAGGGATAAAGTTGTCTTTATTTCTGCCGCTACTGTCTTCATATGTAATTGATAATCAGAATTTTGCAACACTATCGAGCAATTGTTATAACTAGTATCTTTAAGGTCGCCTGTTAAGAAAATTTTGCCACTTTGGGCTTTTTCCAGACCAAAAATTAATCTACATAAGGTGGTTTTGCCCACGCCATTATCACCAAGCAACACGCTTACTCCAGGTTTTATCCTAAAGTTATAGTTTTCAAAAATATGCTTTGCATTTTTCTTATACGCAAAAGTAATATTTTCACCTATTAAACAAGCTTCTCCAGCTTTATCTTGTTCTATATAACTTTTACGACAATCCTCAACTAATACTTGTCTTAAACCGTGCTTTTTATGTAAAGCATCATTATTTAAGATACTGTAGTCCCCTTGGGCTACCACTTTACCTTCATCAAAAACCATTACTTGGTCTGCAACATTTTTTAGATAGTAAAGTCTGTGGTCAAAGACAACGATGCAATAGCCTTGTGCTTTTAGCTTTTTAAGAGTGGCAGCAAGAGCTAGAGTTGACTCTGGATCAAGATTAGCAGAGGGCTCGTCTAAAATGATGTTTTTTACTCCTAAGGCAATAATTTGAGCTAAACCAACTTTTTGTTTTTGGCCTTCTGATAAAGAATTGATTGGATTTGAAGCTATTTCTTGTAGATCAAATAGTTCTATTACTTCATCGACTCTAGCTTTAATCTCTTCTCTTTTTAGTCCACGCCACTCTAAAGCGAATGCTATTTCATCTTCCACATTTAAAGCAAAAAACTGTCTTTCAGGATCTTGAAATAAGGTGCCAACTCTACATGATGAATCAGACAAGTCTGCCTGAGGTTGTCCATCTACTAAAACTTGACCAGTTATAGTTCCACCATAATAAGCTGGGCATAAACAGTTAATTAGTCTAGATAGGGTAGTTTTCCCTGAGCCACTTCTGCCTGTAATTAAACTTAAAGTACCATTTGTGGCTTTAAAATTTACCTCTGACAAAGCTTTGACTTTGGCTCCTGGATAGGTATAACTTACATTATTTATTTCAATCATTAGTGCATACCTTTAAAAAATTGTCCGCCTAATTGAATCTGTATATAAATACAAATTGCACTTATAATTAGAGCCGTTGCGACTAGGGCATAATCATGTCGTTTAAATTTAGTAATTTTAAAATTGTTCTTTTTACACATACCAAGCCCTTTAAGCTCAGCCGCAATGCCTAAGTCATCACTTGTTCTTAAGGTTAAGAATACGAGTGGTGAAAATGTAAGTCTTAAAAAGATTCTTGGATGTAATAAAATATTTTTAATCGACAATTTAAAACCACGAATCTTAATTGATTGGCCTATTTGTTTTACGTCGCTGATAAAAGAACTAATAAATCTAATCATTACAGCAGCAGGTAAATACAGCATGAACGGTAATCTAAAAGACTGTAAAGAGGTTAATAATGTCTGCATTCTTATTGTTAAGGCTAGTGGTAATACTGCATTCATGGCGCTTGCTCCTCTTATAAAAGGAACAATAGCATTTGTTAAATTCAACCCTTGAGAGCCTAGGTTTTTAAAGATTCCAGACAAAGTTAAGACACACAATAAAGATAACCCCATCATTAAAACCATAAAGAAGTAACTTACCACTAGTATTTTGATGCGGTTCATGAGCAAAGCATAAATCATAGTTGCTACAAAGAGCAGGGCTAGAGATTCAATACTTGATAGCATTAGGGCACTAAAAGCACAAATAATAGAAACGCTCAACTTTGCTCTAACATCAAACCTATGTAAAAAACTATCGTGATCATTTGTTAATAATGCCTGCATGTCTCAATTCCCTTGCTGAATATAATCCGGTAAATAAACCAATAATTGCGCCTACATAACCTACGGCAATAATCAAAGCTACCATAAGAAGCATCTCTGGCATTTCACGCATGAATAAATATGAAAGCCCTATAGAGCCTAGGCGAGAAAAAAGGTCAAAAAATGCAACACATGCAATAGGGGCATAGAACCGTTTATAGCCTCCTAGACACATAACTAAAAGCTCAGATAGAAGAGCACACATTAGCACTAAAGGAATGGAGGTTACTCCACCACCTAAAAAAATTAAACTGACAATAGCACTAACTAAATTGAATAAGGTTAGGGTTCCAAATTTAGGTATTTTGTATATTAGTACTACTAGTAGCGTGGTAAATACCATGTTTTTGAGCATGATAGAAATGGGATTAGGACCGCCACCTGCCAGCGCAATAATCAAAGTAACTACTTTAGTGGAAGCTGCAAAAACTCCCATTACTACTAATTCTTGACAATTAAAATATCGTTTTTTCATAAAAAATGTAGTGGAGTTCCCCTACACTCCTTTAAATTAAAATTTTGCGTTCATATTGATCTCAAAGTGACGACCAGGTTCTGCTATGGCATCATTTACATAGTAGGTCTTGTCAAAGATATTCAAAGCAGCAAGGTTTAAGGTATATTGTTTTTGCGCCCCAAATGCTAAGTTAAAGGCTAGATTAGCAGTGGTATAGCCAGGAGCTCTTTCGAATTCACCTGAACTAGAGCGATTAGCATCTATCTTTCTTGCACCAGCACCGCGGGCATAAGCGTCAGCTCCGAAGCTCCATTCATCCCAATCCTTGTTATAGTTGAGGCCCGCTCTATAAGTAAATTCTGGTAAGTTGGTATAGTAAGTTTCGTACTCAAGAGCTTGGTACTTGCGTCGAATAAAATTCCAACTAGTATATGGTTTGAGGCCGTTGTCAAAGGTGTAGGCAAAATCAAATTCCATCCCAAAAGTTCTAGCTTGAGCGACATTTTCATAACGATATAAGTTAGAGCTTACTTGTCTTGTGGTAATGAAATTTTTAATTTTATTGTAGAATAGGGCGGAATTAACGTCGAAGTTACCACCAAAATAGCGAGCACCAAGTTCATAGTTATTTGAAGTTTCAGGGTCTAAATCAGGATTTCCTTCTGTGGTACTTGTTGAGCCCATAGATGAAGATAAGTATTTTTCCTGAATAATAGGGGTTCTAAAACCTTGTGACCAATTTGCTCTTAGAGCTAGATCCTCAAATCCAGAATAAACAATACCCAAATTTAGCACAGGCTTGGATTCAACTGAACGGTCGGTGTTACCTTTGGTATTTTTAACCGTAGTAGACGTTACACCGTTCATAGTCATAGCTGTGGTTTTATTTACATCATTATTTTGTAAACCAGATTCTACAAAGGTATAACGTACTCCGTAGGTGGCGGCAAAATCCGATGGTAAAGTGGTTTCGTTAGATAAGAATGCTGAATAAGTATTTTGATAACCGTTGTAACGAGTTACCGTATTGCTATTCATGTACATACGTCCCATCTGACCTTCTACACTATTATCTTTAGTTGCGTGCATGTTATCAAAATCAGCATTTAAACCGGCAATTAAGTAATTACTTGAGCCTAATTGCCATTCTGATAAAGTTGACAATCCAAATGTCTCTATGTAGTTACTAGCTTTAATATCCAAGTCAATACCACTTGTTTCCATTTGATTTCGCATCTTTTTGTGAGTACGTTGATAGTAAGCATCAAAACGTAAATTGGTGCAGTAATCATTTAAGTCTAAAAACTTAGCATAAATGTTAATTTTTTTACGATCCCAAAGAGGAATGTCTACTTTAAAAGAGTCTAAACCGGACTCTACCTCACTTGAGGTATGAAAAGCCCCTTCAAAAATCTCCCCATTAAGGCCAATACTAGCTTGCTCATCAAAGTCATAAGATAAATGTAAAGTTCCAGATCGACTAATTGAATTGGTGTTATCTACTGTACCATTTGGGGTAATTAGGTTGCCTGCGTTGGCGTAGAAACCTGTTAATCTAAAATTAAAACCATTGTTAGAACCATACAAAGCAGCACTTTCTGTCCATGCGGCTTGATATCCTGAGTTATAACCAGCGCTTACATCCCCACCAAAACTTTTATCAGTTTGCTTTTTAGTGATGATATTAACTACACCACCTAATGCATCAGAACCATATAATACAGAAGCAGGACCTTTGATAACTTCGATTCTTTCTACACTAGATGGAGCTACTAGCATTGGCGATCCTGACATAGAGCTATGTTCTGATACTTTTTGCCCATCTACTAAGACTAATGTTCTAAAAGCATTTTCCCCACGGATGCCAACGCGTACTAACCCAGGGGTGCCGTCATTTTCTAAAGTCACTCCAGGCACGTCTTCAAGTAAGCTACCTATGGTATTAGTAGACCGCTTAGAAATTTCTTTTTCAGTCACTACGCCAACACTCATTGGTACATCTTTGAGTGCTTTTGAAGTTCTAGTGGCGGTAACTACAATATCATTAGTTTTTAATTCTTGGTTTTCATCGTTAGCATCATTACCATAGGCACCTATTGGTAGGGTTAATAACATGCAATATGCCAATTTGTTAAGTTTCATCTTATTGTCTCCTTTGTTGCTTATTAAATTTCTTGTTTATAAAAACACAATGAAGCTCCTGCCTATGCAGACAAGGCCTTTTTAAAATAAAATATTTTTATGTGAGGCTAGGCCTCGAAGGTTGAGTGTTTTGTGTTACGAGTTTGAAACTTGAATTAAATATTTTATGAGTAGATTTGACATCGTTACTGACCAAAACAGACCTGCTTGATTTAATTTGATGTAGTCTTTTTCTATCTTTAATAGACCTGCTTGTTGCCAGTTTTCAAAAACCTCACCTGCAATGGTTAACAGATCTTGGTGGAAGTTTTTTTTGAATTGCTTGAGATCGATAAAGCCTAGCTCTAACATTTGACCTAATTTTTTATGCATACGCCAATTGGGATGAGGCATAAACATCATTCCTACAGGTTTTTGATTATTGTTTATGGTATTAATATAATCACTATAGTTTCTCTTATTCATAAAGGAGATACCTTGTATCTTCCCACCTGCACCGGGACCAAAAGCTAAGGTATCTGCATCGGATTTAGCTAATACGTTATAAATATTGCGTTCTCGAGTATTTATAGCAAAATGACTAGCACTTAACTGTTTAAAATTGTGTTCTAACAAGTAGTTAGCACCTATGCGATATAAATTTGCTCTTTCTATTGGATTTGGAAGCTTATCTGTTTTATTTAGCTTGCTTAATTTTTCTAGTGGGGAACTTTCAAGAAGAATAAGTTGATAAAGATCTAGGCCATCAATAGGACATTCCTTGGCAATTTCAAGATCTCTTAAAAAACTTTGTTCGTCTTGGCCAGGTAAACCAAACATTAGATCAATGACAATAGCAGCTTCGTCATAGCTAGCAAGTCTTGTTAAATCTCTTATCAATTCCTCGGTGGTAGATATTCTGCCTAAGGCTTGTCTAATTCTTGTGTCAAAAGTTTGTATCCCCATTGAAAAACGATTAGCTCCAGCCTTTAAAGTTGCTTCTATTTTTCTTTCATCAAAATAAGATAATCGCCCTTCAACAGTAATTTCACAATCGTTAGTTAAAGGTAGGTATTCACGACAAGCTTTGATAATTCTATATAAGTCTTCCGCTTCAAGTGCAGTAGGGGTGCCACCGCCAAAATATAATGCTTTTAGTTTACGTCCCTGTTGTGCGCGTCTGTCCGCATGAAACTGCAACTCTTTAATTAAGGCATCAGCGTAGCGTTTAGATTCTTCCTTTTTATATGCGCCAATATAAAACATACAAAAAGCACATCTTGTTTGACAAAAAGGGACGTTTATATATGCTACAGATTCAGTTGTTCGCGGAACATCTGCGAGTAAATCAAAAGCTTTATCAGTTACAAAAGGTGGGATTATTTGTCCGCCACCACCAGTGTGAGCAGATTTTTTTTCGGCAAAAGCATATAAGATAGGATCGTTACTTATTTTAGCTCTAAAATCTACATTCTCATTTTCACCTTCACTCATCTTTTGCATCATCTTTTCCATTTTGGTTTTAAGCATAGAAGGCATAGATTTCATCAATGCAACGGAGTTAGCAGCATCAGGTTTAAAGGTTGATTTCATTTCATCTATTACAGCTTGAAAATTAACTTCTTCTTTTTCATTCGAATATTTTTGGATTAAATCTAAATGAGATAATGTGTTTGAAGCCATCCTTTTTTCCTATTATTTGGGTGGTTACTATTAAATTATGTTAGCAATTGCTAACATTTGGGGTGAGTTGTTAGCAATTGCTAACATTTGGGCAAGATGTTAGCATATGCTAACAACAAAACGCAATAATTTTTTTTCTTTGGTTAAAAGAAAAAACAAAACACGGATAACGTAATTGTTGCTTAAATTGCTTTAAATATTGACTTTTGTGACTTTAACAATAGGAGAAAAGGCAGGTAAGATAAAAAAAGGCAAAACTAAGCGTATTAGGTCGATATTATTCTTAGCGACCAAATATCTCCATGAAAACAATTTTGTTTTAGAAGGTAAAGTCTTTATAGAAACTAGGGTTATTATGTTTTTTTTATGTGGAAAAGTTGAGTTAAAATAACTGAGATTAGATATCCGATTTTCGACAGTTGTTGTAATGTCTAATACCTTTAGGTGGTACGATAGTTTCGGCAAACAATATTCTAAGTCAAGAAGACTTTGCAAAAGAGATATGGGTTCTTTTGCAACAGTAAATAGATGGGAAAAAGGTAAAACTAAACCTACATTTAGCACCAGAGAAAAATAGATGACTACTGTAAAAAGCGTCTAATAGATTTCGATGTAACATGCGCAAATGACAAATATTGTCTCCAGAACAACAATTTTTATTTGTAAAAGAATGCTTTGAAAATGGAAATGCTTTTAAGTGGTGGAAAATATTTGGCGATGGAAGAGATTTTTCTATAAATAAATTTTTTAATAGTTACGGAGTTTAGATGACACTTGAACATGAAATGCAGTACCGTTCAGAAAGACAAAAATGTTGCAACTTGCACCGCATTAACGGCTTATGAACCTTCAACAAATTCAGATCCTTGTTTAACACTGAGTGATTGGGGAGCCTTGGCATGTGTCAAACTAGATTTGAAAAAAATTAGCTTTAACTTAAAATTGTGATAGTAGGTTAATAGATTTATAAATTTACCCAAAGTATCATAACAATAATCCCATTGAGAAAATTTTGAAAGAATAGTTTGATTTACTAAATAATTAACCAACGATTATTAAGGATGAAAAATGGATCCTAAGACACTGTTTTGGGCTTTCGCATTTAAAAAAATAAGTGTGAGTAGGAGCATTGTTTACAACGCCAAATATGTAAGATATAGGAGCATTTAAGCATGATCGCATAATGGATATTATGTACGTTTTTTCTAAATTTAAATTAAAAAAAAGCGTGGTTTATAGCCAAATACGCTTTTTCCATCCATATTTTATACCACAACTTAGTCCCAATTTAATATAGTCTGGTGACAACCACTTAAAGCTCGGTTTTGCTAAACTTAATTCATCATGTAGTGTCCAGATATCCATATGCCTTAACCATTAACTTTAGTTTGCATGCATAAACGAGATTTGTATTGTGTCCGCATTGTAGAACGCATTTGTATTTAGTAGCGGTGAATTAGATATTTTACAAAAACACTGAATTACACCAACAATATGAACTTGACTTAGTTAAATAAAAGACAATTGTGAGAGCTACTAGATAAGCACATCTCCATCGGCATCAGAGATCTCAAGCGCTGATTCACGTAAGTTGCGCGCAAAGCGCCCTACGTCTTCAGCCGAAGCGCCAGCACTCATACCACGCAGCAAGCGATCTATAACATAGCGAGTATGCACAATATCATCTTCTAACGACGCCAACATATCGGTCTTTTCGGCACCATTTTCCATCATGGCACGTAACTGTTCTTGCCGTCTAATATGGATGCCTAAGGTCCTAAAGGTTCGAATCAACTCATGAACTGCCATTCTAAAGCCTTCTTCTAGCTGAGCGTCAGCGCCTGGAATAGCCATCCATTCCATATTGCCAGACAACACCATAAACACATCGTTCGTTGATGAGTTATCATCAGCTTGAGTGTTTGGCGCTATATTTGAACCATTTTGCATATTAAACTCCAATGCCAGTTAGGCCGAAAATTTTCTTTGTTTCCCGTTTGGGTTTGGGGTTTGATTTAGTTTTTAAGCACAGGTGCTTAATGGTTAGGTGCTGGTCCTAAAGTTCCCTATCCTAAAGAACCAAATCATAAAAGTGTAACCTAGCGCAAGCTCTATTTTTTTTCTTATGACTAGCTTTATGTAGCTACTAGCTTTATTTTATAATGTAAACTTCAATCTTGTCCGTTATAAGACCTAAAACCGTGGCTTCATTTGCTACCAAGCTCTAAGTTTATCAATAAAAATTGAGCTTTAACTTATAATTTCACCTTAAAAATTTATATTGCCTCTTTAGATATAAAAGCTTAACTTCCTAGTCTAATTAGCATGAAAACCAATTAACCTCGGTTCAAATACGACCATATCACCAAACCTTAAAAAATGGTAAGATAAGCTCCTACTAAAACCCTATCTTATAACTAGCATCTAAACTAAAACCGTAGCCTAAAACCAAAACGTAATCTCGATCTTTACTTTAACCTTTACCTTACTTTTTGTTTTTGCGCCCTACGTAAATTTAAGCTGGAGTCTCTAATGAATCAAAACACACAATTACTTAAAACCCTCCTTGAAAACGCATTGTGTGATTGTGCTGAAATTAGCGCCTTAACTGAAAGCACCCGTAAAAACATCTTTTTAGCTGGGATTAGAGTAGATTACCTCTTTAGTGAATACACCAAACTACACGCAAAAGACGCTATTGTCGCTTGTGATGAGGCTGATAATGCTTCCCCTAACGAATCTAAGAACCAAACCTTAGCCAATAACGTTCACGCTACCAAGCTTAGTTCAAACCAAGCAGGTTTAACCCAACCTAATTTGGCGCAATCAGATTCAATCCCACCAAGTTTGGTTAATACTACTAGTGAAGATGATGAAGAAGAACTTCCATACGATGATATAACTCCATGCTACGCTTTTAGAATAGTCTGCCCGAGCATGGATGGCTCAAAAGAATTTTTATTCCGCGCTTACCTGCAAAAGCTAGAACTTCATTTAAAGGGAGTAATCAACGGCCCTTTAGGTGACCTTCCTTATGCGCGTGATATTTTAGATCTGGACCTAACCACTAAAGACGCCCTCAACTTACACATGGAATTAGAAGAATTGGAGTTGATCTTGGCGGAAATCGATTGGGATCAAGTTGAAGTGGAATTGCTTGCACCAATAGAAAACGCTCACCAAACGCCAAATGAACTTCTTGATGTATTTGCCAATGAAGATGAAGGTAAATATATAACTGAAGGCACAGATATAAATGAAGATCCAGAAGTAAGTAAAGGTACAGACTGTGTAGATAAAAACGAAGCCGAAGCCGTAAAATCAAGTGAAGAACCTAAGGAAACTAGACGCCCTTTAACTAAGCGGGCCACTCCTCTTGCCATTAAGGCTGCAGCAACTCCCTACCAAGTACTACCAGAAGCACAAGAAGCGGAATCTAATCCACTTTCGGAAGAAGCTGTACACAACTTTTTAGAAAACTTTGATGTCAACGCTCTCCGTAAGGCCTATCCTGACGGCGTGCCTGATTTATTAAAACTTCTCAATACTCCAAATCAAACTCAAAGCCAAGATTCAAACCCAAGCTCAGATGACAAAAGCAACCCGGATATCGTCTCTAGCCTCTCATGCACCAATGATTTACTAAAGCTTTTAGGGGAAGTTTCGTATAGAGAGCCACTATGCCTTGAGCTTGCGCAAAGCTTAAATACCCTACCGAAAGCTTATGCGCCAGGAGATGGCTATCGCCGCGCGCTTACTATTTGGCTTACTAAGCCAATCGCATTAAAGAATGAAGGCGATATAAACGCTATTGGGTTTATGAACGCTCCGAACTTATTTAGAGTCTATGCTCTTAAGACCCAAGCTACTCAAGCTCCTACTTTAGCGTCTAATGTAGGTACCCCTTTAAAAACTACCATCATGTTTGAGTTAACACCCAAGCATTGGTCTTTAACCTCTAATTACCTTGAACTTATCACTAAAGTAAGCGTTGCTCTTAGAGAAAAAGCCACTACCGTTAGCGTGGAAGTCCCAATGCCTAGCGAGGCCGGAGCGTTTTTTATGGAGAACTTTTTATAGCATTTGAGTTTTAGCGGTAAAGAATTCGCTTATGAATAGAGCTATAGAACACTAAAAAAACTCTAACTTTGGAGGCCTAATAAAATAATAAGGCCTCGTAAAAATATCGAGGCTTTACCATCTAAAACAAGGAATCATTACTTAGCTCAGGATCAGACTCAGCCTCAGGCTCATTTTCTAAAGAGCCCGGGGCTTTAGAAGATGGTGAATGCTGCACACAAGGATAATCACGTAAAATATTGTTGATCACCTGTCCCGCCCGCTTAGCTTCCATTGGCGTAAAGGTACTAGAAAGGTGGCGGTACATCTTTACCATCACAGAATAATCGAAGTCTAATTCTAAAGCTTCTTCTGAAACTTTTTGGCAATTATAAAAATGCTGAGCCCAAGCATAATGTCTAATCTTGGCCTCAGGTAATTCCCCTTCGCTTGAGGCGTAGAGTCTAACCAACTCAAGCATAGCCGCAAGACTCCCACGGCGTACTGCTCTAATTAGCCACAATTGAGCTTTGGCAGCGTTACGTTCAACCAAGATCCCTTCTGCGTATTCACGCCCAAGTATTACTTGAGCTGGCACATGGCCAGAAGCTGCTGACTTTTGAAGGAGTTTAAAATTGTATTTACGGCTCCCACCGATATTATGTTCATACATTTCAAGGAGCGCCGGAGCGTAACCTTGAGCCGCAGAAGAACGCAATAGCATCTCATTAGCGACGCGACTTTTTTCTTCTGTTTTAGTGTAGACCTTATAAAGTTCGTATAAAGCCACTCGGTTATTTAAGGCCGCAGCTTTAGTGTACCAATACCGCGCGTAATCTGCATAGTACCCTTGGGGCTTAAAATAGTACCGCCAAAAATCCTGCAAAAGCTTTTCACGGTTAGGTTTAATCTTTTGAGCAGCTTGCTGGTAAGTTTCAGCGATTCGTACCGCTGCGTTTGAATCCTTATGCTCAATCGCATCGTGGCAGTCGCCAGTTAACCAGGTATCGTTAATGCACCGGGAACGCAGCATTTCTTGCGATAAGACTTTATCGTTTAAGAACTTAAACAAGTAAACGTTGTGTAGCTCTAAAACCATGATAACTACAGCAATAATAGCAAGGTATAAGAACATCAAACATATGCCACGTCTCTTTTCTTTAAAAGTAGATTCCACGCCATCGTCAGGAAACGGTACTTCCCCTTCTAACCCTAAAACAATATCCTTTAAGGTTAAAGGTGACGCGGGACCTATAATCGAGCGAACTTCAAGCTTTGAGGTTTGGGCTTGGTTGGGGGCCTGGGTTTGGCTTTGGTTTTGAGCTTGGGCCTCCATACCACTATTAGAGGCTTTGGTCTTATTCGAAGTCAAATCAGATTGTAGCTTCTCATTTAAGCTAGCCGCTGCTTTGGTGGTAGCACCAAGAGTAGCTTTTGATTTTTGGGCTTGGGAGCTTGGAGCTTTAGATTTTTTAGTATTAGGAGTTACCTTAGTTTTAGATAAACGCGAAGCTTGATCCCCTACCTTAATGCCTAAAGTAGTTTTTAATGTAGCTCTGAAGGTCTCTTTAAAATTGAGTGGTTTATGAGCCACATGGTGGCATTGAGGAAATTTGGCAGATACAGGTGCTTTACCCCAAAGAACCATTGGTTCTTTTAGGCTCGACTGCGTACGCTGATTGCAGTTTAAAGTACCGCAATCTTGTTTTTTGTTCACTCTCATATATAGCCTTACAAAATCCGAAGATTTTGTCGGTTTTTAATTATTATTTTATTGCTGTAATTTGTATTGTTGTAGTTAGTATACGTTATAAGTTAATTAAAGTTAATAGTTATGCTTATAAACTTGGATACAGTATCGTTTTGGGTAATGATGTTGAAACCCTTGCGACAGGCTTTTTAATTTTGTGTGTATTTATATATTTTTATGTAATTTTATTTAATTTGTTTTGCACTTTTGGTTCTAATTGTAATAGTGCTTTTATTCTAATTGTTATGATGCTTTAGCTTTTAACTTAAGGTAAAACCTGCTTAAAAGCTGCATTTAAAAACTGTTACTTTAGTATCAAGCCTAGGGTTTTGTTGGCTAAATAGAACTTTGACTCACTAAACTTGGTTTGATTTTACTCTCACGCGCGGTAAGTCCTTACGGCGGGTTTAAGTTTTATAAGGCTCTTGAGCGTCATCCTTCATGTTAAAGCTTAGGCTTTAACATGGGACCAGAAACTTGTACGCATGCTACTTTTATAATCGAGCGCGTCACTAAATGCGCTTTCGCTTACGTAAAAAATTTAAGACTCAATCTTGAATTTATTTGTTGGTTGTTTTTATCCTGTGCCTTATTCAACGCTAAATTATACCGCAAAAAACAAAATTGGTTTGATAACGTTTTCGCAAGGTATGAATTTTATTGTAGTCACTACAATTTTTTGTGGCTAGTTTTCTCTATGTTTCTCCTCCTATCTCTTGATATTGCTCAAAATTTTACTTTAAACATAACGTTTTAACGCTTTTAACAAAACTCTAGGCTTAAACTTCGGTGCAACTTTTGGCTTAGGCGTGTGTCCGTAACCATGTTTAAAACAAAAGACCTAGAAATATTCTTCCGAATTTTCTAGGTCTCTTTTTAGTTTGCGGTCCTTTTAAACCTTAAGCCAAACTTTACTCATCCGCGCTAAAGTTTTCAACTTGAGGGTCATTAGTAAACGCCGTTTCGGCCTCTTCTACGTCTTCATCCTCATCTATATTTTCAACGTTAGCTACGCTACGCGCTTTAGCGGAAGCAAAACCTGAGTCTGAGCTCCCTTGAAACATTTCTAAACGTAAGCCACCTAACAAGTCGAGGGCTTGATTTTGGCCGTCACCTGCTTCGCTTTTCACGTATAAAACGTCAAGGCCTTTACTTGCTCTAGTCATCCCTACATAGTACAAATGGCGTTCATTGTCCTTAAACAAGTATGGTTGGTCCACAGTCGCAATACTGCTTACGCAATCGATAATAAAGACGTATGGATATTCTAAGCCTTTACATCTATGAAGCGACAAAAGTGACACACCTTCATCATCTTGCGCATACATTTCATGGACACTGCCATGAACCCTAGTGCCTTGAGAATTACGTTCTGCAATCCCACGCCCACGAATAGACCAAGCATTAATTGGGATGTTGTATTCTTCAAGCACTGACTGCAAAATGCGCTGCGCACCAATTGGGGCCTTAAAAAGCACCGCCATGTCTTTAAACGAAACACCATTATCGTTTAACTCTATCATTCTAGTAGCGACATAGTTGATTTCCGCTTCGTAATCCGCAAAACCAATCACGCGAACACTAGTGTTAATTGCCAACCCTTCTTGGTTAGATACCTCGCTACCTTCTGCATTACTAAGAGGAGTAGAGGTCGTTCCTTCTAAGAAAGCGTGAGCAGATTTGGCAATAAGCTCATTACGGTAATTATGAGTTAAGGTCTGAATTTGAACATCATACTCTTTGGCTAAGCAATTAATGGCTTTAAGGCCGTGAGTTTTCCATTCATTGATCGCTTGCTCTGAATCAGCAACCGCCATTAAGCGGGCGCCTCCTTGAACAAGCTTATTGATAAAGCCTAATTGAAGTGCATCAAAATCTTGGAACTCATCAACCACAACTTCGCTTATCTGGTCAGCAATATCACCAACTAAAGCCATCGCAATGCAACGCGCATCGCGCATGCTCATGATATTATTGTCTTTCTTAAAGCGTACGGTGCGCGCCACAAATTCAGAAAATGCTGGATCAGCGCTAATTTCAGCCAAAGTTGCATTTGCCTTTAATGAGGAAACGCCACTAAGATCAAAGCCTGGAGCGAGATCTTGTCCTTGTTCTTGGTCATTAGCACTTTCTGGTAACGCTTCAGTTTCACCTTCATAATTACTTAAGCAAGCATCAGCGCCACAAAGGGTCGAAATTTCCGTCCAAATGTCACCATAGACGTGACGGTAAGCAGCTTCAAGCCACTTTTGGGTGGTGCGGGCCAAATCGTCTGTATAATCTAAACCCTTAAGCTCAGCCACAAGTTCCATCGCATGATTAAATTCGATTTCTTCCTTTTGGATCTTAAAGCCACGGCCATAACCGTATTCGGAAATCTTTAAACGCTTGTTTAAAAGCTTCACGCAAAGTGACTCAAAAGTTCCAAAGAGCGGAAAATCTAACACCGGGCTTAAGCCGGAAAGACCTTTGATGTGTAAAATTGTATTCATCACATCAGCAACTGCGCGCTTAGAGAAGCAGCAAACGAACATCTTTCTAAAGGCTACACCCTTAACCTGGTTAAGGTACAAAATACGCCCTACCACCATCATGGTTTTACCAGTGCCAACAGGAGCGTTTAAGAGCGTTAATGGTGCGTCACTTTGAATGAGAGCTAACTGCTTCTCATCAAAGCGGGCCATAAAGTCTTCATAAGACACCAAGCTTTCTTCTGGGAACACACTGTTGCGCCCGGCCTTTAAGGCTTCAATTACGGTGCTATCGCAGGTAAGATACTTTTCTGGAATTGAAGCTAGCAATGGACTTGGGGTAATTTGCAAAACTAAACCGCTTTTGGCCATCTTAGTTCTAGTGTAAGACAACATCAATTCGAAGCTACAACGCTTAAAAGCCGTATATAACGCTTCGCGGTCATGCTTTAAAGTGGCGTCATTACCCACAATAGCTGAAATCTTGCCATCATTACAATCTGTCACAAAGAGGAATGGGAAGTTGTATGGGGTATCAACTTTATAGTGTGCTAAATGCACGCAGTTTGGAAAACTAGGTCTCATCAACGCATAGCGGCCACGCACATTATAGTTACATAAGAACTGAGCTATCGCTTGCAATAATGAACGCTTACCACCAATTCTTAGAGCTTCAATGGTATCAATAACAGAGTTTACACTCTTTAAGTTTTGTTCATAATCGCTTGGAATGCGGTTAAGTCTATTGTCTAAGTCAAAGTAAGTCTTAATCCAAGAAGCTTTAAGCCCTGAAGAAATACTTGCTCCAGGTTCTGCCGATTTGGCCTTAAGTGCGTTTTCAGCTTCATTGGCGTTAGTAACAAACCAGCGCATTTTCTGAAAAAGCACTGAGCGCGATGGAATACGTTCCCCGACACCTTTATACATATTACGGCTATCGCCTCGACGTAAGCCCACATCACCAAACTTACGGTCATAAACCGCGTCAGTGCCACTAGCACTATTAACTGGGCTTAGAGAGAATCTAAGCACGCGCACTAACCAAGCTGCCCCAGAAAACGCCCCTAAGTAATCACCTAAGCCGCTTTCAAAAGGAATATTCTTTTCTCGTAACACAGATGGGAGCGTCTTTTGCATAAACCCATCGGCATATAAAATCCCGATTTCAGCGTATTGCGCGCCTCTAATTCTAAGCTCTTCAATTTGGGTCGCAATACTAATTGCCGCTTCTCTACTATCAGCAAATGAAGTTAAGCCAATAGTGCCACTTGGAGTAGGCATCCCTTCTTTGACCGCTTCCACGTCCCCTGCAATAAAATTAGCTCCAACTAATGGTAGTTGGCTTAAACGGTAATTGTGTTCTAAGGTAATAATGTTAGTGGCCATTACGTTTTGTAAAGCTAAAACGTGGTCTACTATAAACCGTTTAGTAGTCGGATAGCTATCAGGGACTGCATCTTCGGCCGGCCCACTTTCATTAGAAGTGTTCACCTTAAAGGTTGGATCAAGGGTAAAGGTGTTTTCTGAAGCCCGTTTAGCTAGCGCCATCAAGGCTTTCCATTCAACTTCACAAGTCCGGTGAATGTTATCAACCATAAAAACACTAGGCAATGAAGCATTTTCTTGGCCAGCTAAAAAAACCGCCCATTCAGGAAGCTTATCCCTAATAATAATGCGGTTTTCACGTAAATAACTAATAAGGTCATCGTGGAGGGCTTTAAGGCCTACATTTTCTTCTTCACTTCCAACATAGAGCCCGCGGACGGCACGGCTTACCTTAAGGCGTAAATTGTTTTTAAACAAGCCATAATCTTTTTCTGCCATAAGGCGAGCGGCGATGTCGAATTCTTGTTCGCTGTCCATAACGGTAAAACCACTATGAAACCAATCTAAACAGCCTAGAGCTAAATTTTCTCGAAGGAGCTCATAACTTACAGATAAGAAGGTCCCAAAGAAACGTAGATCGCGGGCACTAACTAATGAAGCTCCATCTTTGGCCGGCGCGTTTATAATTTGAGCTCGTGCTTGCGAAGCATCACGTTCACTCTGAAAAATCACCGCCATCTTATCGTAGGGAATATTGGCAGTTTCGTGTAATAAACGGGCTTTTTCTGTTAAGAGCGCTGTTTTACCGGTCCCTGACTTCCCACAGACGAGACAACAAGTTGAACGGTCTTCAGCTGCTGCTTTTTGCATAGCGTTTAATAACAATGACATTACTTTCTTCTCCACAAGTTTAATCAAACTGCTTTAAACTCATTTGTGTACCGCTAAAAAAATTGTTATTTAAAGGTTTTTTAAAACTTTGGTTCCCGATAAACTTTGGCTCCCGCTAAACCACAAAGAGAACACTTCAATTTTAAAAGTCGTTTAGACTAATCCTAAAATAGCGTTTTAGCTATCAGCACACTAAAAAACCAGAGCTTCTTCCTTCTTCATTTTTATTAGCACCTTTATAGGAAGAGGCAAAATAAATTTTCCGGTGGTCACTAAAGCTTTATTACAATCATAGCGAAAGCGCCACAGGTCTGGTGTATATTTTGTTGATTTATAATTAAGTTTGTCTTGGATTTTGTTTTTAGGCTTTTAGGCTTAAGTTCGTCTCTTAGCCTCAAGATGTTTAAAGCTTTAACGTATTTATAGCGGTTAAGCTCAACATTTAAGCTTAGCGTTTAAACAGGTATTTAGCTACATACAGGCGCTAAATCTTTAAAATTTTGCTTTTAAGAAAACTTTTTAAGTTCAAGCTTACTACTAAATTTCTTTTAAAAGTATACGTCTGCTTAAAGATCTAAAGCTTAAGCGAGTTAAGTGACTTAAGTGAGAAGACACCTATTTACACTTAATGCTATTTACACTTAAAGTTACTGACACCCAAAGTTACTTACACTTAAAGGTAAATCTTTGGGTGAGTTTTAATATACGGCTCATAGCCCTACGGGGAAAAGCTCACCCGAGCTAACATGCAAGCGACATATATTTTTTTTCGAAAAATTACACTTTTTTCATTTAAAGAAGTTAGAACGTAAAATATTATGAGCGGACTAAAAAGCTAAATAACTACATAAAAAGCTAAGCCCAATATCTTAACTATCTAAACTCTTCAAAGGCTACAAAAACAACGCCTTAACAAACATGGTTTTACTCTCAACATCCGTAAAACCAATTACCTTATTTTACCTTTAAAATTAGTTTATGGGGTATGATTTTTGTTATCCATTCCGAAAATTTTAAGAGGCTTAGATTAACACATCTAAAAAACGTACGTAAACCTTTTAAAGGTTTGAAGCATCTTGCTTTTAGACGCACTTAAATACAGCCTAACTCCTTGATTTTAAGGCCTAAAAAGCGTAGTTTACCGCCCTAAAAGCTAATAAGCTTAGCCACAAAGGTCTTAAACTTGCTCTAAAAAGCCAAAAACAGAGTTTCATATCCCAAAGCCAGGATTCATACCTTAAAACCGGGATTTCGTATCTTGAAGTAGGGAGCATGTTTTGGGATTTTAGGCGCTTATTCTTATTTGAGTTACAACTTAAATACAACGCACTGGTCGAGGTAAGCCCGCGATGCGTGCTGCCTGCATGGCAGGGCCATCAGGAAACAATTTATATAAATAACGGCTTGAACCTTTTTCAGGGCCGTATTCTTGCGCCATAGCTTTAACTAAGGCTCTGATCGCCGGAGAAGTGTTGTACTTTTCATAAAAGGTCCGGACGAACATAACAACTTCTAAACGTTCTGGGGTCAGTTCTAAACCTTGATTTTGCGCTATAACCTGAGCTACTTCTGGGTTCCAATCATCCCTATTAACTAAAAATCCTTCTGCATCGGTTTCAAGCTCCCGCCCGTTTACCATGATACCCATTAGTTATGATCCTCTTGATTTTCTGTTTGACTAAGCTCCTGCTTAGCCTTAAATACTAATTCTTGACTAGATTTAAGCTCTACTGAATTTTCTTCTTCAGTGGCTTTATGTAATTCGGTTGACAGCTCAGTTAAAGGTGCTACTACACCTACTTCTTGGTTTACCACTTGATTTAAAGCCGGAGTGGCACAAAATAACTTACCAATCTTTATAAAGTAGCCGTTATTAATCCCAATCACCGTGCTTTGCCCTAATACTTTTTCAAAGTCAGTAAAATTAGGACCTACCATATGTTGGTAATCAACTAAAACGCGGCCATCAGCTGCTAAATAAACAGGTTTTACTAACCAGCAACCACGACGACCATGTTTTCTTAAAATCCCAATCACAGTAACTCTTTCATGAAAATTTAGAGTCGTAGTTAAAGCAAGAGCCAAGCGTAAGGCACTAATAACACGGTACATTAAAAACATAGCTAGAGCCACAAAAGTCCCAGCGACAATTAATGTTTGATAGTCATGCATAAATGACAGCGTGTCTACAGGCTGTAATACAGATTTTTTAGTTTTTTCATCCCACTTGTTGTGAACTTCTATGGTTTCACCTAAAGCTAAACAAGATGGCAGTATAATTTCCCCAAAACCAGAGAACCCATTAACTTCATTGTATCTGACAATTATACGGCAGGAAGAACCTTCCTGGATGGAATCGACAACCACCGCATTAATCACTAAAGCGGAATCAGCTTCCCTTTTAGCATCAAGAACGGCCAGGCAGAATAAAAAAATCCCTGACAACATGAGAACCACGGACAAAAAGCTGTAAAAGCCTCGGCGTGGCAATACATGAACTCTATTCTTTTTGGCAATGCTTAAAGTTTCACGCGAGTACCCAGGAGTCCACAAGTCAAGATTGGCTTTGTTTTTTACGTCTGTAGTTGCCATATTGAGTTCTCCTTAGCTATTCTAAAATAAAATAAGTCCCAATTCGCTTTTAGTTATGCGGTCAATGTTTTTGGGAGCATATTTATATGTATTTCAGTCTAGCGGTAAGTTTTTTTATCTATATTGGTTTTTGATTTTACCCTAGCACTTTTGAGAATAAAATTAAAAACTAGAATTTACTACCTTTAAGCTAACTTAATTGCAACTTACTTCTTTAAATACACCAAATGCATGTAAATCAAGCCTTGTGACAGCAACTAACATTATGCTTAGCCAAATACGTTATACGATAAAGGCTCTCACCTTTATTTCACGCTCAAAGTAACCTAAACAACCAGAGACGTCCATTAACTTACATAAAAGAAGTGATAAAGACTGCGGGATTTTTCTAAAAATTTTTGTTTTTGTAAAAACGTTTGCAAAACCATGACAAAAAGATGCTTCCTAACTGTAAGTTAATGATTTTACTTTTGATAAATAAAAAGACCCTTAGCTAAAAATTAAATTTTAACTACTCCCTGCCAAAGGAACGGAAGGGAAAGAAAAAAAGCAAAAAAATAGAAAGAACAGGTCAAACTAACATCTAGCCCCTACCAAAACAAAGGCCCGCCATTTTTAAAATAGCGAGCCTTGCGCTTTATAGTTTGGTCACTAAAAACTTATTAGCTACTAAAAACTTAGTGCGATAAGATTAAATCTGCGAGATCTTCGTCTTCTGCGCTAACGGTTGTGCCTGTGGCATCAGAAGCTGCTGGAAGAGTAATAGAACCCAAGTAATCAGCAACCTTAGTGTCAGGATAGTTTTCAAGCTGAGTTAAAAGACTCATAAAGGTCTTAACAGATTCACGTGGTGACAAGTAACTACGAGCGCCCATGCGACCTAAAATCCAAGCCATAAAATCACGGATCCCGTTGTCATCTATCAACTGACGGCTAACATCGTATTCAGAGTATACGTTACGAATGTTGTGGAACAACACCATAAGTTCTTCTTGGGTTAAGTTTTGGAGGCGTAAAACTGGGCCGGTTAAGTCTACATGCTTTTCATCGGCAAATGGATTAGCAGCCAAACGAGTCTTCAAAGCTCCGTAGCTATACATCCCACGGTTTTCATCTTCTAAGATTTCAGGGGTTCCACCAAAAATGAAGTCTAGGTTTTCAGTTGTGCCTGAACTTGCTTCGTTAATGATCCCAAGGATACGTTCGAAGTTCTTATTTCTAGTCTGTGAACGTAGACGAGCTAAGACTGCAAGTTCATCGATACAAACGACGAGCCCATCATAACCTGCTAAGCGCACAAAGCCAGAGAATAATTTAATGTAGTCGTAGAAGTTACCATCATCAATAATGGTTCTAACCCCAAGTTCAGTACGAGCTTCGGTCTTAGTTGAGTATTCTGCACGCAACCAACGTAAAGCTCGATTCATATCGGTATCGTTACCTTCTTCATAAGCGTTGATATAAACGCTTAATACAGTCGCAAAATCGTAGCAGTTAACATACTTTTCTAGTGGCTGTAAGAACTTTTGGAGTAAAGTTGGGGTGATATGTTCTTCACCGCAAGATTCTAAAACGCCAGAAGCCCAACCTTCAATAATAGAACGTAAAGCGTCCCCACCAGGGCGAGTCTTAACTGACATGTTAGCCACGAGTTCGCTAAAGAGACGGCGGGTACGACCTTCCGTCCCTGAAAGTAGACGATCAACCGTTAAATCGGCATTCATAACCACCAAATTGTATTCATGGGCCATCAACTTAGAAAGAGTCAAAAAGAAGGTTTTACCGGCCCCGAACGAACCGATGATAAAACGAGTTTTAGCAGCCCCTTCACTGATAGCTTTAAAATCTTTAATCATTTCAGAGATTTCAGCACTTCTACCAACTTGAATATGCTGTAAACCTACGCGTGGCACAATACCCATTTTTAATGAATCAATAATGGCACTGCGATCTTTCTTCCTGATTTTAAGTTTTTGGTTGTTTTCCATAATGTTAGAATCTACTTGCTACAATCTATAATTTGAATTTACTGAGAGGGTAATATAATTTTTGAGGGCTTAACGCTTAACGTTGCTATCAAGAGCTTAGCGTTGGTTTTGACTTTCAAGGTTTGGGCTTGCAAGATTTTGTTTTTAAAAATTTGGCTTTCTAAGGTTTAACTTTCTTAAAACCTAACGTAATATGAAAATTAAAATTGGTGAGTTTAAACAAACAATCGCGCTTCACCAAAATTTCAAAGTGCCCCTGCTAAGCTAAGCATCGGGCTAAGCCATAGCCACAAAAGTTTTTACAGAAACAAAAACCAACCTCTAACTATAATATACACGCCACTAAATGGTAACTCTCTAAGGAATGGATTATAGCATTAATCAAAAAAGTTAGTGCATTTTACTTAAAACAAGTAAAATCGACACAGTTAAAGGTAACACGGGCTAGGTAAACTCAACGCAGGCTAATTGAACACAATACCCCTCAAAACAATAAGAACTAAAAGAACAATCCGTACTCTTAAATTGCGCCTTTTAAGGCTAACTCTTTGTCTAATTCTTAAGCTAACTCTTAGGCAAATTCTAAGACTCTAGGGCTAAATACTTAAGCAAACTTAATAAAGGTCCGAGTAAAACCTCCTATCCCAAAACAAGTGTTTGTTCGCGCTAGTAAATTTAGGTCTCTGCCCGAAATACCATTTAACCTCCCGAAGTTTAGTTTTGGTATTTGGTAACCCACCTAAAATTCTTGAATCAAGGGCCTCTTTTGTGCCACCCATAATAAAGAGCTCACCAGGCTTTAAGTTAATACGGTACGTTAAATTGGCGTCCATTAAGATGCTCTTAGGGACTACGTATATCTCTCGCCACCTAAAATCTGAGGATAAAACAGGGGGCAAACTTAACGTTGACGCTAACGCTTGGGTAGGCACCGAAGTTGAATCGAAAATTTGGCCTTGGCCTTGAACCGAAGCTTGTGCTAAAACTTGCTCCAAAGCTCGTACTAAATGCCACTTCCAAACTTTAATAGGCGCATAGTTATGCGTATTTGAAACTTGGTTTAAAGTAGATTTTTGGCATTTAATAAAAGTAAGTTGCTTCGCCTTAAACCTTGGGTTTAGGGCGAAGTTTGAACCGGGAGTTGACTTTGATTTGGCTTTTTCATTTACGTTACTAAATATCGCATCTCTTACTAGCGCATCTTTTAGAATTGAAGCATTACGTGTAGAGGCGCCTAAACACAACCATGATTCTCGCGCCCTACTTAATATCAAAAGGTCATTAGCCACATAGATACTTGGCGTCTTTAAGAGCGTCACCTCATAACCCCAATCAAAACTCCAACTAAATCTCCTATTAAGTCCCAAATACAGTTCTGAACCAAGCTCCGTTCCAAACTCCATTTTAAACTTCGATCCAATATTGGGAACAGCGCCACTACTTAATGCAGTTTTGGCTACAGTTTTTTCAGAACCATTTTGAGTGCTATTTTTTGCATCTGCGATTATAGATGATGCTGCTGCATCTCCTTCCACATATGCATCTCCTTTTGTATCTCCTTCTATATCTTTTAAGGCGCCACTATAATTTGAAACCTTAATCCACCCTAAAAACTTAGGCGTGATGCGTTCTACACATACACCACTAGCCACAACCTCTTTAACTAACATATCATGTGCTTTAAACGGGCCCCATTTATCATTAAGCTCGAGGCTATAAACACCACTTTTAAAACACGGATAAAAAGAAGTTTCTAGGGGAAGGTTGGAATTGGAATTGGAGTTAAAACTCGAATTCGCATTGAAGTTCGCATTAGCCCTAAAGCTCGCGTTTGCGTTAGAGTTAGAGTCAAGGCCAAAGCTTGCTTTTGTGCTTTTAGTAAACCCACTTAAAGCTAAAGCTTGCATCTTAGTCTGATTTAATAATGGAAAGGCAGAGTGGCTAACTCTCCCGAAGCTTAGTTGTCCCAAATTTCCTAGTTTTAAGTTACCCGTTCCTAAAAAATCATGCTCTCTTGTAAGCACCACTTTACTCGGGCTAATTACTTCGTTTTTATAGATAAATACCGAGCCCAAACATTTATATTCTTGAAAGTCTAACCCTAAGTGTAAATCTAACCCTAAAAGTAACAATGAGCCCGCTCCCCATAGCGTAGCGCCACCACCTAAAAGAATCTTTAAGCTATACCAACATCCACGTAGCTCTAACATAAACGCCCTAAAAATTAAAACACTCCACCCCAAACTCCCTTGCGAGCCCCCTTGCCTTTAAATCCATTGCTAACAGCTCTTTTGCTAACCTTTCATTTACCCAAATTCCACTTGCCAAGAAAGTCTGGTTCAAGCCACTTAGGCCAACCAAAGCTCATTGCCAAATACAATGCCAACCTAAATGCCACATAAGCACTAACGTTCTAGATCTGACCATTTTCATGTTCTGTGCGACTTTAAGCACCAGCTTAACCCAAACATTAACCATAACCTTAAATTTAGCCTGAGCTTTAAACTTAACCTTAAACCTAGCCTTAGAAAGCTATTAGGTTTGAGAGCTGTTTTGAGGGGCGCTTTGTGGGTTTTGAGGTATTTTTTACGTCTGGGGGAATTTTAGTTAGCATGCCTCATGACCTTTTTAGCAAGCCTTAAGCGTTACCTTTTTAGCAAGCATCCCTAGGAACCCGCGCTTTAAGTAAGGTTTCAATAGCTTCGCCTACCGATAAACCTTGAGCCGTAAGCGCTTCGAGACTTGCCACGTCGTCAGCTTTAGTTGAATAGAGGAGTTTACGAAATGGATCAACCACTAACCGCCCAACAGCGTTACCTTGCGCCGTTATTAAAAAGATTTCAGAGTACCTATCAGAAGCCGTATGAACAGAGCGCAAGTACCTAAATTCCCCAGGAGATAATGGCAAGCGTCCATTTTGTTCTAAAGCGGATACGGTTTCCGCTTTTTGCCCTAAAAGAAACATTCCGGCGCTGTTTTCAACAATGGCGCGACCAATATCTGACGAATAGAGGTCATTAATAGATTGAGTCACGGTCACGGCCGCACCACCGTATTTACGAAAACGTCGATAGCCGTTTTCGATAAAGGAAGCTGCGCTTCCTTCCCGCAAAAGATCCCAAGCTTCATCGATAATAACGAGCTTGCGTCGGTTTCTGGCCCCTAAATACATTTCTTGCTGAATACGATAGATTAATTGCAAGAGCACCACTTGTTGTAAATGGCGTCGACCTTTTAATTCTTCAAGCTCCAGCACTGTGAAGTCAGCTTTAGGGACCGGAGGGACCCCAGTCCCTGCAAAGAAACGACCATATTCCCCTTCTTTAGTAAATGGGTGTAATTGCATTCCCATGTCTTTAACACGCACGTCACTTGATGCACATAAACGTTTAGCTAATAAGTCGAGTGTTAGTTCTTTGCCATGGACTTTAAACTCTTCACCCGTAATACGTTTCAGCTCCGCCATCTGAAAATCACTTAAACGCTCGGTCGGAGCGCACATAGCAGCTAAAAGGCCAGATAACACATCCGCTTCTTCGCCATAATCTCTTACGCCCGCAAAAGGATTTAACGACACTCCTGAATCAAAACCAAAAGACATAAAGCTGCCACCTAAAAATTCAGCTAGCTTTTGATAAGAACGGCCCACGTCAATTACGTACACCATAGCGCCACGGGCTAAGTAGCTAACAATAATTTCGTTAACTAAAAAGCTCTTCCCACTCCCTGATTGAGCCGCAATACAAAGGTTAAAGTTAGTTGGCGAATCAAATAACGACACATTCATCAACTGTCCATGGCGAGAAATCAAATTAATGACACTCGAGCCGGTACCTTTTCCGTCAGCAAAAAGAGGCAATAATGGAATAATGAACTTAGGAGCGAGCGTTTTTAACCGCTGCATGGACTTTAAGGCTTTGCCTTCAGCGCCCATTGGCAAAGCATTAATAAATAGCGGGAGCGTGCAAAACCTATCGGGCATCACAGAAAACCCCATTTCCCTAAAATACGACCTCACGCCTGTCGTTACTCGTTCAGCTTGCGCATCATTCGTAGCAAAGGTGCAAAGGGTTAGGTTGAATCTAAGTGGCCGTTCTCCGTTTTCAAGCTGCGCGCAAATGATATCAAACCCCTTTTTCTTAAGCGCTAAACGAGGCATAAATTTAACTAGAGGACCATAGGCTTGGTTTACTGCCCATTGCCTACGAGCTGCTAATGAATTACGTAAGTGCATACTGTCCGTAAAGACTATGGTTCCAGTCATCATAAATGGCACGTTAATCCCACGGCTTCCCGTGAGTAAATCCCCTGCATATCTGGCGGCTTGCCCAAAAAACACGCATTCAGGTAACTCCCGAAAAGACATGACGTTAACGACGTAACCACCGACTTTTAAATGGTCGCTCTCAACTTCAAGAGCAGCGTCGTAATCTAAAAGCTGCAGGGCTAATGGTTTATCAGGAGCAGCTTTTAAGTTACCGTTATGCCAGGAGGCATTAGGGTCGCTATTAAAAAAAGGAGCTAAAGTGTCTAAAAAACTATCCGCCGTCATTACATGGTAATTAAAGCCCGCAGTTCTTAAGTTTTCCGCTAAAGAGCGCTGCAAAGACTCCATGTTTTGGATTTCATCATCTCGTGGTTCTGCGTCTGCACATGGAATAGTCATACTAACGATGAGCTTAAAATCCCGAAGTCCAGCTTCCACTCCCAGCGTGCCACCATCTGACAAATTTCGTAAGAACTCGTTTTTATTATCCATGATGCGTTTTAAGAGCGGATTATCAACGCATGTAGCAGCCGTTAAAATGTTATCTCGAAGCAAGGGTTCGACTGCTGGACTCCCTAAAAGAATAAATTGAAGCGTGCTTCCTTGCGGTAATTCTTGATTTAAAAACACGTGGAGTCTATCGGCCACGCTTTCATCAAGTCCTCCTAAAGGATCAGCTAAAAATGCCAGCCCTAAAGATGAGCTTTGCCCGTCGTTTAAAAAGAATAACTCGTTTGTTGGCGCATACGCCAATACGGGATAGATATCAGCTAACCGTTCACCATGTCTATTTAACTTCGACCAGCCACTAAAAATACTCATGCCTTACGTCACCATCTTTATCTAGTTAAAGGGACTTGATGCCTTAAAACCTTGAAATATAAAACCTGTTTACGTCAAAGCTCATTCGAACTAGCTTAAGAATAACAAGGTCGAATTATGAAACAATAAAAGGTTCAAGTTTTAAGGGCATACATATTGCCCTCAGCTTAATGTAAACTTAAGAAAGGATATGCTAGGACATTATGAAAAATGGCAATGTAAATCTAATGTTTGAAAGAATGGAGAACAATATCCAACTGACTGCTCCCACGGGCAAGCCCGTGGGGTTCTGATTGTCAAGTGTAGCTTGTAATCGTACACCATTTTCAGGCTTTGGAGTTACAAGTGTAAATCTGTTTGAATCAGGACTTTTATTACCAAAGAGTCCTACGACCACATTAGCGGTAAATTTCTGTCTTACGACAAGGAAGTACAGTCAATCTTCCTAACATTTGGGTTATATATTGTTCCATGCTAATGCCAAGTAGTAGAAATATAGTTTTTCATAGAAAAAGCGACTTTCATGCTACACGCAAGCGTGTAGGTTTTACGTCGCAATTTATAACAACCAACCCGCAGGCTTACCTGTGGAGCGAATATTTTTTGGTATTCAGATTATTATAGTGATTCACTATTTTTAGTTGGAACTTCAATATGGCACTGCTCACCGTCAATAATTTCCCCTACTTCGTCACAGCAAATATGGCCACTCTTAGGAGCGTAGATAGAATCAATTTTACCTTTCACTTGAGCTTCAACTTCGGAATCTTCAAAGGCAAGATCACAATTTATCATGGTGCAATTTATTAGTTTTAACCCTTTACAATGACAAAGTGGCTGCGTGCCTTCGATGGTACAGTTTTCTAGTGTAAGGTTTTCAGAATACCAACCTAAGTACTCACCTTTAATAATGGTGTTTCTTACGATTGCATTCTTAGTGTGCCAAAAGGCATCCTTAGTATCGAGGACGCTTTTTTCGATCACTAAGTTTTCGATATACTGAAAGGAGTATTTTCCGTTCATACGGACATTATTAAGCCTGATATTTTGTGCATCTAAAAACAAATACTCAGCAGAAATAAAAGTTTCGTCAAGCTTAATATCCCGACATTTCCAGCCAAATTCAGGCGAGACTATTTGGCATGACACCAAATCCACGCGTTCACTATCGCGAAGCGCTTTAACCGAGTTGATCTTAGCATGAGCTACAGTCCCATTTTGGCAATACCATAATGGAGCTCGGCTTTCAGCGGTAAGCTCCACAAAGCTTAATGAAAAGTCACGTACGTGCCACAAGGGATAGCGAAGGGCAAAATAACAATCAAAAAACTCAATTCCCCTAGCTTCTTTAAGCGGAGATTCTCCATCTGCAGGCCCCGTAAAACGACAGTTTTTTACTGTGGCATATTTCAACCTATATAGCGCACGTTCTTCATCAAAAACTTTATCGCTAATTACTGTACCTGAAGCTATGGTCATTGATTTATACTCCATCCCTAAATCGTAAAGCTTTAAGTAGTTAAGCTTTAAAGCTCTAAACCTCTAAATTTTTTTTAAAAAGCTAAATTTTAAAAATTAACGAAATTTACAGCGCCTACTTTTAAGCCTAGGTCGACCAAGGTTTAAAGTTGCGCTCTTTAATTTAAACATGGCCTTAATTGTAGCACGCTGGTTGCTTAGCTACATTTTTAGCTATATCCTAAACACACCTAATTCTTGCCTAATCCTACAAAGTTTTCTAATAAGTATCGATTTTTACGGTGGCTACATCGTAAAACCATAACCTTTTTCTCTAAAAAATTAAAAAACTTCAACTTTTTTTAAATTTTTACTACAGAAAAACCAAGACTCGCCGATAACTAGGACATAAGAGAGGCGCAAGGCTTTAAAGCTAAGCTCCCAAAATACAAAAAAGGTCTAAAGCAACCAAGAGCGCTTTAATAATTACTCTAAACTCTAGCTAACTAGATATGAAGAACATTAGTAAAGCCAAGCCTTAACAAAACTAAGGCCAAAGTTTAGTTTAACTTGCTTTAACCCAAATTAAATACTCAGGTTGACTTTAAAACCGCCAATAAAAAATTTCTATCATCGAGGTGAATTATGGCTCTTTATGTTAATACCAACGTTTCTTCATTGAACGCTAAGCGCATGCTCAGCAACTCCACTAACTCTCTTGACACCACCTACAAGCGTTTAGCTTCTGGTCTTCGTATCAATAGTGCTAAAGATGACGCTGCCGGTCTTCAGATTTCTAACCGTTTAACTTCTCAGATTAACGGTCTTGAACAGGGTAACCGTAACGCTCAGGATGGGATCTCTTACGCTCAGACCGCTGAAGGCGCAATGGACGAAATGACCACCATGTACCAGCGTATCCGTACTTTGGCTCTTCAGAGTGCTAACGGCACCAACTCTGCTAAGGACCGTGAAGCTTTACAGCAAGAAGTAACTCAGCTTTGTACTGAAATCGACCGTATCTCTAAAGACACTACCTTTGGCGGGGAAAAGCTCCTCGACGGTTCTAAGGACCAAGTAGACTTCCAAGTTGGCGCTGACGCTAACCAAAAGATTAGTGTAAGCTTAGCTTTAGGTGCCAAGAAAGACCAAGGCTTCGATATTGAAGGTGTCGCTACCGTTGCTAAGAATAAAGCCGGCGCTGCCGTAAAGACTGATAATACTGCAGATGGTGCCCGTACTGGTTTTAGTACTGACGCTGTATCTAAGAAGAAGGTATTTAATATCGCAACTGCTGAAGATGCCCAGAAAGTTCTTGAAAACATTGACGGCTTTATTTCAACCGTAGACTCTAAGCGGGCCGAACTTGGGGCTGTGCAAAACCGTCTTGAATCAACTATCAGAAACCAGTCTAACGTTTCTGAAAACGTAAGCGACGCTCGTAGCCGTATCCGTGATACTGACTTTGCCACCGAAACTGCGAACATGACTCAGCAGAGCATCATCCAGCAGGCTTCTCAGAGCATCTTAAGTCAGGCTAACCAACGTCCACAGATGGCTTTAAGTCTCTTAGGCTAATTGATCTTTACGGCCCAACATGTCAAAACATAGATGTTCGTTATCACTAAGAAGATCCGAAGTAATCTAAATGCTAAACGGCTAGTTTTACAAGTTGGGCCCCCTCTTTCGATGATTTTTTTTGAAGCTGACATAAACCTTGAAGACAAGGTTACAGTTTTAACGCTTCTAGTTAGCCAAACACAGGTCAAATCAAATCATCTACCCTTTAACACTTCGATGTTTTCCGGCAACAGGTTTCCCTGAAGCCGGTTTTTTTACAACCAAGTTAAACTAGTACCTTACAAATCGTAAGCATCGCTAATTTCGACGGCGAAACTCACTCCCGTCCTTCATATACCATAGCTCCTGTTGTCTAATCACACAGGAGCTTTTTATGAACTAGTCCAATTCATCATCACGACGTAAAGTTCCCAGACTTTATCATTGAACTTGACTCAAAAATCATCATTGAATTTAAGTACACGAAAAACTCCAATGAGGTCGAAGCTAAACTTGACGATGGCGTAAATCAAATCCTTGCTAGAGACTACGGGGCTTCATTTGACTGCAACAAGGATCGATTAAAGTTTGCCGTGGTTTATGACGCAAACTTACGAAAGCTTGCCGCCTTTAAAGATTGCTAATACCCAATCTAACCCCATAGAAGAGCCAGTCTAAAGATTAAGGATGTTGCCTGGCTCTTATGCTTTAAGAACAAGAGTGATTAAGAGCTGTTACTACGAAATTACTTCTATAATTAAAAGCTTACTTCGCTTATAATATTTATAATATTTGGTGATAACATTCTTGGCCAAGGTGAACCCATGAAAAACATCCCTATTGGAATTTCTAACTTTATCCAACTGTTACATGATGATTGTATTTATGTTGATAAAACCAAAGAAATTTTATTTATTGTTAAAAATAATCGTTATGCTTTATTCTCCAGACCAAGACGTTTTGGTAAATCTTTAACCTTAGATGCTATTGAAACTTTGTTCACCTACGGAACTGAACCATACTTCAAAGGCACCTATATTGCCGGTAACAATGAAGATGGCACTCCACGTTGGACCGAACCTACATATCCGGTTTTACGCTTGGACTTTTCTGCCATAGCTGCTAATGATATTCCAACTTTACGAAGTAACTTCATCACCATTATCAACGAACAATGCCATAAACTTGGTATTGAAGAGTTTCCTGTTGAAAACAAAAGAATAGGAGACGTACTCTCGGCTTTTACCATTAGACTAAACAAAACTTATGTTTTACTTATTGATGAATATGATGCTCCTCTTAATGCACTTATAGATAAAACTGAAGCATTTGATGCTGTCCGTGAAGAACTTAGAGTGTTCTATGCCCGAATCAAGGATTCTAGTATTTCTGGGTACTTACGCCTCCTTCTCGTAACTGGCATTACTAGATTTAGAGAGGTTTCCATCTTCTCAGCTGGCACCAACATCATAG
>UQCV01000014.1 GCA_900539665.1 uncultured Succinivibrionaceae bacterium | reverse complement strand
TTGGACGAAATAAATTCAGTAGATGAACTAATGGAAATTATAGAACCAATCTAACCCCAAATAACAACCCCCACCTAACGTGGGGGTTAAAACCAATCTTGTTACGAAACTGATGCAAGATTTGGTTAACTTAGCTTAACTTTTCGGCGATTACATCATCATCGGTAAAAGTAAGCTTCCACTCAGCCCCTGTTGTAAGTTTAAGCCAGGCAGTATCTAAGTTATCGCCGGTAAAGCGCGCCGGAGCTGCCACCTTACGTTGCAAGGCATCAAGAACCGTTAACTGGGCTCCACTTCCTCGAGCATCAACTAATCCGTTAGTTAAACAAACTCTAGCCATGTCATCCCCAATCAAGACAGGACCTGCAGCGGTGAGAGCTAACCCTAATAGAATTCTGAAAAAGCCTGGTGCTAAATCCTGCCCACCTGGTAATGGTCTAGTGACTAAACAATCGACGTCGTTTTGCCACAAAGTTTCCCCCATCCAAGCACGATATCTAAACTCACGGCTAATTTGACGTACTCTTTCAGGAGTTCTATCAACATCATCAGTAACACGCTGAGCTTCAACCAACCCAAAGGACGGCCAAAATGGAGCATTACACCCTAAAAGATAAGCATCTTCTCCTGCGCCTTGACGGATGGCTGATAGCCCTAATCTATAGTGCGCAATTGCCGTTACTTCATGTCTATATTTAAGACCGCGAATCGCACCCCAATAACAAGCATCAAGTTTAAAGTAATCAATACCATAGTCACGGCGCATCACCTCACATACATGCTTAATACGACTACGTACTTCATTTTGGGTCATATCGAGCAAATACCACGGAGTGCAACGCCAGCCCCCGTAAGTTAAATTCCCCGCTTCAACCGGTTGGCCGTTAGCATCATGAATAAACCAAGATGGATGTTGCTTAAAGACTTCAGAATTACCGTCAGCGATAAAAGGAGCCAACCAAATTGCAGGTTTTCGGCCTTTAGCTTTAATATCTGCGCACAGCTTTTTAAGCCCACTTTCAAATTTATTGGATTCACTTAACCAATCGCCCATGGCGGTTTGATAACCGTCGTCAATTTGAACATACTCTAGATCAGCTGGTTCCGGAAAATCCTTAACCATAAGATCGAGGTTTTGACGCACAATGCTTTCTGTAATATCAGCGTAATAGCAATACCAAGAACACCAACCGGTTTTTCTTGAACTTAATCTTTGTGGGTGATGACTATTAATCAACTTAGCCATCGCCGCTAAAACTTCACTTCTTTCAGGACCACTAATAAAAGCAATGTAGTCGCTTTCATAAGAACAGTTACCATCTAAGTTCGTGCCATTTAAATCCCAAAGTACTTGTAGTTCTTCGTCTTTTAATTGAAATTGAATATCAGTTCTAAATGCCGAAGTAGCCCCGATGAGGTACCACAACCCACCTTCTTTCACCATAAAAAGGTTAGAGCCACAAACTGCTCCCTTGCTTCCTTGGTACAAGGAGTAATCTCTAATTTCATCAATACGCCCAATAGCTACCGGTTGCGCTACGGTGCCGGTAGTTTGAGAAAGCATTTGATAGCCTTCCATATAAATAGGACTTGCAGCTTTAAGCTTAATATTGAATAAAGTTACTTCCCTAAAACAAGCAGGCTCACTCGCGTCGTTATGCATTACTAACTGGGTTTCCACCACTTTAACCTGAGATGGCGCAGCTTTATTAGCTTCACTTGTAGCTTCACTTGTAGCTTCCACATTTGTAGTTACATGGTGTAAATCACCTAAATGGCGACAATATTCCCGAATGCTATGTAGGTCATTCACGAAGAATTGTGCAAGTGGTACAGCTTTTTGACGATTCATCTATTGCTCCTTTGGTGGCAAAAAATTCAAGTTTAAAATAAAGTGATTAAACGTATTTAGGTTATACGGCCTAGTAGCTTAGATATAACGTAGCTAGCGCCTAAAGCTTAGGGTTGACCTAATTAGACCAAAAACCGATAAAACCTTAACAAAAAATTGAGTTCCTAATTTTCGAAACAATTGAGTTCGAAATTTGTAAAGTTGCACTTACCATCTAAGTATACATGGAGATACGCCATATTTTATGGCCAAGGTCTAATAGGTTTAACTTCGCTCTACAAAATTCTAAGCTTTGCGGTGTCCACATGTAACGTTTACATTTTTTTCTTTAAAACACACATAAACTAAGTAAAACTACGCTTTACAACAGAATAATTAACAAGTCTCTGGCTTTCCGCTATAATGTGACCTGTGTCAAATTTACCTAGTCATAACATCATTCGCGATTAGAGTTAGAGGCGTTCGGTAATGCCATTTATAATGACCTTACCCAAATCTTATAAATAACCCCCTACGGTGAAAGTTGGTGTCATGGCTATAACTAAACCTTAATCTCTAGGTGTGTTTCCTATGCGTACACTTGTTAAAAACACTTCGGCCTTCATCATAAGCTGCGGCCTTATTTACGGTTGCTTACTCTTAGGGCGTTTAATTGCAGCTCATCTTCCTTTTACTTTCCCCGAAAGTATTATTGGGCTTGTAATTTTATTTTTACTGTTGCAAACCAAGATCTTAAAGCTTGAGTGGATTACTCCCGCGGGTAATCTTTTAATGAAGCATATGGCCTTCTTATTTATCCCGGCAGCAGTAGGCATGGTTTCCTTCTTAAATGAAGTATTTCAATCTGCTACCGTTATTTTACTTAACGTGTTTTTAGGGATTGTTTTTATTATCCTGGTAGTGGGACGAGCTTTTCAGCATATGGCAGAAACACCTGACGAACGTAAACACCGGAAAACAGTTTATCGTCGTGCTGGGCATATCCGAGTGATCAAGCGCGCTCAACCAAAAGAACTAAAGACCACTTGTGCTAACGGAGGTGATTTATAATGCAAGAACTCTTAAAGCAAGGCTGGGACTTTTTAGCCGCTTGCCCTGTAATCTATTTAGTAGCTTTACCGCTGACCGTATTTTTATACATCTTTGTTCGTTACCTTCAGGGTAAAACTAATTGGGCTTTGTTAAATCCATTGCTCATTCCAATGTTGATTATCATCGGTCTCATTCTGTTAACTGGTAGTGATCCTAAAGCTTATGAAGATGGTGCTTCCATCATAAGTAATCTTTTAGGCCCAGCGGTAGTAAGCTTGGCTATTCCGCTTTATCTCAAGTACCGTATGATTAAAGCTCAGGCTGTACCTATTCTCATTTGCTGCCTGCTCTCTATTATCATTAGCTTCTTCATTGCGTATATTAGTTGCCACCTCTTAGGGGTTAAGCCACAAATGATTCCAACCATCGGGGCCCGTTCTATCACTACCCCGCTCGCAATGGACGTAGCCTCCCGTATGGGTGGGATTGCCTCTATCACTGCATGTATCGTATGTTGTGTAGGGATTTTAGGGGCGGTTATCGGCTTCCCATTAATGAAGCTCTTCCATATTAGAAACAAAAAAGCTCAAGGTTTAGCGATGGGCGCAGCAGCGCACGCCGTTGGGACTAGTGCTGCTAACGAACATGGGGAAACTGAAGGCGCTTACTCTTCATTAAGCCTTATCGTGTGCGGTATTTTAACCACCTTCTTAGCAACCCCGCTATTTATCGTCTTTAACTTACTTGATGAGCTCTTTAAGTAAACACACAACGACAGCCACAGTTACAACTAACTCTAATAACTGCTAGCCACAGAAAAATTATGAACCTCCGTTCCTCTGTTAAAACAGGACCGGAGGTTATTTTTGAGCTTGGCGAGTTTAGTTTTTTTGTCCGAGTATGTCCGAACATGGTTTAACACAGCTAAGTTTTTGACTTTTGACTTTTGACTTTTGACTTTTGACTTTTGACTTTTGACTTTTGACCTTTGACCTTTGACCTTTGGTCTTTGGTCTTTGGTCTTTGCATAGCTTAGCACTTACCAAAAACTAGAGAGCACCAAGCTATCGGCTCTTACCTAGGGCCCCTTCCCCGCGAAACAAAAATCACAAGCTTTGAAAACCAACGTCACTCTTACCCCGAAATCTCAAACCGCCTGCTTTAAAAACAAAAACCTCATGGTGATTTTGTCCATGAGGTTTCTAAAGCCTAATCTAATATTGAGGCTTTCGAACTAAGTTTTCAAAACTAGATAGTAAAGAACATGCCATGCCCCCAGGCAATAGCAAAGTAAACACTTAGCGCCGCCCCCGTAGCTAATACGAAGTTACGAAGCCAAGGATGGCGGTCGGTAATATAGACTATCGCAAGCAAAGCTGGAACTAAACCAAAGATATAACGCGGTACTGCATTAATCCCGGTGGAGACAGGAATCATAATACCAAGCAAAAGGAACACCGCTTCAGCCAAACGCTTTTTATAAAGTAAGTACAGACTCATGATCAAGCCTAAGATACAAACACACGCAAAGTAGAACTTATAGTTGTCGGTATTTAAGGCTTCATAAATATATTCAAAAGGATTATCCAGTTCACGGCCCCAAGCTAACTGAATGTTCTTGAAGGCCATAGCGTCCCCAACCTGTTCAAACAAAAAGTTTTGATACCCAAAAAGAGGTAACGGAATTAGCATGATGGCTAAAGCTAAAGTCCAAGTCTTAGGAGATTTGATGTTAAATAATTCCTTTAAGCCAAGTTGTTGCCAAGCAATGATTATTAATGGAAAGACAAACATCACCCCTATATTTTTAGTGGCCGTCATCCCCATAGCACAAAGCGCCGCCAAAATGAAACGCCCCTGATATGCATTGATAAAAGCCCCTAATGACAAGGCTAAAAATAAGCTTTCAGTATAAGGAGAAAGGTAATAAGTACCGTATGGCAAGAAGCACAAAAAGAATAGCGCAAAACTCCGATTGGCCGGAGTAAAGCGATAGAATTTTAAAAACTTAAGCCATAATAGTAACGCCACAAAAAACGAAACATTGGCAATAAGATAAAAAGCAGTCAAGACATCTAAACCAAGCCCCATGGCTAAGTAACGCCCTAACAGCGGAAAAGCAGGCAAAAACGCCCAGTTAGCTGCATGCCCCGTCGTCAAATTATCAGGGGCAGCTTGGTAACCATTGACCGCAATATCAACAAACCACTTACAGTCAAAGTTACACATAATACGCATCGTATCCTGAAAAAATTCAGAAAACACTGGAGTATGGACCACATCAACTGCATTTGGATAGTGCACAAACCCAAAATACACCATTAAATACAAAAACACTCGGGATAATAAAAAAACCCCTGTAGCTTGTAGATAATCACTACGAACTAGTCTTACATCTTGGGTTCTAAGTTCTTTACCTATAACGTGCACGAGTAAATCCTTTTGATCTCTTTTTAAGATTGCCCACCATTTAACAACTTGGCTTTAGGTGGGTTAATCATTTTAATGGTGAACAAGACTTTTTAACTTGATTTAACTTGATTTAACTTGATTTAACTTGCTTGAGCTTACTTACTTTAACTAACTTGCCTAAGTGTACTCACTTTTGCTTAATTGGCTTTAGGAGCTAAATCCTGCGCTTTATTAAACACCCAAAATCTAGAAAGCACATAACTTATAGCGGTCACTATAACCATAGCGGTAACAACAGGCGCATAGCCATTTAAACCAAGCAAAGTCTTAATGAGGTAAATAATAAGTACTCTTAATAAAAGGGCCCCAACATTAACCGTTAGTAAACGTAATAAAACACTGAGGTTTCTCTTCTTATGAAATGAAAAAGAGCTATGTCCAAAAAATGAAACGAAGAAGGCAATCCCAAAAGCGACTACGGACACTACTTCTTCAAAGCTTACTTTTAGCACTTCTCCTAAAGATGAATCCCCAAAAATAGAAGAAACTACGGCTAAATAATTGTCCACCCCAATCACGGTTAAACAAATAAAAGTAACGAATAAATCGACCAAAGTAGCAGCTAAGCCCACTACTAAAAAGCGGAGCATCTTACCGATTTCCCTTTTTGATAACATCAAAGGCATTTAGGATTTTAACCTCTATGGTAATTATTTTAACTTTTTAACTTTTTTTAGCTTTTGCTTTTGCTTTTAAGATTAAGCCTTAAACACCAGAAGAGCCCAAATCAAATTTAATTTGGGCTGTTCCTAAAACTTGAGCTTAAACCACAACTTTGGCTTTAAGCGTTGGTGTTTTCTTGTTGCGCTTTAAGATCAGGCGCCCCATTACGAGGCACTGGTTCATGGGCTCTGATACCACAAGAGCCAATGTTGATGCGAGATTCAGGATGTGAAGCTTCACCTAAGCGACCGTAAATTCTATCGATGATATAAACCGGACGATGTTTAACTTCACTATAGATACGCCCTACGTATTCGCCTAAAATCCCAATGGAAATAAGCTGAATAGCCCCAAGGAACAAGATTACACACATAGTTGAAGCGTAACCTGGGGTGTCAGTACCTAAAATCAAGGTCTTAAAAAAGATTGTGAGCATGAAAATAACACTAAATAGACCAAGTAAGCCCCCAAGATAACTCCACACTCTAAGAGGTAAACTTGAAAAACCGAAAATCCCATCTAGAGCAAAGTTCCATAGTTTCCAATAGTTGAACTTTGAAGTTCCACCCGCTCTTTCAGGGCGTTCATATGGAATCCCGTAAGAAGAGAACCCTGCCCAAGCAAAGATCCCTTTCATAAATCTATTGCCTTCAGACAAAGTTAAAATAGTGTCCACGACGCGACGGTCAATCAATCTAAAATCGCCAACGTTTTCAGGGATCTTAACTTTTGGGCTCATCATATTAAACACCCGATAGAATCCACCTGCAGTTAAGCGCTTAAGTGGAGTATCACGTGAACGGTCCACGCGAATCCCGTAAACGGTATCATAACCTTTTTCCAGCCAAGCCTTTACAAATTCAAGCACCAATTCTGGTGGATCTTGTAAATCTACATCTAGAGGAATTACCGCATCCCCACGAGCTTCAGCCAAGCCCGCAGTCATCGCTGCTTCTTTCCCAAAATTACGTGACAAACTTATTAATGACACGCGGTCATCTTTTTTGATGATATCAGTAATCATTTCGACACTGCGGTCGCGACTACCATCATTGACAAACAAGATTTCAATATGATCCTTTATTGGAGCTAACACTTTGCAAATGGTATCGTGGAATAAACCAATAGTTTCTTCCTCGTTATAAACGGGAACTAATAGTGTTACTCGGTAATCATCAGCCGTAACCTTAGCCTCAGTTTGAGCTTTAGTAGTCGCATCCAAGTTCGAGGAAGCAGCGTCTACATGTTCTTTATTAGTGGCACTATTATCATTTTGTGCTAGCATCTTGTTTCTCCTGCCTGGAACCTTAGGTCCGTAAATAATTGAGGCGTGGCTTTAACCACCAACCTCAAGGGGCTTTGGCCACCTTGGACTTTAACTAAGGTTTTGACAACAATATTATAATGTTATGCTATATTCTAAATATTTATTAACACACCATTGGTTTATCAGCTATTAACTAACAAATCAAACAAATAATGAGGATTACTCAATTCACCTAAAGTCACATCAGGAGATAGCCACATAAATAAGCGCTAAACATCCTTACTTAATTGTTTAACCGTTAAGTGCTTAATAGATAGAGAATTAAACTAAATAAGTAGTAAACTTTAGCTGAATCAAAAAGCTCTCAATATTTGTGCAACAGTATACTCTAAATCTTGCGTCTATTACTTTAATTTTAGAGGTAACCCTATTTTTCCTAGTCAAGTCCATATTATTGGTGTAATTTAGTTTTCTTGTAAAATATTGTAAATGGTCTGAATTAATTGTAAGACCGTTTACGCCTTAGCCATATTCCATGGCATTAAATTCTCTAACATCTCCTCAGGTATTGAGTAAGATTTGTAACCTGTAATTGTACCTTTAGAGTCCTTTTCAAATTCAATATCCCCTAGGTCTTACAATAGTTGCAACAAATGAATTACATGACTTGGTTAGTGTCAAGCAAGTTGCAACATTTTTGGCTAGTTTTTTTAAGAAAGAATTTCAAATATAAAATAGCAATAATACTTATGGTTATATCTGTGGCTATAGCCTCATCTAACGTTGTTTTTTTTGGGGTTTAGGAGCGATTTTAAGTGGTGCACCGGAGCAATATTTAAAGTCCGTGGCAACAAATTCTTTGTTTGATTAAAACTAAGAAAGGTTATCTGTTGTACCGAGATATTCTCATGATATAGTGAGTTTATCTTTAGATATTGTGCAGTTTGTGGTATAATAACTCATCCGAATATGATGGGAGAAATTAAGATGCCAGTCTCATATGACAAGCTTTGGAAAACACTTATTGATAAAAAGATGAAACGCTCGGACTTAAAGGATGCTGCTGGTATTAGTTTTAATGTCTTAGCAAAGATGGGAAAAGATGAATTTGTATCAATGGAAAGCCTATACAAAATTTGTGTAGCGTTAGACTGCAGTATTGATGAAATTATGGAGTTTACAAATAATGAGCATGCTTGACTTCGCAGTAATGGCAACAACAGAATATATTGACCACATGCCAAAAAGTCAGCGCAAGAAATATGGTCAGTTCTTTACGAGCAAAGAAACTGCCATTTTTATGGCAGGGCTGTTTGAAATCCCTACTGGGTGTGAGGCGCTTTCTATTCTTGATCCTGGCGCCGGTTCTGGAATTCTTTCAATTGCACTATTGGAACGCCTGCAATCTTTTTCAGCGATAAAAGAGATTAGATTGGTTTGTTATGAGAATGACCCTAATATAATGGAGTTACTTCGAACCAATTTAGAGACAGCGTGCAGTTACTCTCAACAGAAAATATCTTACGAAATCATTTCTGATAACTACATCTTAAGCCAATCAAATGACTACAACTTAACGTTAGGCGCAAATTTAAATCCTGAAAATTTTGATTTTATAATTGGAAATCCTCCATATATGAAAATAGCTAAGGACACCCCAGAAGCTTTGGCGATGCCAGATGTTTGCTATGGTGCACCTAATCTCTATTTTCTCTTTGCCTCTATGAGTTTGTTTAACTTAAAAGATGACGGAGAAATGGTTTATATTATTCCGCGCTCCTGGACTTCTGGCGCATATTTCAAAAGATTTCGTCAGAAGTTTTTAAACGAAGGTGCTTTGGAACATATCCACTTGTTTGTTAGCCGAGATAAGGTCTTTGAAAAAGAAAGTGTACTGCAGGAAACCATCATTATAAAGCTAAAAAAAACGCACCTAAAACCTAAAACAATCACGATTACTACTACCCAAAGTAATGCAGACTTTTCAGAAAAGACCATTTTTGAGGCTCCGTACTCTGCCGTTACCAACGGACCAGATTTCTATATATATCTGGTAACAAATGCTGAGGAGGTAGAGACACTTAATAGTTTGAACAAGTGGGAAAACACCCTGCCAAGTATTGGTCTAAAAATAAAGACTGGCCTTACAGTTGATTTCCGAAACAGAGAAGCACTGAGAGATATAGCTGAAGATCAGTCTGTTCCATTGTTCTATTCTCAGCACATACAAAATGGTAAAGTGGTTTTTCCTGTAGGGAAGGAACACGAGTACCTGGTTACTGAGCAGAGGGGACTATTACAACCAAATAAGAACTATCTTTTTGTTAAACGATTTACAGCAAAGGAAGAGCATAGGCGTCTTCAATGTGGTATTTATCTGGCAAAAAAGCATCCTGAGTATTCCCAAATCAGTACACAAAACAAGATAAATTTTATCGAAGGGATGTGTGATCTTTCGGAGTGTGTTGTGTACGGGCTTTATGTCTTGTTCAACTCCACCTTGTATGACTGCTATTATAGGATCTTGAATGGTTCAACGCAGGTCAATTCGACTGAAGTGAACTCTATGCCGGTTCCATCCATGGATGTCATTGAGGCCATGGGGAAAGAGCTGATAGCTGCACACGATATGTCGGAACCTGTTTGTGACAGAATTTTGAGAGGTTATGTATGAGTAAAATTGATGAAGCAAAAGAAATCTTAAATGCCTTGCAAGTCCCGACAAAGCAGCAAAATGCTATGTGCTGTTGTGTTTTGCTGACGATGGCAGGACTCTTAGAGGAAACTTCATGGCAAGATGCAACCAACGAATGGATTCGTATTCACGATGTAATTGCTTTTGCTAACAAAAATTATGGGACTACTTATGCGGAAAATAGTCGAGAGACATTCCGTAAACAGGCTATGCATCATTTTAGAAATGCAGCTTTTTTGAAGATAATGGCAAGGCTACCAATAGTCAGAATTATCGCTATCGGCTAACAGATGAAATGCTAAAGTTGATACAGAGCTTAGGTACAGATTGTTGGGAAACCAAGCTTGCTTCTTTTAAAACTAATCACGAAACGCTTATTCAACTATATGCTTCTAAGCGTGTCAAACGCAAAATGCCAGTGAAGATCAACGGTGAAGATTTCACTTTTTCTCCAGGAGCTCATAATCAACTTCAAAAAGCAATTATCGAGGAATTTGCACCGCATTTTGCTCCAAACTCGGAATGCCTTTATGTCGGTGATACCATTGAAAAAGATTTGGTAAAAAATGAGGACAAGCTTCGTGAACTTGGATTTACTATTACATTACATGATAAGATGCCAGATGTGGTCCTCTACTTAGAGGAGAAGAACTGGCTGTATTTTATAGAGTCGGTAACATCTGTTGGACCGATGGAGCCGAAACGCATCAAAGAGATCGAAGAAATGACCACCGGCGTAACCGCGGGGAAAATCTATGTCACAGCTTTTCTGGATTTTAAGACATTCAAGAAGTTTTCTGAGATGCTTGCTTGGGAAACGGAAGTTTGGATCGCTGATATACCGGATCATATGATTCATCTAGACGGAGATAAGTTTTTAGGACCAAGAAATAATTCTAATATTTGATGGTATGGAGAGGTGACATCTACAGCCACCTTGAGGTCTTCTCTAACCTTCACGTAGAGCGCATCAGTAATTACGTAACAATATTCGCCTAATGGTCTGTTCTTAAACTGATTAACCTCTTCAGACAAGCCTTTGCTAAGCTCTGAAACAGTACTTTTAAAGATCTGTCTTTCGCAAAGCTCTTCAACAATATGACTAACCTTACGCGTAGATACGCCATTTACCACCATCTCCATAACAGCAAGCTAAAAAGCTCGTTCGCATCTGTCGTATCTTTTAAAGAGCTCTCTTAAAAAAGTGCCGTCACTAGCTTTGGAATGCGCAACTCAAGAACCCCAAGTCTAGTAGTGAACTCACGGGTTCTATACCCATTTCGCTAAGTGGTGCGATTATCGCTTCTCTTATAAGAGAAGCGATAATCTGCTTGGTTGCTTTCGCCTTTAGAATCTTAGCTAACACTGCGTTTAACAGCTGTACTACTCCCGTATCTCCTTGGCACAACAATAGGTCTTTAACTTTGTCTAGCTCTAGTGTAAGATTAGCCTCTGAGCCATTTCCCTTTCCTTATATAAATATGAATGTTTGCAATTAATATTTTACAAGGTTTACTGGGGCGTGGCCCAATTTTTAAATTTACACCAATTATATGGACTCTATCTAGTTTTAGCAGCTCCCTATTAATTATCCAGTTAAATTTAGACCTAGATTTAAACTTTGGTTTAGGCTTTGGCTTTACTTTAAAAGCTCACTCTTAGACTTTGCTTTATGCCCGACCTTAAATTTAAGGTTAGATTTGGTTTTAGGTTTAAATTAAATATCTAAATAAGGAAGTTTTGGTTTTATGAAATTCACAGGATTAACAGACCGCGAAGTCGAGGAATCCCGCGCTAAGTATGGCACCAACGCCCTAACGGAAAAGAAACAAGAAACGTTTTGGCAAAAGCTCCTCAGCAACATGACTGATCCTATGATCAAGATCCTCTTTGCGGCTTTAATTTTAAACACCATTTTCGTCTGCCTCGGCCAAGCAGAATGGTATGAAACCGTTGGGATTGCAGTAGCTATCTTCCTAGCTGTGTTTGTCTCTACCTACTCTGAATTCCGTAACGAAAACGCCTTTAAACAACTACAAGAAGAAGCCTCACGCATTACCTGTAAAGTTTGGCGTAATGGCACTATTACCGAAGTATCTATAAATGATCTCGTAAAAGACGACTGCGTACTCCTACAAGCAGGAGACCGTATTCCAGCTGATGGGGTTATGGTAAAGGGGTGCCTTAAAGCTGACCAAAGTGCTTTAAATGGTGAAGCTCAAGAAGCTACCAAGGAAGCTGCTCCTGACGATTGGCAAAAAACAACCGACACTGTAGCTGACACCTTAGATCCATTCTTAGTTTTCCGTGGCGCTATCGTATGTAGCGGTGAAGGCGTCATGAAGATCACCGGGATTGGTGATGATTCTGAATACGGCCGTATCGCCAGCGAACTTCAACAAACTGAAGAACGAGACTCCCCACTTAAAGTAAAACTTAAGAAGTTAGCTAAACAAATCAGTTGGTTTGGTTATCTAGGCGGTGTGGCTATTGCGTGTGCTTATGTTATCCATAAAGTCATGGTCTTTAATGGTACCTTTGTGGCCTACGCTTCATCGGAAATGATTATCGACATTTTACACGCCGTAATGTTCGCTGTTACCATCATCGTAATGGCTGTACCGGAAGGGTTGCCACTTATGATCGCCTTGGTTTCAGCTTTAAACATGCGTAAGATGCTTAAAGATAACGTTTTGGTTCGTACTATCTCCGGGATCGAAACCGCAGGCTCACTCAACATTCTTTATTCTGATAAGACTGGGACTATTACTAAAGGTAAATTCGAAGTTACTAGTGTTACTGATGGCGCGGGGCATGAATATGCTAATAAGAGCGAAATACCCGCAGCTATTAAGAATTTAGCTGATGCTTCAGTCTTTTTAAACACTCAATCTAAATTATCCGCTCAGGGTTCTGGGTTTAAGGTTATCGGTGGTAATGCTACTGAACGCGCCGTGCTCGCATTTGCTGCAAGCGACGGGCGTAAAGAATACAACTGCGAAACCGTACGCACCGCTCCATTTAATAGTACCAACAAGTACTCAGCCGCAACCGTAAAAGGCGACTTCAACACTACCTTTGTCAAAGGTGCTGCTGAAAAAATTACCGCCCTTTGTAACGGTTACTACGATGCTAATGGGCAAAGAGTACCATGCACCGACTTTAGCGCTTTATGTGCAAAGATGGAGGCCTTAGCTTCTCGCGCTATTCGTCTCTTAGCGTTAGCAACTGTAAGTAGCTCTATCAATGAAGATGAAAGCTTACCACAAGATGGGGAATGGACTTTAATTGCCGTACTTGGCATTCGTGATGAAGTTCGTCCTGAAGCTTGTGTCGCTATCGATGACGTGACTAAAGCCGGCATTCAAGTAGTTATGATTTCAGGTGACCGCCTTGAAACCGCAGCTGCCATTGCTCGTGACGCCGGGATCGTAAAACACGACACCGATAAACTCCTCACTTCAGCCGATCTTGGGAAACTCTCGGACGATGAACTTAAAGCAATGATTCCAAATCTTCGCGTCATCGCCCGTGCTCTCCCTACTGATAAGAGCCGTATGGTACGCTTATCTCAAGAGCTTGATCTTGTTGCAGGGATGACAGGTGACGGGGTTAACGACTCTCCAGCTTTAAAGAAAGCCGATGTAGGTTTTGGGATGGGGGCTGGGACTGAAGTTGCGAAGGAAGCTTCTGATGTCGTTGTACTTGATGATAATTTTACCTCTGTACGTAAAGCAGTGCTCTATGGCCGCACCATTTACAACAACATTCGTAAATTCATTGTCTTCCAGCTTACTGTAAACGTAGCGGCAGTTATGACTTCATTCTTAATGCCACTTCTTGGGCGCGACATGCCTCTTAACATTGTCCAAATCCTTTGGATTAACCTCATTATGGACACCTTGGCCGCTATCGCTCTTGGGAGTGAACCTGCACTTAACCGCTACATGCATGAAAAACCAAAGACTAGAACTGAAAGCATTATTGGTAAAGGCATGTTAATTCAGGTATTAAGTGGCGCTGCCTGGATATTTGGGGTTGGTATAATTCTGCTCTTCTGTCAGCCGGTGCAAGACTACCTCTTCTCATTTGGTAGTGTAGCTGGTGGGACTGAAGAACAACAGATTCTAACAATGTTCTTTACCCTCTTTATCTTTATGGTGGTCTTTAACTCCTTTAATGCTCGTACTACCTCAACTAATGTTTTTGAATGCATCAACCAAAACAAGATGTTCTTTGGGGTGTTGGCTTTAATCGTGGTTATCCATGTGTTTATGACTGAAGTTGGGGTATTCTTCCCTATCTTTGGCAAGATCTTTAATTGCCATGGTCTCACCATTGAACAATGGCTGATTATCACAGCTATTGCCTTTACCATTATTCCGTTCGATATCGTGCGTAAACTTATCGCTAATATCATCAATGGTAAAAATGCTTAAGAACTAAAAAAGCTTAGTTAAAAAACTTTAACTCAAAATAAAGCTCCCGAGCCACAAGGCCTGGGAGCTTTTTTCGTATCTATTTTTCACGCTACCTAAATATATACCTCAAGAGTTTTTAAGATCATCTATAAGAACCGTTGTGCTCGCTCTGTTTTAATTTTGCAGCACTGTCTCTTAAATGATTTACAACGCACTAAAAATGCTGTTGCGAGCGCCACAAAAGCAAAAAGCGCTGTTCCATAAATGGTCATGCCAATAGCGGTATCTGCCAGATCTGCAAAGAACCAAGCAAACAACACGCCCCCAAAAATTGAGAAAACGCTAAACAAGAGTGTCATGTTAATGGTAAATTTGATATTTTTGTCGGTTGGAGCCCAGATATCACTACCAAAGCCACAACCATCAATAACATAGTAATAATTAACGCCTTGGTAGCTGTATGACACATTATAAAATGGCACCAACACATAAGTACCATTATGTTCCATATTTGAGATGATTCGAGTTGATACCGAACCTACTGTACCATTACATTTAGTAGCTTCATAAGCAAAATCATCTTCCGCCATTTTTTTTATAATCGGTACAGCGGTTGTATGCCAAACTGAATTAGAATCTAAAATGTAATCAGGGTCTACAGCGGCCAGGTTCGCATCTTCGGCCATGAGTTTTTCGAGAGTAAATTCATGGCTGAAATCGATCTTAGCAAAATTTTTGGCCATTGAAGCCCGAGAGTCACAAAAACGCAATAGATCGGTAGGCACCGGAGCTTGGGCAGCACAAGCACTACACAAGAAATTATAATTATCTGATAAAACAAGGGATTTAGTGCCATTAACGACAACACTCGCGTCTTTTCCGTCGACTTTTCCGCCGACTTTCTGTCGGTAACTTATGGTCCCTCGAGCCTCATACACCCCCTCAAAACTTACCATCGGTAAATAGTATTTATCAACAGCATTAATTTTCATTACATCAAAGATATCGAGGGGTACTTCTGGCTTTTGCACTAACTCGGCGATAAATTTATTTTCTACATCTTTTTTGGAGATCGAAAAAGGAATAAAACGGCGAGGCACGCGGTTTGCTTTAAAGTTGTTAAAAAACTTGTTGTTTTCGTTAATTAAGGTGGCATGACAACATGGGCAGGTGAATGCTATTTTGTTAGCATCTTCAACTGGAATATCACTTCCACAATTTGGGCAGCGCAAAATTTTAATGCCACTAGTGTTTTGGTCCCGAGCACCTTTATTAGCAAACATTTTTAGTTCCTATTATGCTTATGCTTTTATGTTCGTTGCAAACGGTTATTTGCTTTTTTTCGTTAAAATTTTAAGCGGTTGGGCTTTTAGCTGGGCGCTTTTTATTCTGAGCGTTTTAAGGTTGTAGTTCAAAAAAACTTAAATTCCAAGCTATCAATTTCGCTTTAAAGCCAAACTAGATTCCTTGCTTGAGCTTTTCATTACGCATGTTGATAGTAGATTTAAGCGTCCGACAAAGTGCGATAAGCTCCGCCTCTTGAACGTTAGCGTTAACTTTTTCTAACAAAGAAGTAGCTAGTTGCCACATTTGTTGTTCCTCTAATCTAACTGCTAGGTTACTCTGCAAAGGAGAAGTTGCTACTAAATCGATACACAATTCAAGTTCGTGCTTTACTGCTTCAAAGTTTACATTACATAAAGCAGCTTTAAGCTTAAGGTTGATAGCATTTAAAAATTGAGTTTGCTGCGCATTTTGAGCTAATGATGAAGCCGTAGCAGCACTAGCTAAATGTTCAAAACCAAACACACATAAAAATACTAAGCCCAAACATGATTGAATCACTAAAGGCCAGGTAATTTCCATCCAAACACCGTTTTTAGCCAGGATAATTAAGAAACTCCCCACCAAAAGTTCTACTACCGCCCAACATCCTGCAATCACATAACGCCCCGTGCTTAAGACCATTTGTCCTTTAGCGTCAGACGCTATAAAGCCACAACCTAAGAAGAAGCAATAAACCAAATGAATAAAGGCGTAAGTCACCCACACAGATTGAGGGTTATCTGTTCCACATAACAACCAAAAGAAGATGTTAAAAATAATAAGCACGCAAAGCTTAATCAAAGTTCTAAAAATAAAATTCATCGTCAATCCCATTATTATTGTTTATTAAATCCGCACGGCGGTGGTTTAGTCCTTCAAAAACGGCGTAGCACATTTACTTCGTTAGCATAAATCAACCAACCTGTTACCAACTCGTTACTTTACCAACTCGTTGGTTGCCAACCATTACGTTACAAACTCGTTACCAACCTTTACGAAGCGATTACTAACCTACAAGCTTGGCTAAAATTTCTTTTTTAGCCGCATTGTATTCAGCTTCTTCAATCAGCCCTAAATCTAGTAACTGCTTTAATTTGCTAAGCTTTTGTATTGGGTCTTCAGCGTTACTTGAAGTAGCCGGCGCAGTTTGCGCTTGAGCTTTAGCTGTTGAACCACCGTTTTCATACAAACCACGGGCTACTTCTGCCATCGCTGACCCCGCAACCATGCCCATTGAAACTCCAGCGCCCATATTAGCCATTTCCGCCGCCCCACTAGCTGGATTATTAGCCATGTCTTTCATGATTTCAAAACCTTTAATCATACGGTAATTAGCCCCTAAGGTTTCAAATTCACGTTGTGCCGCAAAAGCGTGTTCTAACTTCTGACGGTTAGGATCGTCTTCAGGAATGAATAAAGAATTGATCGCAAAATTCTTAAGTCCTACCCCATAACCTTCTAACACCGCAGCTATATGAGGAGTTATCCCTTGAGCTAAAGTATCAAGATCAGAAATCAAATCCAAAATTTCACGCCCCGAATCCCTGATGGTTGTAGCAATTGAAGACTTTAAAGTCTGCTGAAATTCAGATGAGAAGAACTTTGTTAATTCATCTCCAGAAAAGCTTTTTACATGACCGGCAAGTTTAGAAATAAAGAGCGCAGGATTTTTAATGGTGATTTTATACCCACCATTACCAGTAATTGAAGTTTGTAAGCGTTGCACTGGGTCGCGTAGTTGAATTGGCGCGCTTGTGCCCCACTGTACTTCCAAACTAACCGCTGTCCTAACAAAGTAAATCTCACAATGAAAAGTCGTCACGCCTCCAGTTAAGGTATTACGAAGTGCACTTAAAAAAGGATAATTGTCACTTTGTAATTCATATCTTCCGGGGCCAAATTCTTGTTGTACTTGGCCGTTTTTAATAAATACCGCCGCTTCTCCTGGATTTACAGTGAGTACAGAACCTGTGTTAAAATCTGAGTAGTTAGTCCGCCATAGTAGCAAATTAGGGTTTCCATCATTAGAGATGGAATCCGCAATATGCAATAAAGAATCCTGATAGCGCTCACCTGTTATTGAAGTTTCAGTGTTTTTAGAACTAAATCTATCAAAAAGTCCCATGTTTATCCTCTGTCATAATTTTTTCGTTTATTTTTATCATTGGTTTTTCATTGGTTCTTGTCATTGTGGTTTAATGAAATACTAACACCAAGCCACATGCATATAATTTTACTACTTAAAATGAAGATTTTCAATAGGGTTAAACCACAGACTGTAAGAAAATTCTCATTTTTACCATAAAAATCATAAGTTAAGCGCCTTGGTACTTCAAATTGGCTGTTTTATTTAAAATGGCTGGTAAATTAAAAATGGTTATTTTTTGCGCATTTTTTGCAAAAAGCGCGCTAATTCACAATTTACCCAACCTTGAACCTTGATTTATTTTAAAATTACGTTATGATGGTTCTCGTTTTCTAATAAAGCGAAGCACTAGAAAACACAGAAAGTCATGGGGCCCTTGGTTCTCTCGTATTTCTGTTCTGCTTAACAGGCCAGGTCCGGAAGGAAGCAACCAGGGTGGAAACAGTTAGTACCGGGATGTAGCTAAGGGTCCCGCCCGTTAACGCACTTACTTTTTTAAGCTTGCTCTCTGTTTCTCTTCCTTTCTTTTTTTTCTTATTCTTACCGCATTTTTCCCAGTCCTTGCACCGAATTCTTCTTCCCAGGCCTTGCACAGAGTTCTTCCATCCCTGTCTTGCTCGGTTTTATCTTTGACTCTTTATGAATTGATTCCTTAGAAGTTGATTCCTTTGAACTTTTGGCTGTAGATTTTCGGCGCATGAATCAAAGGCCAGTATATTGTATAATGCATAAATGGATTGTGCCGCTTGAGCCAAACTAAACCAAGCCCTATCTTAGGCCATACCTCATTAGGTCCTATCTTAGGCCAACCAAATTTCTGCGGATCATGTATGAGTTTTTTTGATTTTTATGAACAACAGACCTTTAAAGATCTAGTAAATAGTGATGATGTCTATGTCGATAAAACCGGCCAGATCTGCGAACTCTACCGTAACCATAATACTTTTGAGCTGTTAGCGCGCCCCCTTGGTTTTGGTAAGACGATGCTTATTGACACCATTACCAACCTCTTTCGCCATAAATACCCTAGCTTTTTTGCTGATCTCGCTGTCGCTAATTCAGATGTAAAATTCCCTGAACAAAAAGTTATGCGCTTAGACTTTTCTTTAAACAACGCAACTTTAGGGAGCACTCTACCTGATTACTTAGCTAATTACTTTCGCACCCGCGCTTTTGAAAACGGCCTCCGCACGGAAATAAACCGTGACGATAACGTATATTGGCAAACTGTAGCTTACGTTAAAAGCTTAGCTGAAGTTAGCCCTAGTGGGAAAGTCGTAATCCTCATCGACAACTACGATTACCCAATTCTAAAAAACTTATTTAAACCAGCTGCTAGTAGTTACTACCAATCTTTACTCGAATTCCTCCGCGCTTTAAGCGATAACGAAGAATATATTGATTGGTGCCTTATCACTGGGGAAACCAAATTTTATCTCTCTCAAGATGGGCAAGAAGGTCTTTGCTACATTAAAGATTTAACTTTTGAGGGGAGCTCAACCCATATTTGTGGGTTTACCGAAGGTGAAATGCGCAATTACTTCAATGACTTTTTACAAGATGAAGCCGAATGCGCCGGGATGACCACGGAAGAATTTTTATCTAAGCTTTTTGACTGGTACGGCAATTACCGACTAACAGAACAAAACATCAGAGTGATGCGCCCTGAAAGCATCTGTAAATTTTTAAATTTACGTGACCAAAATGAATATCGCAGTTTCTATGATGCAAGCCACGTTGAAACCGTCCTTGAAACTATTTTAACGAAATACAGTCGTTCCGCTGAACGCTTATTAATGCCTAATAGCTGTGGCTATAACTTCTGTGAATACAGTAACCTAAATAGTGTGAGACCTTTCGCGCTCCTCTTTCAGCTTGGTTTCTTTAGCCTCGACCATATAGATATCGACATTTCTTGCACGCCCCCAACTTACGGTTACTACAGCAAGTTCTCGAACCGCGAAATGCAAGAGTTCTACCAAAATACGGTTAAAAAGCTAAACTTGCCAGATCCACAACCTAGTGCAAATAAGAACAGACGGCGCGTTCAAACCGAACCTGATAACGCCTAAACTTGGGCGTATCCCGCCTTTACCTTGGAGTAAGACATGACTACCCCCCGCCTCGCTTTTTTTGATTTAGACGGTACCTTAATTCATGGCGATTCTGTCAGCCTCTTCTTACACTGCCTTAAAGACGAAGGTATCACTGATAGCGCCTATTGCGCTGGCGATGAAGAACTTTTAGCGCAATTTTATGAAGGAAAACTCGATATCATCAAATACTATCGCTATTCCTTACAGCCTCTAGCCGGAAAAACTAAGGAAGATTTAGCGGATGTTTTTAGTAAATACTTAAAAGACTATGTCAGGCCCCGCGTTTATGATGAGGCTCTTACCACTATTGAGGAGCTAAAAACCCAAGGCTATAAGATTATTATCGTTTCTGCTACTACCGACGTAATTGTGGCCGAAATTGCGACCCGCATCTTTAAAGCTGACCACTTTATTGCAACTAGAGTAAAATCTGACTCGAATGGCCGTCTCATAGCCGATGTATATCCTGATATTTCGCACCAAGAAGGTAAAGCCTCACGCATTAAAGAGCTCGCTGTAGCTCAAGGCTATAGCTTAAATGAGAGTCTTGCCTATGGTGACAGCATCAACGATATTTCCATGCTTGAACTTGCTAGTAAACAGTTTGTGGTAAATCCGGCCGGACGCATGGATAAAGAAGCACAAAAGCGTGGCTTTACCATCCTAAAATGGCACGCAGCTGTTTAGTTTTAACGGAAAATAAACCAAACAACAGTTTACAGTTTGTTTTTGTGAAAGCTTGATAAGGCCAACTTGATATGGAAAAGCCTGTTCTTTATGGTAGCTTGATAAATGTAGCTTGAAAACTGCACCTTGCGCGGTTGATTTTATTTCCCAATGAACAAGTGACATCCTCCCCCACCTATAGAGGTGGGAGACTTCTTGCCGAGTTCAGTTAAAAGGAAACCAACCAAAAAATAAAATGGTGGATTTAAGCTTACTCTAACTCAAGGTAAGCTTAGGTAAATGGCTATTCGTCGTGAGATGAAGGTTCAACCTTATCAAAAATCCCAGCATTAGCTGGAGTAGTACGACTAATAGAATTTACATTTACGTGTGAGAGGTAAAGTTCTAAAAACTGCATCATTTGCTCAGAACTAATGGACATAAAATTACCATTCACCAAAAGACCTTCTACTCTATCACGAGCGGTCAACATGTCTGAATTAATATGTAATGTATCCAAACAAATCATCTACTTCCCCCTTGATAAATTAACAATATGCGCGCGCCTTTATTGTTTCTTGCTGTCCACCTTTTCTATTTTGGCTAAAAACAAGTCATTGATAAGCCATAGATAGAAATCTTTAGCACATATCAATTAACTAGAAACTTAAAATATACGAACTGTATTTTAAAACCAAACCTTAGTCCCTGAAAACATAAATCGAACAATATGTGTTAACGGTCAATTAATTTTCTCAAAATTTATTTAAAATAAAACCTTTGTTACATTTTTATGCAACATCAGCTCCGACAGTTTTGATGCTGCACTAAATATCTAAATATTGAGTTCCCAAATGTGTTACTAGGTCGCATCAAAGTCGAAAGCAAAATCAAGGCCCTAGCTAAAGTAAGACAATAGTATGGTCTGGTAAGGCAAGCCAAAATAAAAACTGGTTAAAGTCCTGGCCAAATTAAAACAGGTTAAAGGTAAGAATAAGCCTAAATAAGACAGAGTAAGGCACAGTAAAAAAAGTGGTTCATGATCTTATAACCTATCTGAAACTTTGCTCACAGCCGAGCAAAAACGCTGCCGCGAAACCGGGTTTCGAGCGTAATCCCAGGTCTTCTTTAATTCATACTCACTATCGATGGAGAAATAGCGCTCTAAACGCGCGTGGCGGTATAAAAGAGCCGTCCCTGCCGGAAGTTTATCAATCATACCGGTTCGCACCGCTCCCATGTAAAACTTAGGTTTTCTGGTGCCGCATTCTTTATAGACGACCGCCGTTTTTGAGTATCTAAAAGTTTTTTGGTCTAAGAGATCACTACGACTTGGAATAAGCACAATAGCCACCGGTTCAACCGTAATGGGTAAATTACGCCTAATGGCGTTACGAATATTTAAATAAACAAAATGGCGAATTAAAAGCCCAAGCGTTCCCATCAGGGATATCACGGAAGCTAAGCCTAAGAAATAGTTAAGAATTGGGGTCTTTAAGTGAAACCAAAAATAATCAAGCCCCATAAAGAGCATCGGGATCAATAACAGAGCACACCAAATGTAAAACACGCGCCCCGGACCATTGATATAAGCTGTATCTAAGATCGAGTACTCACAATGAATTCCACTCTCTTCTAGATATTCTCGAGTGTAACAGTTTTGCGGAAGTTCAATCCGAATTTTTTTAATCATAAGACTTGAACCGATCCTAGGCTTTAACAAAATATTACAGCGTCCACATCCATCCTTGCTGGCACAAGGTCCATGCTTTTAAACACTTTTAGCGTAAAAGCATATCTTTGATTATAGCTTATTTCTAAGGGAGTGTCAGCCGTACTTCTTAGCAAGTAGCTTCCATGTGGGGAAAACTATAATTAAAAAAATTAATACCCCCTCTCCCAAACACGCCCCAAAAAAAACAAGATAAGGTTTTTAAGCCTTATCTTGTTTCCTGGTTAATGAGCTTAAGTAATGGTCTTAAGCTAATTACATTAAGCTTATGTTTTTAATTTTTGAGCTTCGTCTTTAATTATTTAAAGCTTAGTCATCAGCGCCAAGACGGGCATGATATTCATTCTTTAAAGCATCAAAGAACTTAATGTTTTCACGGCCGTTTTCGCTATGGGTAGTTGCAATACTTACCACAAAAATAGCAATTGAAGCGACGATAAAGGCTGGAAGCAAGCAGTATACATCCCATACACCACCCCATTCGCAACCAATACTGCGCATGAATGTACCAAAGTAATCCCAACCGATAACAGTAATAGCCCCAGCAAGCATCCCCGCAAAAGCCCCAAACTTATTCATGCGGCGCCAGAAGAGGGAAATTAAAACTACCGGCCCAAAAGAAGCCCCAAAGCCTGCCCAAGCGTAACTTACCACCCCGAGAATCTTGCTGTTTTCATCACGGGCAATAAGGAAGGCGATAAATGAAACTAAAAGAATCATGGCGCGGCCACACCAAACGAGTTCACGCTGTGAAGCATGCTTTCTAAAGTATCTCTTGTAGAAGTCTTCAGTTAAAGTTGAAGAAGCTACGAGTAACTGACAAGAAAGAGTACTCATAATAGCGGCCAAGATAGCTGATAATAAAATACCGGCAATCCATGGAGAGAACAATTGTTGTGCACAGAAGATAAAGATCTTTTCAGGATCTTGTAACGCGCCAGTTAGGTTGCCGTTTAACATATATGCACGCCCAAAGTAACCTACAAGACACGCCCCAAGTAAGCAGATCGCCATCCAAGAAATACTAACGCGTCTAGCATTTGGAATAGCCTTTACTGAACTTGCCGCCATGAAACGTACCAAAATATGAGGCTGCCCCATATAACCTAAACCCCAAGCTAAGCTTGAAATGATAGCAATAGCAGAAATACTAGTTACCATGCTATTAAAACCATCAGGGCCTTCAGCAGAAGCCGCATAATTAGATAAAGCGGTAAAGGTGGCATCAAAACCACCTAGGTGGATGATAACCATAATTGGGGTCACAAAAAGAGCAAACAACATTAAAGTTGCTTGAATGGTATCGGTCCAAGAAACAGCTAAGAACCCGCCTACAAACACGTAGAAAATGGTAGCAGCCGCCCCAATATAAAGCGCATTAGTGTAATCGATATCAAAGGTCTGCACAAAAAGCTTAGCCCCTGCCACCATGCCTGAACCACAATAGAACACAAAGAAGAACAGGATAATCACGGAAGCAAGTAAGCTTGTGATGTGCTTAGTATCATTAAAACGAGCCACGAAATAGTCGGGCAAAGTTAATGAGTTATTAGCGTGTTCAGTGTAAATACGTAATCTACCAGCTACCAACTTCCAGTTAAAATAGGCCCCAATTGTAAGACCAATGGCAATCCAAGACTCACAAACCCCAGACACATACAAAGCGCCAGGCAAGCCCATAAGCAACCAGCCACTCATATCTGAAGCACTAGCTGAAAGACCGGTCACAAAACTTCCTAAGCGGCGACCACCTAAGATAAAGTCTGATAAGTTTCTGGTAAATTTGGCAGCATAAAGCCCCACGCCGAGCATAAATAAAATATAGATTATGAACGTCGTCGTGGTAGTGATAGGCATGCCCTGCGTCACAGTAGATTCCACGTTGTTTTCCTTGTTTATTTGGGTAAAAAAAGCATATTTTTGGGGTAAATCCAGCCTATATTGAGGATTTATGCAAAAAATCTGCATGGATAAGCACACATTATAGTGTTTTTGCCTTTAATTGACCACAGTTGTTTTGGAAAGTTCCAAGTCCAAAAAAAGCAGAAAAAGAACATTAACTTTTTCTGCTTGCCTTAATTTAAGTTTCTACGAAGCTGACAAAGCCTCAAAAACTTACTCCCTTAAAAATTTATTCAGCTTCTACGCTTGTAGCGTTAGCGTCATCACTTTTAGGAGCTGCTTTTTTGGTAGCTGCTTTTTTGGTAGCTGTCTTTTTGGCAGTTGTCTTTTTGGTAGCTGTCTTTTGGGTAGTTGTCTTTTTGGTTGCTTCCTTTTTGGTTGCTTCCTTTTTGGTTGCTTCCTTTTTGGTTGCTTCCTTTTTGGTCGTAGATTTTTTGGTGGTAGCCTTAGTGGTCTTTTTGGCAACCGGCTTTTTCTTAGGTGCAGCTTCTTCCGCTACCCAAGCGCCGTCTTTATAAAAAGCAATAAAACCAGTCGAGGCCCCTTCCGCATCAACCCCCATAATGTACTGCTGTTTAGTTTTACGGGAAAATCTAACTACAGTTTCATTACCGTTGCCATCGGTTTCTGGCGCATCCGCAAGATAGAGGAACTTAGGTGATAAGCGATCTCTAAATCTCTTAAGTTCTGAAACCTTAGGCGCTCTCGTTTCTCTCACCTTAGGGAACGCATTTGAAGCCATAAAGATCCCTGCCGCCCCATCGCGTAACACAAAGTGAGACTTCCCATCGGTGCAGATCAATTCTGGTAAATCAACCGGATCTTCCTTAGGTGGTGCGACGTCGCCACTTGCTAAGATCTTACGAGTGTTCTTACATTCTTCATTGGTGCAACCCATGTAGTTCCCAAAACGCCCAGTCTTAAGAATCATAGTTCCCCCACACTTGTCACAGACAATAGTTGGGCCTTCAATGTTCTTAGGCTTAAAGCTCCCGGTTTCTACAATGTAGCCCGGGCATTCTGGGTTGTTAGCACAAATGTGTAAACGATGAGTGCTATCGAGAATATAAGCGTCCATAGCGCTATGGCAAATTGGACATCTCTTTTTCGCACGTAAAGCTTCGTTTTCAGCTTCATCGCTTTCAAATTCGGTCTGTTCATCTTCCTGGGTTAGGTTGATAGTTCTACGGCAAGAGCCAGCTGTTTTTTTACCGGAGTAAGAAGAACAAGCTAAGAACATCCCAGTAGAGGCTGACTTTATCACCATTGGGCTACCACATTCCGGACACTTGATGTCGGTTGGCACTGCTCTATTAGGCTCCATCCCCCCTTCATCTTCAGGCTTTCTAGCGATATCGAGCTGGGCCTTAAAGCCTTTATAGAAGGTATCAAGACAGGTAATCCAATCAAGCTTATGTTCTGCAATGCTATCGAGGCGTTCTTCTAAGCCCTTAGTAAAATCGTAGTCCATAAGTTCGGTAAAGCTTTTAAGTAAGCGCGCAACCACAATCATCCCGATCTTTTCGGCAAAGATGTATGGAGTGCGGCCAACCTTAACGATACTTACATAACCACGCGCCTTGATGGTAGAGATAATGGTATGCCAAGTAGATGGACGCCCAATCCCATAGCTTTCTAAGGCTTTAACGAATGAACCTTCCGTATAACGGCGTTCAGGCTGGGTGAAGTTTTGTTTCTTATCTAGTTCATCACAAGTTAAGACATCGCCTACCGCAACATTTGGTAGCACTACGTCACGGCTATAGCCCGATACCTTGGTAAAACCATCAAAAATCATGGTCTTGCCACCGGCTTTTAGTTCATAGTCACCGTTACGCACCAAAAGGTCTACTTTTTCAAGTTCAGCGCGACTCATTTGACACGCTAAGGTACGTTCTCTAATGAGGCGGTAAAGTCTCATTTCATCGCTGTCAGCGCCTCGCAAATCATCTTGGGTTCTAAAGATGTCAGTTGGACGAATTGCTTCGTGCGCTTCTTGTGAATGCTCTTTGGACTTAAACTTGTTCGGAGCATCAGGTAAATACTTAGGACCAAATTCAGCACTAATGTAATTACGTATCGCTTCAATCGCTTCATCACTCAAATTCATAGAGTCAGTACGCATGTAGGTGATATAACCTGCTTCGTACAGCTTTTGCGCCACGTTCATGGTCTTTTGTACAGAAAAGCCCAAGCGACTAGAAGCAGTTTGCTGCATGGTTGAAGTCGTAAATGGACCAGGGGCTGATAAAAATTCATGGGTCGAATTTCTGATATTAACTTCATAAGTGCCTTTATTGAGGTTTTCAATATGAGTTAAGGTTTCAGCTTCACTAGTCGGTCTAAATTCCTTGCCTAAGTATTTAGCGACATTCATACGAATACCTTCAGAGGCACGTTCCCCTCTTAAGAAAGCATCAACCGTCCAATATTCTTCAGAAACGAAGGCTTTAATACGGAGTTCTTTTTCAATAATTAGGCGTAAAGCCACACTCTGTACGCGCCCTGCGCTCAAACCACGCCCTACTTTTTCCCATAAAAGCGGAGAAACCATGTAACCTACAACACGGTCCATAAAGCGTCTAGTCTGTTGCGCATTAACCATGTCCATATTAACTGCCCGCGGACTCTTAAAGGCGTTTTGAATGGCATGTTCCGTAATTTCATTAAACACCACGCGGCGGAACTTCTCTTTTGGCAACCCAATCACTTCTTGTAAGTGCCAAGCAATTGCTTCCCCTTCACGGTCAAGGTCGGTTGCGAGATAGACGTAATCAGCCTTTTTAGCTAAAGCCACCAACTCTTCCACGTCTTTTTCTTTACCTGGAAGTATTTGGTACTGTGGATTCCAATGGTGCTCTAAATCCAATGGATCAAGCCCCATACGGGCAAAAAGCTTGCGATCTTTATCTTCTTGAGTACGAGCGCGAGTACCTTTAGCGCCGGTTCGAGCAGTGGTAGCACCACTTGGTGGGAGATCTCTAATATGCCCCACACTGGCCTTCACTACGTAGCCTGAACCAATGTATTCATTGATTTTGGCTACTTTGTTTGGTGATTCCACTATTACAAGTGACTTGCCCATGTAATTTACCTTCTCTGAGTAATTCCAAGTCAGAACAAAACCAAGCTTTACTTAAGGTCTAATCCTCTATCCTGACTAGTTATAAATTCATTTACGTTTGCGTTGTAGTTATACAGTTGTTTTTAATTCTATTTAGGTCTTTTAGACCGAGTTAAGCTTTATATATGCCTTTTAAAACTTAACTCCAATAAAACGTTCTACTAAAGCTGAAGCGACAGCTTTTAGTTTGCTACTAACCAAAGTTGACCAACGATTCTTTTTATTGCCCAATCTATATTCAAGCTTGAACACGCGATCATACTTCTTAATACAATTAAGTATGTATTCATCTGAAGTCATGATTTCATCAACTAAACCGAGCTTAAGCGCATCGACTGCAAGCCAGTGTTCGCCTGTAGCCACTTTATCAATATCAATTGTCGGACGATACTTAGAAACATGCGCCATAAAAGAGTGATGTACGCACTTAAGTTCTTCTTTGAACTTGGCTCGAGCTTCTTCGGTGTTTTCCCCAAAAGTTGTCATCGTACGCTTAAATTCACCGGCAGTAACCTGTTCGTAATCAACATCGTACTTTTTAAGTACGCGGTTAAAGTTAGGAAATTCAGCCACCACCCCAATAGAGCCAATATAAGCAAAAGGAGCAGCAATGATCTTTGAGGCAACACAAGCCATCATATAACCGCCTGAGGCTGCGACTTCATCAACCGAAATGGTAAGGTTAAGACCGGCTTTACGCAAGCGTTCAAGTTCTGCCGCGCATAAACCATAGCCATTAACGACCCCACCTGGAGATTTGAGTCTCAATAAAACTTCATCATTAGCTTCCGCTACTTGGACTAAAAGAGTAACGGCTCGACGCAAAAAGGCAACTTCTTTACCTGAAACCGAGCCATCAAAATCAATAATAAACAAGCCATGCACTGAAAACGAAGTTTGCACCCCAGTAGCTTGGTCCTTGTTAGGTTCTTCTGCTGACTTATCTTGAGTAATTTCTGGCGCTTGAGTCTTGTCTAAATCTCTAGCAGCATCATCTCGTGATTGCGTCTGCGTCTGATTCTGGCTTTCTTCATGCGTTGTAACCTCTTTCTCGTGCTCAACATCTTGAATGGTCTCACTATTTGTAGGTTGATTAAGATTTGTGGTTGGTTGGGTTTGGGTAGCATCTTGAGCGACACTAGTTGTAACTAGAGTTACCTTTGAATCACTAGTAGCCGATTCAACTGGTGCTGTGGCTACAGCAATTTCTTTAGCTGACGCCTCAAAATGTTCATTGATTTGGCGTAGCGCTGCTGTTTTTTGTTTTTTGGCTTGAGCCACTCGTAGCTTCTTTTCTTTTTTAGCAGCTACTTTCATCGCTTTGTTAATGACTTTTCGTTGTTCTTCAGTGGTAACCTCATTAAATACTTTAAGTCGATCACGCTCTAAAAGTTCAGCATAATCAGTAATAACTAAGGTAGCCTTTTCAGGATCCTCTAAGTTGCCCTGTTCAATTTCGGCCTTGTGTTTAAATTTGGCAATAAATGCTAATAACACAATGAAGCCACCTAAAATCACAAAGACTTTAGCTAAAAACAACAAAAACTGGAATAAATAATCGAGCACTGCTTTAAACCCGTACTATCAACGCTTTAAATAAAATTTAAAGCTAAAATCAACCTCAGCTAGAAGCTACGCCAAAACCAAGTTGTAACAAAAACTTAGAGCCTTGATTGCTCTAAGCTATAAACTATAAATAAGAAGGAACCACCAAAACTCATTTAAGCAAAACTCATTTAAGCAAAACTCATTTAAGTTAGTTAAGTTAAGTTCTTAAAGCTTACTTAAGTGCCTCAATAATTAACCATCTTAGATTACAGATTGCATGCTACAATCTATTTAGCAACTATCAAGGCACCTTCTCTTTTTTTAAAAATACATATACCACGAATCATTTGTCAATATGTAGAACAAATTATTTCTGCATGGCTAGATGAATAGAGCTCTAAAAATTCGTTTTTGTCCAACTTTTGCGCATTATGTAGCTTAAAAGCTATCTTTAAACCTAAGTTTTTAGTTTACTTCTCATTTTTGGCTAAATATTTAAGCCAACACTAACTTTAAACACCTATTTAAACAGAAATCTCTATTTAAGAAGAAAAAAGAAAGAAGCAATAAACGAGAAGGCCCCAAAGAAGCAAGGGCAAAAAGCCAAAGCAAGCCGGAACTTGAAGCAAGTAGGAACAAGAACCAAGCATTAACTAAAACCTTGTAGGAGCAAGAACCAAGAAGCAAGCTAAAAATTTACTCACCTAAGAAACTCCATTCCCCAAACTCACCCCAACAAAAAAGGCCACAGAAAACATTCCATGGCCGCAAATATTTTGGTCTTACGTGACATCCTCCCCCACCTATAGATATGGGGGCTTTCCACCGATAAGATAGGTTCAGTTCTCGCTCAAGCACTCTAATGAGTACAGTATCAACGAGCTAACCCCGTGTGTCCCACGGTTCTATGTTTTGAATTTATGCAGTTACTAACCGCATACCTTCATTTTTTATACTTATAGCATAATGTTTAGAAAGCTGTCAAGTAGATTTCGGCAATTTATCTCACCACCTTAGAGGTGGGAGACTTCTTGCCGAGTTCAGTTAAACTTTATTAAGCCCAACCTCACGCACGCTAAACTTTACGCACAAAGAATAGTAAGCCTAAAGCAACGAGTGAGAGTAACAGGTTTATTACAAAAACATGACCATAACTACCAAAGGAAGTTACCACCGCCACGATTAACCCTGAAATAATAGCCCCAGTGCTGGTCGAATTAGAAAATAGGGTCGTAGCTTGGCCTGGGATTTTAGGGAGTAATTCCTGAAAATACACCATCCCTATACCTGCTAAAATCCCAATAAAAATAGAATTAAACAGCTGAACCGCTAAGAAGTACCAAGCGGTATCATGTGGCATCACACAAAAAGATAAATAAAATAAGACCCCACCAATAGCGCTAAACACCTGTAAATTCTTAATCCCAAAGCGAGCAGTAAGTTTACCCGCTAACAGCATGATTGGAATTTCCATTAAGGCCGCACAGGCCATCATCACCCCAGGAAGCTCTTGGGAAATTTTTAGCTCATCTCTAATAAAAATCGGCATGCTGATAAGGTAAGCGTTGTTAGTAGTCCACATTAAAGTAACCGACACGAAGAGCAAAGCCACATCTTTCCATACTTTAAACCCACCAGCAAAAATACTATATTCTGAAGAGCTAGAGGATTTAGAGGAACTTTGCTGTTTTTCCACGGCAGGAGTTTTAGCTTGAGCTTGAGCTAAATCTGACTCATTTACCGCTTCTGGTAAGGCCTCGCTAGAAGTAGCAGCCCCATTCCTTGAATCAACGGATTCATTTTCATGAACAGGAGCTGCTGGTTTTTGGTTGCCAGCAAATACAGTATACGGCAACCACAAAGCACCAATAACTGCAATTAATGCAAAGAACAAGGCGGTAAAAAAGAACAGAGTTGAAAAACCCAAACGCACGGCGATGATGTACGCAAGAGGTGGCGTAATAACCCAAGCTAAAGCAAAGAAGGCGCGCATGTACATGGTAAACATCACGTTGTTAGCATTATGCGCTAATGAATACTCACGCGCTGAGGCAAATACTTGAGGAGTAGAGAGCCCCGAGAAGCTCATAAAGGCCACGCCTAAGATGGCAATCAACCAATAACATTGCCACAAGCCACCTAAAATAAAGACGATACCTGCGCACATCCCAGCTAAGCCACCATAGACGATGAGAGTTCGGCGTTTCATGCGCCCATCAGAGAACACCGCAAAAATTTGGGTTACCGCAATCCCTGCGACTGCTGCTAAAGTAAAGTAAAGTCCAATCTCAAAAGGCGTAGCTTTTACACTATCCTTTAAAAAGACACTCATTACCGGTAAAAAAGTTGCGCACGCAGTACCTGACAAAAAGGTTAAGAGTAAGTAAACAATAAAATTACGGCGGTGTTGCTGAGCCATATTACAGTCCTTTTACAATTCTTATTCCTATATTTATCCAGTGCTTTCATTTATTGTTATAAGTTGTATTGCATAGCACTTAGCTAGGCTTTCCATATTATACGTTATATAAGCAAGAGCATACACCTTAGATCTCGGTTTTCAAACGAAACGACCACAAAATTCCTCATAAAAACAAGGAATAAGAAAATTTTCCTACTTCTGTTACATGTTACAATTGTTTTCATGAAACAATTGAGGGCTAAAACAGTCAAAATCTGAATCCACCCCCTAAAATAAAAAGTGAAAACAGTTTGTAAGTTTTAGGTTAGTTATTCCTTAAAACGAAACTTTTACGCCATGAACTATTTTCATTCATAACTAAAGCCTTAAGCACTATTTTGATCATTTTTTCAAGAAGTTACGCACCAAAGCAGATCACAAAAAGACCCTAATCTCATTTTACTCTTCATTAATTTTGATCTTGCACTCATTTTAGCCCATGGCACAAAACTTGCTCTTATTTGCATAGAAAACTGTGTCCGCACTCAAAAAGTGCACTCACTTTTTGGGATACCCCAAAAAGTTTCAACTCACAAGTTTGAAAAAAAATTAAGACCACTTAGCGCCACCTAAAACTACCAACAGCGCATGGCATAAACTACTAAAACACACAAAAAACACAGAATGAAGCTACTACAAGTAGCACGGGATAACATTGCTACTAAATGTAGCAAGGGGTAAATAGCAACGAATTTGAGCACAACCTATTAAAACTCATTCAAGCTAAACAACAAAAAAGCACGGAATAAAGCTACCACAAGTAGCGCGGGATCATTTTAAGGATTTTATAAAAACGAAGAAGGAATCTAAAAATGGCAAATCAAGAACTATTTATGGAAATTAAAAATCCTCTTTCTTTTCTATCCTATCTTTCTAGTTTAGGCGTAAAACGCCCGCTCGAGAATGGCAACTGGGAGTTTATGCACTCAGGGCATGTATTAGCGAAGATCGTTGTCGATAAGACTGGGCATCATCGTTATTACGTGCCTGTTAGCCGTATTCGTGACAACTTTAAAGCTGACGAATGCACCGGGGTTTTAAGTGCCTAACGAGCCAATAGCTACAAACAAAAGCCTTAAGATCTTTGGTCTTAAGGCCTTTTGTTTTTATGAACTTGAGTGTTTACGAATCTTTGTTTTAGCTCTAGAGGAGCCAAGACTTAATTAATGCTTAATCCTTAGCAAGGAGTTTAAGTCCATCAGGGGTAATTTCAATAGCATGTTCTCGATACAAGCCACCGATGGCCTTTTTAAACTTGCCTTTGCTCATCCCAAAATATTGTTCAATTGAAGCCGGATCAGAATGATCTCCAAATGGCAAGAACCCATCTGCCGCTTTAAGCTTATCTAAAATTAATGAGCCTGCATTTTGCACGCCGGCAATACCAGTTTTATGTAAGCCAACATTAACTTTTCTATCTTTACGAATAGTGAGAATGTAACCTCTAACCTTAACCCCCATTCTAATTTCAGCACCATCATTAGAAGAACCGTGCATCAGCATCGCATAAAATGAGTTATTAACGACCATTTTGATGCCTAATGGAGTTTTAGCAACAGCAATCAAATCAACTGCTTCCCCCTCTTTGAGGTGGCAAGAGCTTGGCATTTCATCAGAAATGTACTTATTGAACTTCGTTGTCCCAAAGAGACGCTGTTCGCGATCCATAGCTACATAGACCACGTAATCACGCCCTTCTTTCATCGGCATACGCTGCTCAGTAAATGGCACCATTAAATCCTTTCTAATCCCCCATTCAAGGTAAGCAGAACCTCTAAGAGCAGATTTACAGGTCATACGTGCTAGTTCCCCAAGTAACGCACGCGGACGTTTAGCGGTAACGGTAAGGCGATCATCATCCATATAACAAAAGACTGAAACCACGATGCCAGGTTCTGGTTTTTCAGGGAGCTGTGATAGCGGTAAAAACACTTCTCCATAGGCTCCTGCATCTAAAAAACCACCCTTATCATCAAGACGCACTAAGCGTAGGTCATTCATCTTACCAATCTGTACAGTCATATACACTCCGTTACCATATGCGGCGAATAATACGTGTTTAACGCTCTGAGAGCGTAAAGCTAATTTTACTAATCAAACTTACAGGCCAAGTTAAACCAAGCCTAAAGCTTTAACCTGTCAAAACCTCACGAACCTCAAACCACCAAAGTAAAGTCACCAGGATTAAATCACTACGGTAAAATTTTTAATCTTGCTTAAAATTAAAGGTTTTCTAATAAAAAAGGAGAGCTAATTGCTCTCCCCTTCTTTAAGAATTTAAATCACCAGTCGAATCCTAAATTCGGCCAAGAGATCCGTAATTTAACGGCAAATGCCATTAAGCACGCATGAAGTCAACGTGAACAACCATGCAGCTTACAGGATGACGCTGCATTGCAACTGGCTTAACCACAACAACTGAACCATTGATGTTTAAAGTGATTGGTTCGTTGTAGAAAGCTGCGTTCTGCTGAGCAGTGAATACTTTAGCCTGATCAAGAGCTATAGCAACTGCTTCCTGGTCACCGCCATAAACGATTGCAGGAATTTGACCGTTACGACGAAGGCGGCGGCTCGCACCCTTCCCAAAGTCGGTACGTACTTGAGCATCGAAAGAATATGCCATTTTATTTACTCACAAATTAAAAAATTAAAGAGAGATTAGCCATGCGACCATTGCTAATCACAAAAAGTGATGCGAATTGTAGCACCAAACACCTGTAATCGCAATAACTTTTTCCGGTTCATTTTAGCCTCAAAATAAAATAATTAGGCTATTACTGTTTTACCTCAGCTTTTATTACATTCAATTGAAAAAGTAACCATAGTGATTTTTCTAAAAAAACAAATTCCTAACTCCAAACCAAACTTCGAAAAAATAGTGCCATTAACCATTTGAGGCTAACAGCACTAAGTTAAGTTTCAATCTCTAAGCGAAGTTTCCTTTTGGTTAAGGATTTACTACCTTAACCATTTAGATTTGGCTTAGATTTCTTCTTCTTGGTAAGTGGTCTGACCATTTATAAGCTTCTTAATAGTGATAATAGCTAAAACTACAAGGAGTAAAGCTAATACCACTAGAAGCGTACTTACACCCAAAAGAGCATATGAATGTTTAATGAACGCAACTTCCACGATTTGGCACAAACCCCATACACACATCACCATCATAAAAATGGTTGGGATGAGACTAATCCAGAAGTTGGTCTTACGATTCATCAAGTATAAGGTAATGCAAAGCAAGGTCAAACCAGCTAACAACTGATTAGAAGCACCAAATACTGGCCAAATAGAAGTAGCTTCACCGGAGCAAGCCATAGCGCCAGACAAAGCAACTACTAATATAGAAGCCACCCAAATGTTAGTTAAGAATTTAACGAATGGACTTCTAGTATCTTCAAGCTTGATATGTTGTTCTTTAGCCTTTTCACGAGACATGTTAGATGGGCTTAAGAGTTCCTGCCACACGAAGCGAGTTAAACGAGTAGCGGTATCAAGAGTAGTCAGCATGAAAGCAGAAATTGCTAAGTTAATAAAGGTAGAACCAAAGGCCTTAGGAATACCGATGCTTTCAGAGAAAGTACCAATCCCATGAGCAAAAGCCTGAACTGGGTTTTTAGCCATTTCCGCAAAATCAGCATCACCGAGGTAAGCCACAGCAATTAAGCTCATAACCCCTAAGACCCCTTCAACTACCATTGCGCCATAACCTACAGACTTAATGTCAGCTTCAGTTGCAATCTGCTTTGAGGTAGTACCAGACGCCACCAAAGAATGGAAGCCAGAACAAGCACCACAAGCAATCAACAAGAATAAAGCCGGGAACATATTGGTTTCCACACCATTAGCAAGAGGTACGGTAAAGCCAACAAAGGCGTCCTGCTGGATTTCAGGCTGGTAGAACAAAATCCCTAAGAAGCCAGCTGCAATCATGGCATAAAGGATATATGAACTTAAGTAGTCACGAGGCTGTAACAACCAATGAACTGGAAAGATTGAAGCTGCTAAAACATAAATACCAAGCACGGCAAGCCAAATAAGCTGGGTTTCTTCTTTAGAGAGACTAAACCAATTTTGAATATCACATGGGATAAACATTGAAAAGTAAATCACTAAAAAGAGAAAAGGCACAAAAATTAATGAGCCAATCTTTAAAGAGAAAACTTTACGGGTAAGGAAACCAAAAACTGGCGCCACAAAAATAAAGATAATGGAAGCAGTAGCTACAGCTGGACTTGCCACAAAGGTACCCGCAACCATCAAACCAAAGATAGCTACAACTAAGATTAAGCAGGCAAAGCAGAAGCACAAGAAGAGCTGTCTCCCCCAAAAGCCAAGGAGCTTCTCAATAATATACCCAATTGAGCGCCCACCGTTTCTTACAGAAAGAAAAAGTGAAGCAAAATCGTGCATCGCTCCAACAAAGATACAACCGATAAAAATCCAAATTAAAGCAGGGAGCCACCCAAAATATGCTGCCATAATTGGGCCGACAATAGGCCCCGCCCCAGCAATAGAGGAAAAGTGGTGACCAAAGAGCACGCTACGACTACATGGCACATAATCCACCCCATCAAACTTAGTTTTGGACGGAGTTGGGCGTTTTACATTAATTCCAAACAGGCGACACAAATAGCCACCATAAAGCCAATAACCCAGAGCAAAATACCCTAAGGCTATACAAAACAATAAACTACCATTCATTTTAATTATCTACTATATGACATCAGATTAAGACAATTAGTTTTAAACTTTTTGCAGTCCAACCTTGCTAAAAGTTTAAAATTTGAAGGGAGTTTTTTCGGTTTTTGCGCCTTAAAGCCCTAGAAAGACTAAACTTTTACCAAGTACCCACTCCTATTGTAGCCAAACTTTACAACTACACAATAGTGAAATTTTGAAAAAGCTTGAACTAAATTTTCTTAACAATAGAAATATCGCCCACTCCGTTATTCTTCATTGTCTATGTTTATCAAATATTCCTTTACAGACACAAAACAAGATTTACCACTAAAGCAGATCCCAAAACCATAAACTTTTTTAGTTATACCTCTTAATCTAAAAGGCTCTAAATACTTCTGTTCCTCAATTTGAGTCAGCGCCTTTTTAGATTCTTTTACCAAGTAATTTTCATCGTTGGTATATTTGAGTTCTAGGATGTAACCTGTTCTAGAGTCTTTAGATAAAATTGTTATATCTGAATAACCATTTCCCGCCTCTTGATTTGAAGTGTAGCGTTTAAAGACTCCTTCCTGAGTTGAAAACACCCCGTTAAGAAAAGCATGATAGTAATACTCTTTAGGAGCATTGGTAGAAAAATCTCTTACCGAAATGAATTTGGCTAACGCATCTTCAATATCTACTCTTAATTGCTCAGCATCAGCGTTAAAGACAGACTGTAAGATTTTGGCAGCTTTTTGTACCTGAGGAGGAGCTTTAGTGAAATAATCTTGAATCTTCTCTTTAAAACAATTTCTGATGCTTTTATTCGGAATTCTTAAATTAAGCTCTGAACTTGCCACAT
>UQCV01000013.1 GCA_900539665.1 uncultured Succinivibrionaceae bacterium | reverse complement strand
ATAGCTATCAAACTTCTTTAGAATTACTCTAATGAGTAATTACGAAGCTCCCACCTCTTTAGGTGGTGAGTAGTTCACTGTTAAACCATAAGCACTTTTAATATATTTAAGCCATAGGGCTAAAACCTGATGGTAAAGAAAACCCAGCAAGTTTCATAAGCTTACTGGGTTTTTTCTTACGGTTCTATTATGATGGTGGTACCTGGATCGACGAGGTTTAGTAATTCGTCAATGTCTTGGTTGAGCATGGCAATGCAACCGTTGGTCCATCTTGAAGGCTGTAGATTGGCTAATCCATCCTCGCCTTTAATGTATCGTGGTTGGCCGTGGAGCATAATCATGCCTCCAGGTCTCTTACCGAGCTTTTCGGCCCGGGCAATATCTTTAGAGTTGGGGTATGAAATGTGAAAAGCTTTATAGTAGTTCGAGTTATATTTTTTGTAGTCTAGAACGTACACTCCTTCTGGAGTTTTTTTATCACCTTCATATTCTTTAGGCCCTTTGGCGGTACCTATAGCGATAGTGTAGCTACGAATTACATTAGAACCTTTGTATAAAAACATTCTAAATCTAGACTTAACAACCACTACTTTATCCACAAGCATTTTGCGCGCTTCAGGAATAAACCAATTGCTGTTAGTGGCAATAGGGTTGATGGTTTTAAGTTTGATATAGTCAAATTCTGGGTCATATTCAGGGTATTCGGCTAAAGCCTGCATATAGACGTGGTAGGGAAGCGAAGTGCCTCCGACTGCGAAATTATTAGCCCAAGCACTATTTGGAAAAAAAGCTAATAATGCGCTTGGTAGAGCTAAAAATAGTAATGCTTTAAATATGGAAGTGTTCATGAAAAAGATATCTGTTAGCTTGAACGTTAGTTGTGGGTGAATTTCTTTAAAGCCAGCCTAATTATTGATAACTGCTAAAAAGCATAGGCTTAACCCACGGGGTTAATGGCTCTCGTATGGTACCATATTATGCTATTTCTGGACATGAATTCTATGATTTATCGCCTAAGCTTTTAGATAGTTTGAGGGATAAATTTATAGACGCAGGTGGAGGCATAAGAGGCTTAAAATCTAAGCGCATTAAAAGAAGGTAAGATAGTCTAGTTGTTACCAAATGATTCTAACTTAAGACCACGCTTATCTACAAAGAGAAACGTGATTTACGTTGTGGTGGAGCTATTAGCCTCGTAGAGCTCAACTTAAATTTTTAAGGTGTTTTACGGAGCAAAGTGAGCTTGACCAAGGTTGTTATTTCTGTACTCTCTTGATTTTTGGCATAAGAGCCGGTTAAAGGTATAATACACAGATTAGAAATGATAGGAGAAGGTGAAAATGGATGAAATAAAAATGAGCCTAGAAGGGGTAGAGTGTTTACCTCTCGAGGCCTTTACTGAGTCGGCTTATTTGAATTATTCCATGTCAGTCATAAGAGATCGTGCTTTACCCCATGTGTCTGACGGACTTAAGCCAGTTCAGCGTCGTATTATTTATGCCATGCATGAACTTGGATTAACAGCTTCCTCTAAATTTATGAAATCAGCCCGTACCGTGGGTGACGTGTTAGGTAAGTACCATCCGCATGGTGATGCTTCTTGTTATGAAGCTATGGTGTTGATGGCTCAGGACTTTTCTTATCGCTATCCTCTTGTTGATAAACAAGGTAACTGGGGTTCACCAGATGACCCTAAATCCTATGCGGCCATGCGTTATACTGAATCACGCTTGTCGAAGTTTTCAGAAGTTTTGCTTTCTGATTTAAAATTTGGCTGTACTCCGTATGTCCCAAATTTTGATGGGACTATGAAGGAACCTGAATTTTTACCAGCACGGTTGCCACATATCTTGTTAAACGGGACCGCAGGCATTGCCGTTGGTATTGCCACAAGTATCCCACCACACAACGCACGTGAAGTTGCTGATGCCTGTGGATATCTTTTGGATCATCCTAACGCCACAGTTTCTGAACTTATGCAGTTTGTCAAAGGGCCTGATTATCCAACAGCAGCTGAAATTATCAACAGCCATGAAGAGTTGAAGAAAATCTACGAAACCGGGCGTGGCTCCGTTAGAATGCGTGCGGTTTATCAAGTAGAGCGTGGGGAAATTATTATTACGGCTTTACCGTACCAAATTTCTGGTTCGGATGTGGTTCAGCGCTTAGCAGAGCTCATGAATGCGAAGAAACTGCCATTACTTGCTGACATTAGAGATGAAACTAGTGACAAGTGTCGTATTGTGTTAGTACCACGTTCTAATCGAGTTGATATTGAAAAATTGATGCTTCATCTGTTTGCTTTACCAAAACTTGGTTTGGAAAACACCTATCCAATCAATATCAATATTTTAGGTATGGATGGCAACCCAGCGGTTAAATCTTTACCGGTGATTCTTAAGGAATGGCTAGCGTTTCGTAGTGAAACTGTTAAGGCAAGAATCAATACTCGAATTGCCAAAATTGATGCTCGCTTGCACTTATTAGCCGCTCTTTTTACGGTCTTTTTAAATATCGATGAAGTTATCCATATCATCAGAACTTCTGAGGAGCCAAAGGCTGAGCTGATAGCGCGATTTGGTTTAACAGATATTCAGGCAGAATATATTTTAGAAACAAAATTACGAGCTTTAGCGCGCCTGTCAGAAATTAAATTAACTGAAGAACGCAATGCTTTAGAAAAAGAAAAAACAGGTTTAGAAGCGTACTTAAATTCCGCAGTTAAATTTAAAAACCTACTCAAAAAAGAAATTAAAGAAACTGCCCTTGAATATGGTGATGACCGTAAGAGCCCTATTATTGAACGTAGTGTGGCGGTGATGATCGCAGAAAAGGATATGACGCCAAGTGAACCTGTTACCGTTGTTTTATCACAAATGGGGTGGGTGCGAGCTGCTCGTGGGCACTTAGCTGATGTCACTGGTTTGTCGTTTAAAACGGGTGACGGCTATTTGGCTAGTAGTTTTGGTCGCTCCAATGGCGATGTAGTCTTTGTTTCGAGTTTAGGTACCTGTTATAGCTTAGAAATTAGTACATTACCATCGGCTCGTAGCCAAGGCGAACCATTGACCGGAAAACTTACCTTACAGCCTGGTGAAACTATTAGGACGGTAACTTGTGGGACCCCTAATGATTATTACCTTATTGCTACTGATGCGGGGTATGGCTTTGTAACTCAGTACCAAGATATGCTTTCGCGTACGGCTAAGGGTAAGGGGCTTATAAACATCACTGAAGGTGGTTTAGTGTTGCCACCGCAAAAGGTCAAAGACGTAGAAAATGATTGTTGCTTGGTGATTACCAATACCGGTCGCATGCTCATTTTTAAAGTTTCAGAAATGGCTCGTTTAAGCCGTGGTCGTGGTAATAAGATGATTTCATTACCGGCGGACAAAGTAGCTTCACGCGAGGAATATATTGTCGCAATTGCCGTTTTAAACCCTTTGGATACTGTGGTTATAAGCGTAGGCAAGAGAACTATTACCTCTGTCCTTAAGGGTTTAGATAACTACTTTGCACCACGTGGTCGTCGTGGGGTGAAGTTGCCAAGACCTTTACAGCATGTAACTGGTTTACAGGTAATACCAAAGGCAAGTGAACCTAAAGAAGAACAGGACGCAAATAAAGACGCTGTAGATACCACAACTTCTACTGATTCTAACGAAGGCGCAAAGTCTTAGTAATTATTTCAACGGAATTATTAAAATGATTTTTTTATTTAGAATGTTAATGCTTGGAGTGATGGCTATTTTGTGGTTAATCGCAGGATTAGCTGTATGCCTATGTCGTCCAAAACACCGGGGTAATGTCTATTGTTTAACTCAGATGTTAAAACTCGCTCAATGGGTGTTAGGGGTTAAAGTTACCTATAGAATAAAACCAGGGTTGAGAGATTTAATGCCGGCTGTATTTGTTGGCAATCACCAATCAAATTGGGATATTGTAACCATGGCAGAAATCCCGCAACCAGGCCTAGTTTGCGTGGGTAAAAAAAGTTTAATTTATGCGCCAGTTTTTGGGATTTTGTTCTATTTGTCAGGCAATATTTTAATTGATAGAGCGAATGCCAAAAAAACTGGTGGAGATTTTTTGACGATCGTTAATCGCATCAAAAAAAATGGTCTGTCTATTTGGATGTTCCCTGAGGGTCATCGTTCCAAAGGTCAAGGTATGTTACCTTTTAAAACCGGAGCAGTGCATACTGCGGCTTTAGCAGGGGTGCCAATTATTCCGTTTGTGACATCCTCATATGCGGGGCAGATTAAGCTTAATCGGTGGAATAATGGGGAAATAATCGTTGAAATGCTCGATCCTATTGATTTAAGTAATCTGCCTAAGTCGGAGTACAAACAGGCAACTAGAGATTTAAGAACCAAAATGATGGAAACGCTTAAACGCATTGATACCCAAGCTAAGCGTCCAGGTGATTTTGTATTACCAAAGTATGATGAGGTGGAGTAAGGTCTAGATTTATACCTCTAAACGTATACCATTGACAAAGGCAAGATACCGAGATAAATGTAAGACCCCCTTAATTTGAAGTCTTAGAATTAGGGGACTCTTGGTTTTTATTTTTAGTGGATTAAATGGTGAAAAAAATTAAGGGTGAGAAAAGTGGCCTGAGATATAAACGATTAACCAATTACCACCTAGCTTTCGCTTGGCATGAACGGTTTAAAATCTTCTGGTATTTCCTTGTAGTCTTTGATGACTACCACTTTATGACGCCCTGTTTCGCCTTTAACAATTTCAACGTTGCTTTTGGCTGTCTTGAACCACTTACCTAATAGTTTAGCAATATGGGCGTTAGCTTTGCCGTCAACTGGCGGGGCTGTAACGGCAAGTTTTATTTCTTCTCCGAGTAATCCTGCTACTGCATCTCGACTTGATTTAGGCACCACAGCTAAGCGTATGAGGAGTACGCCGTTTTTTAGTTCACATGTGGCCATTAGAGGATTCCTACTAATAAATTAATGAGTTTATAAATAACGAATGGCATGGCGGAATAGTTTACGAAACTCATAAGGAAAAATCCGACCATAAAAGATAGTGAAATGACCCCGATAGGAGGAATGAAACGATCTAATGGGGCGATAATTGGGCTAGTGAGTTGACGGAATAGTAAACTCCAAGAGGCCATAGATGGGAACCAACTGAGAATGGCACATGGTAGCAATAGGTAAAATAATAGGTTGATGATCGCCCAAATCGTAAAAATAAAGCTTACTACAAAGATAAAAACAATAGAGGCAAAATCAAAGGCAAAGTTTTTCCCAAAGAAAACGAAGTATGAACCATAACCAATTTCACCAAGTAAGAAGGTCCATAATAAAGCTCCGTAGTGCACGTTGTTTCTAGTTTTTAAAAACGAGATGGCATTAGTTGCTCGTAAGAATGGACTAGTGATTGAAGCAATAGTGCGACAAAGTGGGTTGTAATAGTCGCAACCTGTAAATTGCATGAGGAAGCGGAGAAAAAAAATCATAGCCGGGAGGGCAAAGATAAATAAAGTAAACGGCATGTGTTAATACCTAAATTGAACGTAAAAAAATGAATTATCTTGAGCTTTATTTTAACAGAACTAAGAATAATGAGCTTTATTTGTTTTAGGTTTAACGAGCGTTAGGTTTAAAGCGTTAAGGCTAAAATAAACCAGAGGCAAATTTTTAAGATGCTTCTGGTTTGAAGAGGAATAATATAGGCGGCTAAAGTTCTTGAGGCGCCACCTAATTATTTGATAAAGAAAGCTCCTTAAGTTAGGAGCACGCTCGCTTTAAAGGCAAGCCTTTAAAATTTACGACTCATGTCTTCTGCTTTTAAGCGACAGGCTTCCATGGCGTCGTCCACGATTTTTTCGAGGTTTGCTTCTTCAAAAACTCTAAGGGCTTCATAGGTAGTGCCACCTTTGGAGGTGACTGCAGCTCGCAGTTCGGCTAAAGTTTTATCTTGATTTTTAATGACCATGTTAGCGGCTCCTAGAGCTACTTGTTCAATAACACTACGGGCATCTTGAGCGGAAAAACCCATTTTAAGAGCAGAGGCAGCCATGCATTCCATAAAACGGAAAAAGTAGGCCGGAGCGCTACCAGAAAGAGCGGTGATGTCGTTAATACCATCTTCCGTTGGAACCCATACTGTTTTGCCACAAGAGTTAAGTAATTCTTCCGCAAATTCTTTGCTTGCGGCAGAAGCCTTAGGAGAAGCATAAAGCCCTGCCATGCCATAGCCAATAAGAGCAGGGGTATTTGGCATGACGCGAATAATTTCGCAAGTGCCTGGGAGTAAACGTTGAATGCTTGCTACTGTAATCCCGGCCATTACGGAAATGATAAGCTTAGCTGAAAGTGGTAAGCCTTTGTTGGTAACTTCGGCTAAGGCTTCCGCTGCCATTTGTGGTTTTACAGCTAACACAACTACTTCGGCTTCTTCTATTGCTTTGGCGTTGGAGGTAGTGCCACAAATACCAAATTTTTGTTTTAGCGCTTCAACTTTTTCTGCGTGAGGAGTGGAGACGCAAATTTGGGAAGCGTTGTAACCTGCGTTAAGTAACCCGTTTATTATGCTACCGGCCATATTGCCGCCGCCTATAAAGGCAATTTTTTTGTTGTGCATCATGTTCTCTTTATTTGTTGGTGTTGATTTTGTGATAAAAATGTTAAATTTAATTATTGTAGTTGCGTGCGCCAAAAATAGCAGTACCGATTCTTACCATGGTGCTTCCGGCGGCAATGGCGATTGCCATGTCGTGGGTCATGCCAAGGGATAATTCTTGAATGGATGGATATTTGGGGTTTAAGTTTTGGCGGATGGATGCCAAAAGATCAAATTGCTGTTTGATTTCTGTATTGTCGGTTGTGTTTTCCGCAATTCCCATTAAACCTATGATTATAAGGTTAGGGCAGTTGTCGGTAATATAGTTCACAAGGGCAGGGACTTCCTCAGGGGTTAAACCTGACTTTTGATCTTCTGCACTGATATTTACCTGGAGCATTATGCGTAAGGCTCCTTTGTTTGCGGGGCGTTGGTCATTAAGACGCTGCGCAATTTTAGCTCGATCAACACTTTGCACGACATCGAAGTGCTCGGCTATAATTTTAGTTTTGTTGGATTGACAAGGGCCGATAAAATGCCATTCGATGTCGTGGTAACCCATGGCTTTTAGCTGGTCTATTTTTTCACAGGCTTCCTGTGCATAGGATTCCCCAAATTGGCGTTGACCCTCAGCATAGGCCTCGATGATATCAGTTATGGGCTTGGTTTTACTTACGGCAAGGAGTGATATATCGGCAGGATTTCGTTTTACATCGTTAGCAAATTTCACAATTTGTTGTTTGATATGTTTGATGTTTTCCTGGATGTTGCTCATAATAAATAACCTAAGAAACTAACCTTTAACGGGTGTTTTCATACTAAAGAGAGATATACAGATGGATATTCTAGATTTACTGTTGTACGGTGTAAAGAACAATGCTTCGGATTTACACCTTTCTGCAGGTGTTCCGCCAATGATTCGTGTTGATGGCGATATGCGTAAACTTATGGTCAGCGATAAGATCAGTATGGAAGTGCGTGATATGGAGCCACTTGATAAGGCTACTATCCACAACTTGGTATACGATATTATGAATGACTACCAAAGAAAGGAATTCGAAGAAAATTTAGAATGTGACTTTTCTTTTGAAGTGCCAAACTTGGCTCGTTTCCGTGTGAACGTATTTAACCAAGACCGTGGTATGGCGGTAGTATTCCGTACCATTCCGTCAAAAGTTCTTACTTTAGCAGATCTCGATTGCCCTCCAATTTTCCAACAAATCGCAAGCTATCCACGTGGGTTAGTGCTCGTTACTGGTCCTACCGGTTCTGGTAAATCTACCACCTTGGCTGCGATGATTGACTACGTAAACGATACTCAACATAGCCATATTTTGACCATCGAAGACCCGATCGAATTCGTACACCAAAATAAGAGCTGCTTAATAAACCAGCGTGAAGTTCACCGTGACACCCATTCTTTTAATAACGCATTACGTTCAGCTTTGCGTGAAGACCCGGATATCATTCTGGTGGGCGAACTTCGTGACCTTGAAACTATTCGTTTAGCTTTGACCGCAGCCGAAACTGGTCACTTGGTATTTGGTACCTTGCATACTAACTCAGCTGCTAAGACCATCGACCGTATCATCGACGTATTCCCTGGGGCAGAAAAGGGGATGGTGCGTTCTATGTTGTCAGAATCACTTCGTGCAGTAATTTCTCAAACCCTGTTAAAGCGTATTGGTGGTGGTCGAGTTGCAGCTCACGAAATCATGATTGGTACTCCTGCAATTCGTAACTTGATTCGTGAAGACAAGGTAGCACAGATGTACTCTATGTTGCAGACTGGGGCCAACGTTGGGATGAAGACTTTGGACTCTGCGCTTAAGACTTTGGTTCAAAACGGGGTAGTTACTGTAGCAGACGCCAAGGCTAAGGCCAAGGATCCAAGCACAATTTTCTAATTCAAGGATAAACTGAAATGATTAATCAGCAACTAGGTATAGATAGATACCTAATGTTCATGAATGAAAACAAGGCTTCTGACTTGTTTCTTACCGTTGATCTTGAACCTGCGGTCAAGCTTGATGGGCATTTAACTCCAATTGAAGCAGGTAAACTCAATTACGACCAAGTTTATGCTTTTGTGCATGAAACTATGGCTGATCGCCCAGATCTGTGGAAGCAGTTTAACGAAGAAAAAGAAGCTAACTTTGCGATCTATCGTCCAAATATTGGGCGTTATCGTGTGAGTGCTTTTTGGCAGCTTAACAATCCTGGGGTCGTATTCCGTCGTATTGTGGAAAAGATTCCTACACCTGAAGATTTGCATTTGCCACCAACTTTTACCCGTTGGGTTATGCAGGACCGTGGTTTGCTGCTCTTTGTAGGGGCAACTGGGGCTGGTAAGTCTACCACTCAGGCGGCTATGATTGGTCACCGAAACATGAACTCAGATGGTCATATTTTGACTATTGAAGACCCGATCGAATATGTACACCACCATCAGCGTTCAATTGTAACGCAGCGTGAAGTTGGTACCGATACTGAAAGTTATGATGCAGCTTTGAAGTCAGCATTGCGTCAGGCTCCAGACGTTATTCTGATAGGCGAAATTCGTTCACGTGAAACCATGGAATTTGCGTTAAGCTTTGCGGAAACTGGTCACTTAGTATTAGCAACATTGCACGCTAACAACGCTAACCAGGCTATTGACCGTATCATGCACTTAGTGCCTGAACAAAGCCAACGCCAGATGTTGTTCGACCTTTCGGTAAACTTAAATGCAATCATTGCTCAGCAGCTTATTGAAACTACTACTGGTGGTCGTCGTGCAGCTTTCGATATCTTGGTTAATACTCCAACTGTAGCTGATGCGCTCCAAAAGAATGAACTCTTTAAGTTGAAGGAAATCATGCTTAAGTCTAAGGAAGAAGGTATGACTACCTTTGACCGTAGCTTGTTTGAACTTTACCAACAGGGTATCATCACCTACCACAATGCTTTACAGTATGCTGACTCTGAAAACGAAGTTCGCTTGATGATTAAGCTCTCTGGTGGCGTGCATGAAAATGATGAACTTTCAAATGTAGTATTTGAATAAAATCAAACTACGCTATTTGGTAGCGTAACAAGTGAAAAGAGGAACCCCGGCCATAAGCTGTCGGGGTTCCTTTTTAACTTGAAGTATAATTCATGATGTCTATAAGGCGTGGTTACTGTATAATAGGCAAGTTTTCGGAATATGTCCGAGTTTTTATGTATAAGGCAGAGAGATGTTCAAGATTGATTTTGAAAAGTGCACTGGTTGTGGCAATTGCGAAGATTGTTGTCCATGTGGTGCCATTCGTCCTGATGAGAAAGATCCAAAATGCGAAAAGCGTATGATCGATCCGGATTTGTGTGCTGAATGTGGCGCTTGCCAGGATGAATGTCCATTTGCTGCGATTGAAGAAGTGCAAGAATAGTTAACATTATTGATTAGCAAGTGGCTATTATTAAGCTTAGGACCTCCGTAAATTAAAAGATTTGGGAGGTCTTTTTTATGGACAAATCAGATTTAAGATAACTGCTTTTAACGTTCAAACGCTAATAAATTCAAAGTTCCTGATGGTGTTTTGAGAATAGTTGGTAGCTCTAATGGCGCAAAATGCTACTATGAGTTTTAAGGATGTAACCTCCATGGCTTGGAGGAAAATTTATTTTAGGTGAAGATCGTTTATGCGTAACCATAAAATAGTACTAAGCGCCATTTTAATGTTGCTTCTAACCTTGGGGCTGTCTTTAATGGCAGGTGGTTCTTGGCTTTCTGGTAATGAGCTCGTAACTGGTTTAAAAGAAGTTATCACCCTTGGAGCTGAAACGGAGTCGCTACCAGGGCAAATTTTATGGTGGCGACTACCAAGAGTTGTGTGTGGATTTCTAAGTGGAGCCTTACTTGCTGTTGCCGGGGCTATTTTTCAGCGCGTGTTTCAAAATCCTTTAGTTGCTCCTGATATTTTAGGTACGTCAGCTGGGGCGGCTTTAGGTACGGTTGCAGCCGTTAGTCTTAGTGGCGGGTTGGTGTTAGTAACTGTGGGGTCAATTTTAGGTGGCGTTGGGGCGGCGACGTTAGCGCTCTTCGTTTCATTCATATTGGGACGCCGGGGCGTGCTTAATATCTTAGTGCTAATTTTATGTGGAATTTTATTAAGTTCGTTCTTAGCATCTGTGCTTGGGGTCTGGCGTTATTTAACGCCTGATAATGGTACCTTGCGTGGTATGTTTTATATCATGTCAGGGGGACTTGGTAGTGTTGGCTGGTCTGAGGTGTGGTTACTTTTTGGGGTAGCGGTAGTAGCTAGTCTTCCGTTATTGTTGTTGCGTCCATTTTTATACCTTCTAGCTTTGCCTTTAGACATTTTAGTGACCCAAGGCTTTAGAGTGCGTTTATGGTCCTTTGTGCTGCTATTTATCGCTGCAAGTATAACGGCTACTACTGTCGCAGCTGTTGGGGTGATAGGTTGGGTAGCTTTAGTGGTACCAAATATTGTGCGTTACTGTATCAAAAGCGGCAAACCTGAACTTATCATGACGGCGCTAGTTGGGGGCATGTTTTTAATGCTGGCAGATGCTTTGGGGCGTTCATTTACGGCCGCCGAAATTCCAGTAGGTTTAGTAACAGGGATTGCTGGGGTTCCGTTCTTTTTGTTGATTTTATATGTGGAAATGCGACCAAAGCGAGGGTAGGAGGTTTATATGAGAGCAAAACATTTATCCTCAGGCTTAAATTTAGTCGTCAAAGATTTGGTGACTGATATTGGCTTTAGGGCCAATTTGGTCTTGCCCTGTGGTGGTATTACCTTGCTTTTAGGAGCTAATGGGGCCGGAAAATCAACTTTATTAAAAACTATTTTAGGTTTACGGACTAAAATTTCGGGCACCGTAGCAGTAGTACCTGCGACGCAAAGCGCATTACCAAATACAATCGATTTCCAAACAGTAGATGAAGAAAACAACAACGAGCAAGCTGAGATATTTAGGGTTCTAGAGGTACCAAATAACGAAATTATCTCCTTAACTTCCCCTAAAATTGGGGCACGGTACTTATCCTATGTGCCACAAAATTTTATGGTGAGCTCTAATTTAACGGTGCAAGAAACAGTGAAACTCGGGGGCAAAAGTTCCTTTTGGGGATTTTCGGCAGAAAGTTCTGAGCTTTTGGCTGAAGTTTTAAAAATAACTAGGATTGAAGCCTTAAAAGACCGGTCGGTTGCTACTTTAAGTGGGGGTGAATTAGCTTTAGTTAATCTAGCGCGGGCGTTAATGCAAGACACTTGTTTTTTGTTAATTGACGAAGGGGATGCTTCGTTAGACCTTGGACGTCGTACGGAGTTTTATCACATCTTATCTAAGTGGGCGCTAACTAAAAACCGTGGCATTTTGTTAGTTACTCACAACCCTGAGATGGCTTTGAGAAGTTGTAAGCCACAACAAATTTTACTCACCATGCCTAACAAAACACTAATGAGCGTCAAGCCTCAAGCCTTAACTAGCGAGCTTTTAAGTAAATCCTATGGGGCTAGTTTAACGTACGCCGGAGCTCTTGGTGGGCACACTATTAGTTAAAAAAAGCCCCTCTTGAGGAAAGAGGGGCTTGCTATTAACTATAAAGCTTTTGTCACTATAAAGCTTTGGGGGCCTGTTTAGGCCAAGGTGTTTATCACCTATGGCGCCTATTTAAGAAGTAAGCTCTAAGACCCTTTTAGTTGTTATCGTATGGAGAAAGGATAGTAGGCTTACTATCTTTTGGTGCTTCTGGGTGGTCAACGTTATAGTGAAGACCTACAGAATTTTTTCTAGCCATAGCACATTTAACGATGAGCTCTGCTACTTGAAGCAAGTTACGAAGTTCAAGCAAATTCTTTGATACGCGGAAGTTAGAATAAAATTCATGAACTTCATCGTTTAAAAGCTTAATGCGGTGCATTGCTCTTTCGAGACGCTTATCAGTACGCACAATCCCGACATAGTCCCACATCATAAGTCTAAGTTCGTGCCAGTTGTGTTGAATTACAACTTCTTCATCGGCATCAGTTACTTGGCTTTCATCCCATACTGGAAGTTCAGGTACAGCAATGGCTAATGGCATACGAGCAATGATGTCTTTAGCTGCCGCGTGACCATAGACTACACATTCAAGCAGAGAGTTAGAGGCTAAGCGGTTAGCGCCGTGTAACCCGGTATATGAAACTTCCCCAACGGCATAGAGACAATCGATGTCCGTACGGCCACGACAGTCCACCATAACGCCACCACAAGTAAAGTGAGCAGCAGGGACTACAGGAATTGGTTCCTTGGTCATATCGATGCCAATCTTTAGGCAACGTTCATAGATGGTTGGGAAGTGGCGAGTGATAAAGTCAGCTGATTTATGGCTGATATCAAGGTACATACAATCAACGCCGAGTTTTTTCATTTCATGGTCGATGGCGCGAGCTACGATATCACGTGGAGCAAGTTCCCCGCGTTCGTCGTAGTCTGGCATAAATCTAGTACCATCAGGGCGCTTTAATAATGCGCCTTCACCACGTAGAGCTTCAGTTAAGAGGAAGTTGCGGTCATTTTGGTTGAATAAAGTGGTTGGGTGGAATTGATTGAATTCCATATTGGCAACACGACAGCCTGCACGCCAAGCCATAGCAATCCCATCACCTGATGATACTTCAGGGTTGCAAGTGTATTGATAAACCTTTGAGGCCCCACCAGTACATAAGGCGGTAAATTTAGCCTTAACTGTTTCTACGGTGTCGGTTTTAGTGTTGTATACATAAGCCCCTAATACTCGGTTACCAGCGAGACCTAATTTTCTAGTGGTAATGAGATCGATGGCATGAGAGTCGGTTAACACTTCAATGTTTGGGGTCTGCATAACCACTTTATTTAAAGTATCTTGAATGGTGTGACCGGTATGGTCAGCGGCATGGAAAATACGCCTATGTGAATGGCCACCTTCACGATGGAGATGATAAGGAGATTGTTCAGCTGTTACTTTATCTTCTCTAGTGTCGAAAGGAACGCCTTGTTCAATTAACCATTCAATACTGTCATGGGCATTTTTGAGTGTGAATTCCACGGCCGATTTATCACACATGCCAGCCCCGGCAATCAGTGTGTCTTCAACGTGTTCAGCAACTGAGTCGTTATCGTCGGCAGTATTGAAAACCCCGGCTATACCACCTTGAGCATAGTTAGTCGAGCCAGCGTTAATTTGGGCCTTTGAAATGACAATTACCTTGATATTGTTGCTTGCTAAGCTGATAGCAAGAGATAGACCGGCAGCACCACTGCCAATGACTAAGACGTCGCAGTCTCGGACTACTGAATTTGAATTCATCTTTTTCTTCTCTCCCAAAAAATTTGATCTATTTTAGTACTTAAGAACGTTTTAGGGAGGTTTTTTGTAAAAAATCCGTTAAGGATTCCCACAAAGGAACTATTTTTTATGAAAATTTCTTGTTTATCATCTGATTTTTGTGTTTAAAAAGGTGGGCAGTAAAATTTAAATTTAGGTAGATGCCAAAATTTTAGTAAAAAGGGGAAGAAGGAATTGGAGGAAACTGAAGAATAAATTAGAGAGTAATTGAAGTTGAATTTAGAGGGGAAATTGAAATGAAGAGGAAAAAAACTTAATGCCACCAAAAATGGTGGCATCAAGGTTTAAAGCTTTGGGCTTAAACTAAAAATGAAAAGCTATTCGCTTTAGACTCGTATTTTAGTCTTGGTGGCTAAACATATGCCCCATGCGAAATTCTTTAGTATCGAGGTAGCCACTATTGAATTTGTTACGGCCAACTTCTAATGGAACTCGGGCGGAAACATCGATATGATATTTTTTTAGTTCTTCAACCTTAGCTGGATTATTAGTCATGAGGTTTACGCTTTTAACGCCGAGTAAACTAAACATTTCAGCACAAATTTCATAACGTCTAGCGTCAGCCGGTAAGCCTAAACGTAGGTTAGCATCGACGGTATCAAGGCCTTCATCTTGTAGGTGGTAGGCTTTAATTTTATTAAACAAGCCAATGCCTCGACCTTCTTGTCTGACGTAAAGTAAAACTCCACGGCCAACTTTGGCAATTTGGCGTAAAGCAGCTTCTAATTGAAAACCGCAATCGCATTTGAGGCTAAACAAAGTATCACCAGTGAGGCATTCGGAGTGAATTCTTGCAAGGACTGGTTCTTTTGAGTCAAGGGTGCCCATGTATATAGCAGCATGTTCACGATTTAAGTTGTCACGAAAAGCAACAATATTAAAGAGGCCAAAAGGAGTTGGTAGTTTAGCTACAGGGGTGTGTTCAATAATTTTAGGAGTAATATTGCGCGCTAAACTTTCAGCGTCGTTTATGGTGTCTTGCATTTCTTTTCTACTCACGTAAAGTCATAGTGTTGGCTATCTAGGAAAATGGTAGTCAACAATCGGCCTTGAGACTCATGGCCACTTCATTATCTGTGGTCACAATTTTAACGAAAACCACCTCTTTGCGCAAACGTTTGCCACAAGTCTGAGCGGTAAAAGTAGTAAAGGCTTGTAAGTCCTTTGGTTATCGCTAAAGGACTTATATTGGGGTTACTTAGCGCTTTGTGACACGGTAGGAGGAGAAGGTCGCAAAACCCAAAGGTTGCGCTTGCGCTAGTTTGTTTTGTAATACCTTGGCCGAAGTCATGCAAGTCTTAAAGTCTGGTTGATACCCTAAAAGCTTGGCGTATTGATTTTGATTTTGGCCTTGTTCTAAATACTGGCATAAAGAGAAACTAGCAAACATGAAGTCTGGGTCAATTGAGGTTTTAACCTTAGCTTGCATATTGTCGAAAGCTTCTAGGCCAAGCAGTGACATCGTTGTATCAACTGAAATAAGGGCTGAGTACTTAAGTTCGGCTTCTTGTAATCTGCTAAATTCTGGGAATGGATTGAAGAACAGGTCACCTTTTTTTAGGGGCCATAAATTTAGTAAATCATTGGTAAAAGCGTGGCACTTAGAGTTTGAGTTTAGATAATCTAAGGATTTTTGCTCTTGAGGGTAAAAGATCCGTTGGAAATTAGATTTTTTTTGGGGATTATCTAAGTGTGGCACGTTAAAGAACGCACTTAACTCAGGAGGCAGTGGTTTTAAAGTTCTATTAAAAAGGGTGTAAGCTGTTTTAATGGATTTTAGGTGATAGTTATTAATATCGTTTTCGAGGCTTCTTAAAGAAAAGATCCCGGTTATACAATATAAAGAAACGCTTAGCGCAATAATCCAAATCAATTGATATTGTAAGAAATTAGATTTTTGTGGTTTTAAGTTGTCGTGGTTAGGAAATGAAGTCCGTTCTAGCATAGCGATTAAAGCGATAGCGGCAAAAAGAACAACGTAATCACTAGCAATGTTTGGAGCGCATAACGTCCCGATAAAAAGAGGCACTAATAGTGCGGTTCTGTTTAAGCAAGCAGTCACATTTAAGCCAAGCTTTAAGGAGTTACGGAGGCTAAGCCAAAAGGCTAAGGCTAGAGCTAAAATGCCACCTAAACCAGTTTCATAAATAGTAAGTGCTAACAGGTTTAACTCGTTTGGTGAGCCTAACTTATTAACAACGGCCGCTTGAGCAAGTGTGCCATAACCATGACCAAGTAGACTATTTTCTACAAAATGGCTAAAGGTAAAAGCTAATAATTCATGATTGATGATGGCACCACTGTGTATGCCTGTAACGGTCATAAAGCTTGTTGCTGCTAAAACAAGCAAAGTAAGAGTTCTAACTAAGTAACCACTAGATTTTTGGGCCCAGGTACCTATGGCCATAAGGAGCATGGTTGCCGCCCATGCGGTAGTGGCATCGAGTACGGCCAGGTGCTTTAAGCCTAGTGCTATAAGCCCACCAAATAACAGCGCGCCCAAAGTAAAGGCATAGCTGTTTTTAAGGTAGTTATTTAAAGCAAAAATAAGTACGGCCCCGCAAGTTATAAAGCGGTAAGCGGTGTGTGAATTAGCTACTGTATTTAGCGAACTATGGTTAAGCACTTGCCATAGATCAAAACACATAGCTGCGACTACAATGAAAGCGCTGATCATCCTCGCCGTTTTTTTTAAGTTTAAAACTAATACACTGTAGTAAAAAGCTAAGCCTAACAAAGCAATAAGAACAGCGTTTGGTAGAGCTAAGATACCAAGTTTAAAATCAAAAAGCGCAGGCAACAGCAATAAAAGAGGAATGCAAGCCCCGAGGACCAAGGTTTTACTTTTAGCGATTAAACGTGCATTCGCAGCCGACCAAAAACCAAGCCCAGTACTTAAGCCGATAAAAAGTAAGACTAGAAGATTGCTAAGGCTGAGCAAGTTGCCTGGTAGTAAATCTAATAATGTTGGGGAGGTGATTTGGTATGCACACCCAAAATAAAGTGCTATAAAGGCAACCATTAGACCGGAAATTATATTTTTTGCCATTCGTAAAACCGCTATAAGATGTCTAGAATTCTATGTCGATACAAAGTAAGGAATGTGGTTAAGGTAGCTTAGTAATTAAGACCTAAATTTCTTTCGTAGCTTAATATAATAATTGTTGAAAGCTCAATAGAGCCACTAGAAGGCGCAAAGTAACCTAAGGTCTATAAGCTAAATGAAATTTGGAAAATTGAGGCTAACCACCACTTTGCCTAAGAATTTACGCAAAGATAATTGCGCCACAGGTATAAAGCGCTAGGCGTTGACTAGTCAAGGAAAAGGAAATAATTTGTGCTAAAATAATGAACAAGCGCAGAATTTAAAACAAGACTTTTTCTAGGCTAAATTTTTTTTGAACTAATCAAAGTGTTTGCAGGTCTATAACAATGACTCTGAAAAAAACAGATAAGACGGGACAAGAGCATGGCAGAGGATAATACTGATTTAACTCTGGTTAAACAGGTACAACAAGGTAACAAGCAAGCTTTTAACTTTCTTGTTGCTAAATATCAGTATAAGGTTGTCAGCATTGCTCAAAAGTATGTTTCGGATCTTTGCGATGCTCAAGATATTGCGCAAGAAGCTTTTATTAAGGCTTATCGCGCAATTGGTGAATTTCGTGGAGAGAGTGCATTCTTTACCTGGATTTATCGAATTACCGTAAATACAGCTATGAATTATCTCGCTGGAAACAAACGCCGGGGCACTCAAGTTGATGTGGATGCACCAGAAGTTGGTTCCTATGATGGTATGAATAGACTACATGAAATCTCAAACCCGGAAAATATGTTAGAAGGGGCGGAAGCAAAAGCTTTATTTTTTAGGTTACTTAAATCATTACCTGAAGAACTTAGACAAGCTTTAATTTTACGTGAGATTGAAGAAATGTCTTATGAAGATATGGCGGTAGCGATGGATTGTCCTGTTGGGACTGTTAGATCGCGTATATTTAGAGCCAGAGAGATTATTGAACGACAGTTGTCTTCGCACAACGCAGCCGAGAAAAAGGCTTAAGGATGATTCTTGATGAATGCAAATACAGGCAATGAAAAATTTGCGCTTTTATCCAGATTTTTTGACGGTGAGCCAATCTCAGATGCTGAGTTGGAACAACTTTTAGCGGACGAAGAAGTTGCTGAAAAATGGCAGCAGTACTCCTTAGAGCGTGCGGCTTTAAGGGGGGAGTGTACCGATATGGTGGGCATGGAAGGTTTTGCGGCTAAAGTTGCCGAAGCTATTGAAAGCGAACCTTTGGATATGTCTCGTACCATTTCTCGTTGTGCCAGCGAAACAGAAAGTGTTAAACCTGCTGTTGATTCAACATCAGAAATGCTTAAACAGCCGGCGGAAGTTACTGATTTAGCGCAAATTAGACGCAATAAGTTAAAGCGAGTTTGGGCAGGTTTAGGCCATATGGCGGTAGCGGCGTCTGTAGCTTGCGTTTGCGTTCTTGGGGTAAGCATGTACCGAGGTGGCAATGCAGATTTTAATGAGGAGTCATTTATAGGTGGTGGAACTTCGGTAAGTATCTCCCCTGTAAGCAATACTTCTGATAATAACCCTATTTCCATGCAGCTTAATTCCAAAGCACAAAACCCTGATGTGGCTGTAGCTGCTTTACATGTGGATAAAGAGCAATTGAGACTAAACGAAGAACGTAAGGCCCGTGAATTACGGACTTTAGATGCACTTATGAACGATCATGAGCTAATGCAAAGAATGACGGTAGAAAGCCCTAATAGATAGTTAGCTTGGGACAGAGGAGTACTCCAATAAGCTAATAAGACATGGTATAAATTTTGTTGTTTGGGCTTTGTTGATGAGTATTTGAATCTTAGGTTAAATACTTAAAAAGTAGAGTTTAAGTGCGCCATATGGCACAATATTCTAAAAGCAATGAGGCCGTAGACTCTTGTCTTAATTTATGGCTTTATAAGTAGACTTAAGAATTACATAAATGGCGGCTGAAAAAACCTGGACCGACCTTCTATTGCGGTGCAGGTTTTTTGTTTTTTGATTGGATGATGGCTAGAAAAAGATGAGAGTGGGCTAGAACTGAATGAAAAATTGGTTTTATTTATTATCAGCAGTTATGTTGTGCCTAGAATTAGGCCTCGGGCAAATAGCTCAAGCCACAGAAGCAACAGCAGAAGTTACGAATGTCCAAGCCGCTAAAGGCATGGATGGAGAAGTAATTTTATCGGCGCTACAAAAATCTGTGCAAAAACAAAACTTTGTCTTGTACCTAACAAAGGGCATTGCCGGTCAGCTAGAACCAATGCAATTTTCCCACGGTTTGGTGGATGGGCATGAGTATACACGTTGGCTATATTTAGATAACGCGCCATCAGGTTATTACACAAAGGATGATTGGATTGTCTATTTTTCTAACGGCACAGAAAAAATGTCAGTGGGTAAAGGTCGTCTGCCTGGGGCGTTGCCTCGTTTGTTAGCTGTTGAGGCTAAGCGGATTATAAATTCCTATCAACCGGTTATTTTAGGTGATATTCGGGCGGCTGGCAGATCGGCTCTAGGGCTTAAGTTAATGCCAAGATGGAACGATCGTTATTCATATGTCTTAGCGATCGACAAAAAGACTTTTTTGCCGTTAAGCGTGCAAGTATTTAATCCAGCTCATGGCAGGGTGGAATCATATTCAGGAGTGTATTTATGGACTGGAGATGAACCATCAACTGATATAAAACTTTTGGCGCAAAACGCACGTGATAATCAAGAAGTTACCAATAATATGACCTCTTATGTGTCCTTTGGGTGGAAAATATCATATATCCCTGAAGGGTTTAAACGTGTATTTAGCGCAAGCTATGCTTTAGGAAACTATGGCAGTGAAGTAGAACATGTGCTCTATTCAGACGGGTTGGCTGATTTTTCTGTTTATAAGCTCAAGACCTTAGAAAGCATGGAATTTCCAATAGTCAAACAAGGCGGTACTAATTTGTATCGTCATAGACTTTCTGATTATGAAATTATAGTGGTGGGTGATCTGCCATTTGATACTGAAAAAAAGATTGCTGAATCATATGTCAAACAATAACAACAATAATAACCACAAGTCTCGCTCTTTTGTTACTCCACCAGGCAATGATGGCTATAATGAAATTTTAGCTTTGGTTTGTGAAACTGTCGCTAATACTAATTTAGTCATTTGTGAAAAGGGAGTACAAGGCGTTTGTGGTAGTTGCCATGAGCGTAAGGATAGTTGTGTTCCTGATGTTTTGGCCGGGCGTCCTAGTACTCCCGAACGTTTCGAGGTTGAAAACATCTTTAAAGCCAAGGCTGGCGATGTAGTTAGAATTGCGATTTGTGAGCGTTCAGTCTGGCTTAGTATAGTTGTATCGTATCTAATTCCACTACTAAGCATGATGATTGGGGCTAGTGGTTCTGCGATTATCTCGTTTTTCTTATCCGGTGAAATTAAGGATTTAGTGACCATACTTGGGGCGTTTTTAGGTTTGTTTTTTGGTATTGCATTAGCCTATTATCTTGCTAAATATCTAGTACAAAAAATTTGGGCCCCAAAAATGTTAGGGGTGTTAGGTCCAATAAAGCCATGTAATTAAAATTCTCATCTAGGGACTCGCGAGAATTTAAGTATAGATGTAAGCTCAAGTTATATTTTTCTTGTCGCTAAAAAGGCAGGTCTAAGAAACACCATTAAGTCATGTTTGATAACAATACCTTATGACTGTGTTATAATTATGGGCTTATATTTAAGACTGTACCGACTAGAAAAATGGTACCCTCTATACTACCTTTAATGGCTAGTACCTAATCAAGGACAACGGATACTTTTATTTGTATGAAAAATATCAGAAATTTCTCTATTATTGCCCATATTGACCATGGTAAATCTACTCTCTCTGATCGCTTGATCCAAATGTGTGGCGGGTTAACTGCTCGTGAAATGCAGGAACAAGTTCTAGACTCAATGGATATTGAAAGAGAACGTGGGATTACAATCAAGGCTCAATCCGTAACCTTAGATTATAAAGCTCAAAATGGTGAACATTACGAACTTAACTTCATAGATACCCCAGGACATGTCGACTTCGCCTATGAAGTTTCACGCTCATTAGCAGCGTGCGAAGGGGCACTTTTGGTGGTTGATGCGGGTCAAGGGGTGGAAGCTCAGACTTTAGCTAACTGTTACCAAGCTATAGATTTAAACCTCGAAGTTGTACCTGTACTAAATAAAATCGATTTGCCAGCAGCCGAACCTGATCGTGTGGCAGCGGAAATTGAAGATATCGTAGGGATTGACGCTAGCGATGCTGTGCGTTGCTCGGCTAAAACCGGTTTTGGGGTCGATCAATTACTTGAACAAATTGTACACCGTATTCCTGCTCCTCAAGGGGATCCTGATGGGCCATTACAGGCATTGATTGTCGATTCTTGGTTCGACGATTACCTTGGGGTGGTGTCATTGGTACGAATCAAACAAGGCCGCCTTCGTCGTGGTGACAAGATTAAGGTTATGAGCACTGGCGTGGTTTGGGGCGTTGATCGTTTAGGTGTGTTTACTCCTAAGCGCGTTGATCGTGACGAACTTCTGTGCGGAGAAGTAGGTTGGGTTGTTTGTGGGATTAAGACTATTCATGGGGCTCCTGTTGGTGATACCTTAACTAACGCTAAGGATGGGGTTGATACTCCGCTTCCTGGTTTCCAAAAGGTTAAACCTCAGGTATATGCTGGTTTGTTCCCGGTTTCAACTGATGACTACGATGCTTTCCGTGAAGCTTTGGATAAGCTTTCTTTAAATGATGCTTCCTTGTTCTTCGAACCTGAAACATCAAAAGCTCTTGGTTTTGGCTTCCGTTGTGGTTTTCTTGGTATGCTCCATATGGAAATCATTCAAGAACGCTTAGAACGTGAATATAACCTTGATTTGATTACAACTGCGCCAACTGTAGTTTACGAAATTTTATTGACCAACGGGGAAATTATAAAGATCGATTCTCCGGCGGCTTTACCTCCTGTAAGTAATATTGCTGAAATTCGTGAACCTATTGCCGAATGTCATATCTTAACCCCGGCTGAATACGTGGGTAATATTATGACTTTATGTCAGGAAAAGCGTGGGATTCAAACCAATATGGTGTACCACGGTAACCAAGTAGCTATTACTTATGAAATTCCAATGGCGGAAGTGGTGCTTGATTTCTTTGATCGTTTAAAGTCAACCTCACGTGGGTATGCATCACTTGATTATGGTTTTAAACATTTCCAAGTGGCTAACATGGTCAGAATGGATATTTTGATTAGCAATGAACGTATTGATGCTTTAGCGGTAATTACCCACAAAGATAACTCAATGGCTAAGGGACGTCTCCTCGTAGAAAAGATGAAAGAGCTGATCCCACGGCAGATGTTTGATATTGCTATTCAAGCAGCCATTGGTAATCAAATCATTGCTCGCAGTACAGTTAAAGCCTTGCGCAAGGACGTGCTGGCAAAATGTTACGGCGGTGATATAACAAGAAAGCGCAAACTTCTTGAAAAGCAAAAAGAAGGTAAGAAGCGCATGAAGGCCATCGGTAGAGTGCAAGTGCCGCAAGAAGCATTCCTTGCAATTCTTAAGGTTGGTCAGGAATAACCAAATAAACAGGTGTTATTTTGAATATTGTAAGTATAGTCCTAGTTGTTCTCACTGTGGTGACAGGTATTATGTGGGTTTTAGACCTCTTAGTACTGCGCCCACGGCGCAAGGCAGAATTGGCAAGTCGCGAAGCAGCTTCAATTGTGCCTTTAACCAAAACTGAGAAGAAGGATATTTTAGAACCAAATGGCATGTGGGGTAGTCTTGTTAGTTGCTTCCCAGTGTTGTTGGTTGTGTTTTTATTACGTTCTTTTGCGTATGAACCATTTCGTATTCCATCAGCTTCTATGATGCCTACATTGCTACGTGGCGATTTTGTGTTAGTGGAAAAGTTTCGTTATGGGATTCGCAACCCGTTTACTAATAACGTAATTTACCCAACATCACAGGTTAAACGTGGCGATATTGTGGTCTTTAAGTATCCAGAAAATACAAATATTGACTACATTAAACGTATCATCGGGTTGCCTGGGGATACCGTGCGCTATGATCGCAGGACTTTTTATGTGCGCCCCGCTGGAGCAACAGAATTTACTCGTTTAGACGCACAAAAAGATGAAGTGCAGCCATATCTTGAACGTGATGAGGTTTATCCAAGTGAGTATGGCATAGTTGGTACGGAAAACTTGCTAGGGTATAAACATAAAATTATGCATGACCCAGGAGTGCTCCCAAGAGAAAGCTTTTATGAGCAACCTGGAGGGGTAGTGCTTGGAAACGAATATGGGGAATGGACGGTTCCAGAAGGACAATATTTTGCTATTGGGGATAACCGTGAGCATTCTCGTGATAGTAGGTTCTGGGGTTTTGTGCCAGATAGCTACGTGGTTGGGCGAGCCGTTTGTATTTGGATGAACTTTACCACGGATGGTTTTGTGAAACTAAATCGTTTAGGCCATATTGACTAGTTTGTTTGACAGGGGATGTCCCCTGTCTTTTTCATAATATACGGTGATTATTAAAGTGACAGTACAACAGCAACTTAAGGACAAGTACTTTCGTCTTGAAGCGGCTTTGGGTTATGAATATACCGATTTGCAACATTTGCAGAAGGCGTTAACTCATCGCAGTTACGGACCTGTACACAACGAAAGACTAGAATTTCTTGGAGATTCTATTTTGGGCATGATCATGGCAGACAAGCTCTACCATCAATTTCCAGAAGTGCCGGAAGGTGATCTGACGAGAATGCGTTCAACGCTAGTTAGAGAAACGACACTTGCGGAAATTGCCCGCTCATTAAATTTAAGTGAATATCTTTTAATGGGCCCTGGTGAACTTAAAAGTGGTGGTTTTAGACGTGATTCAATTTTAGCGGATGCAGTTGAAGCTATTTTAGGTTCAATCTACCTTGATTGTGGGAGCAACATTGAAGTTGTACGCAAAGTGCTCCTTGATCTATTTGCGGATAGACTGAGAGATATTCATCCAGGTTTTGAGCAAAAGGATCCTAAAACCCAGTTGCAAGAATATTTGCAGGGACGTCATGCACCATTACCGGTTTATACAGTGATGCAAGTTACAGGGGAAAGCCATAATCAGCAGTTTACGGTTAAACTAGAAGTTTCGTTCCATCGTGATCCATTCATAGGTTACGGTACTACTAGACGTAAAGCAGAGCAAAATGCGGCAATTAAGGCTATTGATGTGCTTGTTTCAACAGGTTCACTTAAGAAGAACTAAATTAAGGATTATTTATGGACAATAACCAATTTGAAGATACATATTGCGGCTTCGTGGCCATTGTCGGCCGGCCAAACGTCGGTAAATCCACTTTGCTCAATAAAATTTTAGGGCAAAAGATTAGTATTACCTCCCGCAAGCCTCAAACTACTCGTCATCGTATTGTGGGGATTGATACCGAAGGTGCATGGCAAACTGTTTACGTTGATACCCCAGGATTACACCAAGAAGAAAAGCGCGCCATTAATCGTTTAATGAATAGAGCTGCTGAAAGCTCTTTAGGCGATGTGGAAATGGTGTTCTTTGTCGTGGATTGTGAACGCTGGACTCCAGACGATGAAATGGTTTTAGAAAAGGTTAAGCGCGCAGGTTTACCAACTGTTTTGGTGGTAAACAAGATTGATCGTTTAGAAGACCGTAAGATGGTGCTTCCATTGCTCCAGGAACTTGCAGGTCGCATGAACTTTAAGGATGTAATTCCAGTTTCAGCTAAACAAAATATCAACGTTGATACCTTAAAGCAAATTGCACGTGAATCTTTACCCAAAGGTGAATTTTGTTTCCCTGAAGATTATGTGACTGATCGCTCTAGCCGTTTTATGGCTTCTGAAATCATTAGAGAAAAATTGATGCGCTTTATGGGGGAAGAGCTTCCTTATAGCACTACTGTGGAAATTGAACGTTACCAAATTCAAGATAACGGCACGGTGCATATCAATGCTTTAATCCTCGTTGAACGCGATGGGCAAAAGAAGATGGTAATCGGCGCTAAGGGCGAAAAACTCAAGACCATTGGGACTGAAGCTCGCCGTGACTTAGAACGACTCCTTGAGTCTAAAGTTTTTCTTGAACTTTGGGTTAAGGTTAAATCTGGGTGGGCTGATGATGAACGCGCTTTACGCTCATTAGGTTATAGTGATTTTGAGGATCGCTAATACGGCACATTGATACATGGAGAGGACTGAAACCGCAGCTTTTGTGCTGCATACTGAATCTACTGGAGAACAGGGGCTTGGACTTGATCTAATCTCCCCGACTTTAGGACGGATTAAAGTTTGGTCCCCCCATGGTAGGAGTCGCCGTAGCCAGGTAAAGGCTATGGCGCAACTCTTTTCCCCGCTGTTGATAACTTTCAAATTAGAAGGGGGACAACGTATATTGTGTGGCTGTGCCGCTGCTGGTATGCCCTTTACTTTTAATCCCCCATTTCTATTTACCGCATTGTATTTAAATGAATTGACGGCCCTTTTGTTTCGTGAAGAAGGAGCAGGACCGCTTTTTTTTGCCGCGTATTTACGTGCGTTATCTGCGCTTCAAGCGCTACAGAACAACACTTCTTTACCTCAAACCCTAATTAACGACCAACTTGAATGCATTTTGCGTAATTTTGAACTTGATGTCATCGCTTGCTCAGGGTTTAACTTTGATTGGCTCCATGAGGCCTTTACGGGTGAGCCAATTGAAGTTAAGGAACGCTATGTGTTAGAGCCGGAAAATGGCTTTAGGTTGTTTATTCCTGGTGAGAACCCTGAATTGAAGCTTTTACTAACAGGGGAGCAAATTTTAGCGGTGGCTAATAGAGATTTTGCGCCAGATAGTTTAAAGGTGGCGAAAAAAATTTGTCGCCTGTTTATAACTCATTTGTTGCAAGGACAAAGCTTACGTAGCCGTCAATTGTATATTGATTACCTAAAAAGCTATAATCAAGAAAGTTATAACTGAGAAAAAAATTATTTAGTGAGACTCTTGTTGCTAGCGAAAATAAAAAGAAGAGATTATTATTAAAAGCATGTTTTAGTTAAAAGCAAGGTTCATACTTTGCGTAAACTAAATCCAATATAAATTACAAAATTTGCCATATAACGCAAAGCAATTTGGAGTAAGTTAATGAGTAATATTTATTTAGGGGTTAATATTGACCATGTTGCCACAGTACGTAACGCTCGTGGGACTAATTATCCAGATCCAGTCTATGCTGCTGCTCTAGCCGAAGAAGCAGGGGCCGATGGGATCACTACTCATTTACGTGAAGACCGCCGTCATATCAAAGATCGCGATGTGCGCATCTTACGTGAAACCATTAAGACTCGCATGAACCTGGAAATGGCTGTAACTGAAGAAATGGTTAATATTGCCGTGGGGCTGGCGCCGGCATTTGTGTGCATGGTGCCAGAAAAGCGTGAAGAAGTAACCACAGAAGGTGGGTTGGATGTCGCTTCAAATATTAAAGTGGTAGCTGATGCGGTAGAACGTTTAGCTAAAGTTGGTACTACTAGTTCTTTATTTATCGATGCAGATCCAAAGCAGATTGATGCTGCAGTTAAGGCAGGGGCGCCTTATATCGAACTCCATACCGGTCGTTTTGCTGATGCTGTAACCATAAAAGAACAGCAAGAAGAATTAGCTCGTTTAACTGAAATGGCAGCTTATGCTGCAAGCAAGGGCTTGCATGTTAATGGGGGCCATGGGCTTAATTATCAAAACGCGCCTGCAGTGGCCGCTATTCCTGAAATTGAAGAACTTAATATAGGGCATGCTATTATTGCTCGAGCTGTATTTACAGGTCTTAAAGAAGCGGTTGCTGAAATGAAGCGTATTATCACTGAAGCGCGCTTAAAACAAAACCTTTTGGCTAAGTAATAAAACTTTAATCTTATAAGAGGTTAAAGGTCTAACTTTAAGGTTTAATATTAAGTTTTAAAGTAAGGATTAAAAAAAGAGGTCTGTGACCTCTTTTTTCTGGTTTAACTTGATACTTTCCTTGGAGTATTTCTTTCCATTGATGGTTTAAAATGAAGAAGTTTTTAAGCTAATTCCTTAAGCCATTTTGGTCCGTTTTCTTGGATAGTTTGTACGATATCTGTAAGTTCAAATAACTCTGGTTCAATATCTTCAAGCCCTTGCCCATTTTTTAAAGCTGATTCAATGATATTGCAGAGTTTCTTTACTCCAGGCATGCCACAGTAAGCGGCTCCACCAGCAAATTTATGCACAGTCTTAGTTAAGTCGGCTACAGCCAATTGTTCAGGGTGCTCTAAGATAAGTAAAAAATCTGGGACAGAAGAAACTAAAGTGCTCAGCATTTCTAAAGCCAGGTCTTTATGTCCAGCGGTTTGTTTTAGGGCGCGAGTTTTAGTCCATACCGCTTGAGGATCATCTTCTGTTGGTGGGATCTGACTTTGAGGTTCAGGGGCCACATCGCTAGTATTAATTACCATGGACAAGGTTTCGTTTTGACCACAGTATCGGTAAATCAAATCTTTAAGTTGTTGCTCTTCAAGTGGTTTAGCTAAATAGTCGGCCATGCCTTCTTGAATAAAGCGTTGTTGTTCTTCCTTTATAACTAGCGCGGAAACCGCAATAATTGGCGTACTTTGGTTGACACTGTTTTTATGAATTTCCCGCATGGCGTCCAGGCCATCCATAACCGGCATTTGGATATCCATAAAGATTAAGTTAAATTCAGTATGACTACAAAGTTCAACTGCCTCTTGGCCGTTTTCAGCGGTATATACATCAGTGACGATTTCTTTTAACAAGGTACTAATAAGCTTTAAGTTGGCGCTATTGTCGTCAACAGCTAACACGGTGGCTTTAATAAGCTGTTTTTCCGTCGTGGTGCCTAAGTTAAGTTTTGGTGGTTCCGCAACCGTTGGTAACTTAGATTGGCTAGGAGCTATAACTGGAACAGACAAAGGTGCTGTTAGCGCCTTAATAAGCTTATCGGCTAAGATAGGTTTAACTAAGATGGTAACTTTCGGATTAAGTTGTCTTAGTTGGTTATGAATTTCTGGGTCTAAGGTGTTTACTGCAAATACAATACGTTCAACTCGGTTTAAAACTTCTTGTTTTATGCTAGTGAAATAGTATAAAAGTTTGTTGTAGTCAAAGCCTGCTTGGAGCCCAATGATGATGTAATCAAGTTCATTTTGTTCCGGTAAAGTGTTAATAGGCAACGGATTTGACATGGGGAAGGTAAGTAATCCCATATTCTTTAATAATGAATCGACAGAATCCTTGACCCAAGTATTCACCTCGACGACAGCTACCTTGCGGTTGACAAAAGCAGGATACATTTGAGGGACATTATCTTCAGCCGCGTTTTCAAGTTGAAGGTCAAAAGTGAAGGTTGTGCCGATCCCTACCTTAGATTCAAGAGTAATAGATCCATGGTATTGCTCAATCAAGTGTTTGGTAATAACGAGACCTAAACCAGTCCCCCCATAGCGTCGATTGATGGATGAATCAGCTTGAGTAAAAGCGGTAAATAGCTCTTGTTGCTGTTCGTCTTTAATCCCAATCCCTGTGTCCTTAACAGTAAAGACAATATCGGAGATGTTACCATTTTGGTCCTTGAGTTCAACGCTTAGAGCTACGTTCCCTTTACTCGTGAATTTAATGGCGTTACCAATAAGATTAGTTAAGATCTGTTGAAAACGAATTGGGTCCCCAAGCACTGAATCAGGCACGGCTGGGGATGTGGTGAACGTAAGTTCTAAGCCTTTTTCAATGGCAATTGGTGAAAGGAGATGAATGGTATCGCAACAAGCATTGCGTAAGGAAAATGGTATGTTTTCAAAAGTAAGCTTGCCGGCTTCGAGTTTAGAGAAGTCTAAGATGTTGTTTACAATGCGAAGAAGATTGTTAGCGCTACGTTCAATCGTGTTTAAATAATCAGTCTGTTCAAGAGAAAGGCGTGATTTATACATCTGTTTAGCAAAACCTAAAATCCCGTTAAGTGGAGTTCTAAGTTCATGCGACATGTTGGCTAAAAACTCAGATTTAATGCGAGCGGCGTTTTGGGCGCGAATGTTAGCTTCACTAATATCATTGTTTTGTTGTTCGAGCTTTTCGAGGGTATAACGGAGATCGTTGGTGGTGGTATCAACGTTATATTGCATTTCGCTATGAAGTTCAGACATGGCGTTAGCCATACTGTTTACATAGGTGCGAAGTCTTTCTAATTCACCAGTCATCATGCCATTGACGCGGGCGGTAACGTTACCTTCACGAATTTCATAAACAGCAGAACATAAACTGTTTATAGGGTCGACAATTCTTTTGTTTAGATTAATGGCCAAAAGTACGCTGACAAGAAGGCTAAAGAGTAAGATGATAACTGCTATGGTAATGTCTTGGTAAACATCCATAACAGTTTGGTCACGAAGGAAGTAGATACAGATATAGCCGGCAATTTCGCGTGGGTAATTTAGTTTAGGGTCGGCAAAAATAGGAGCTTTTTGCTGAGCCGCTTGTTCATCTGTTTCTGGAGACCGCTGAAAATTGCCGTAAAGAGTAAGCATGGCTTTAGGATCATAGCCGTAGATAGGCATGCGCATAATGATGCCATCATCGGTAAATTCAGTGCTTTCTTTGGTGTAGATGTACTCTTGGTTTTCGGGGGCTAGTTTAAATAGTTCGGTTTCAGGAGCAATGCTCGAAGTTACTAACATCTTATTTTTTTGATCAAAGATGGAAATCGCCACAATATTGCGAGCATCGTTGCGGGCCGCTTCATTGACTAAACCCTGTAATAGGGGCACACTTTTTTCAGTAAGGGCAAAGCTTGCTGAAGTACTTAAAGGGTAAATGATAGAACGCGCCTTGCTGATAAGGGTATTATTCAGCTGTGAATATCTATTTAAAGAAAAGAAGGCAGTCATGCCAATCCCGATAATAAGAACAGGTAGTACGGAAAAGAGCAAGATTCTGGTGCGCAGACTATGTCTGTTCATTTTGACCTCGTGACGTCAAAAGTAGGAAGCAACAGTGTATAATACACATCAATAATATAGCGGCCCCGGAGAGCTGTTTGGGACGCTCATAATGCAGGCCGGATCATCTCTCAATTTTAGCAATTTTAACCGGCAGACTCTATTTAATTAACTTAAAACATATTGAATGCGTGATATAGCATGTCAACCGTCCGCAAAATCGGCAGAATAGGAATTTAATTATCATGGTAAGATTTTATAAGCCAGCTCCTAAAGAAGTTTCTCCCCAACATTTTGAATTAAAAATTAAAGATTTAGATACAAGATGTCGTGGTGTAGGGCAGGCGAACGGCGTTACTTGGTTTGTCGAAGGGGCGCTACCAGGGGAAGAAGTGGTTGTTCGCGCGTTAGAACTTAAGAAAAATATCGGTATTGCTCAGCTTATGACGGTTAAAAAACGCAGTGAAGAACGCATAAGTGCTACCTGTCCTTATTCTAGTAAGTGCGGTGGTTGTTCACTTCTGCATATGGGTACTTCCACCGAAGGGAAAGCTAAAACAGCTAGCATCAAGAGATTACTCCAAAAGATTACTGGGCTTGAAGCCGGCGAACCTGATAAGGTTGAAAATAGTAATCCTGTGCATTACCGTCGTGTGTGTCGGTTGTCAGTTGCTGCTGATAGACGCAATATTGAACTTGGTTTTAGAGAAGCTTACGGGAAAAAGATCGTACCGGTGGAAAGCTGCCAAGCATTACACCCTGAATTAAGTAATCTAATTCCAGGACTGCGCAAGTTAGTAGGCCAGGTTTCCGATTTTAAGTTAATAGGTCACATCGAACTCGTAGCTGCAGATAACGGCAATGTTGTTTTAGTTCGTTCGATAAATATTTTCCCAGAATGCGATCGTCAGTTATTCCGTACTTTTGCTGAGCAAGAACAAGTTAGTTTTTACATTTTAGAGCGTCACGAAATGGGACGCGAAGATTTAGTGCGCAAGGAAGAACTTACTTGTCTTAATCCGGAAAGCTTTACCGGTGAAGAACCGTATTACACCATTGATGGGCTTAAGATTTACTTTAGACCAACAGATTTTATCCAAGTAAATTCTGCTATAAATGCGGCCATGTTGGGTACAGCCTTAGACTATTTAGAACTTAAACCTGAAGATGAAGTCTTAGACCTATTCTGCGGCTTAGGCAATTTTACTTTGCCTGTAGCCAAGCGTTCAGCTCATGTTTATGGGGTAGAAGTTGTTGGTGGCATGGTGCGTAAGGCCAATGACAATGCCAAAGCCAATGGCATTACTAATGCAGAATTTATCGTGCAAGATTTGGAAGAAGAGTTTGAACGTACCTTATGGGCCAAGAGCCACGTAAGTAAGGTGTTGTTAGATCCAGGTCGCCAAGGGGCTTCTCGCGTGATGCCATATTTGGTTAGACGTAATATTTCACATATTGTATATGTGTCTTGTAATCCGCTTTCTTTGGCTCGTGATCTTGGTGTGTTAGTTAAAGCAGGGTATTCATTAAAGAAGTGGAGTGTGTTTAACATGTTCCCGGGCACTGAACACGTCGAGACGGTGGTATTACTATCTAAGAATATGTAGAAGTGCTCTGGAAGCCCGTAAAATCAAGGGTTTGGCCAGATACATTTCAGTAATTATAATAGTTATGTTTTCGAAACACCAGATGATACAGGAACAGGTTCTAATTTTAAGGGGATGATAGTTTATGATTTAGCTATCTTACAAAGTACAAATCTTCCTGCTATAGCTCATGATTCATTATTATTTAAAAATTTAGGAAAAATAGTTGAAGATGGAATTGTTCGTATTTACAACACTATTGATGAGAAGCAAATTTTTATAGCTTATGATAAACAAAGCGATTGTAATCCCTTTACTCAAGAAATACTGAAGAATAATGCAGTTTTAGAATTGTCTGGAGATGGAAATGAACTTTATGGAAAATCGTGGAATATTGATCTTGAATAGGAATAAAATCTTGTTTTGGGATTGTCGCTAACTTATCTTATATAGTGTTAGATCATTGTAATAGTGATATTCATTTTGAAGGATTTTGAAATTGAGATATTTGGGCAACAAAGATTCTATAAAGAGTATTATTAAGACAAATATTTTAAAAAAAATTAATGCTTGTGAAGATTCTATATTTTTTGATGCGTTCTGTGGCATGGGATCTATAGCCAATGAATTTAAAACAGAGTGTAAAGTTATCATTAACGATAATCTGAAATGTGCAACAACCTATACGTACGGTAGATTGGTTGCATCAAAGTGCTCATTTCAAAAATTAGGATTTGACCCTTTTGATTTCTTGAATTCATCAACTAATGTTATTCGCGGCTACTTTTATAATACCTATTCACCTAGCAATTCTAATAAAAGAATGTATTTCACTCCAGAAAATGCCGGACGAATAGATTTTTTTAGAGAAACAATTGAAGATTGGAAGAATAATGAATTAATTAGTTCTGATGAATATCAATTTTTATTAGCTTGTCTCCTTGAATCTGTCTCTGCAGTTTCTAATACTGCTGGAGTTTACGGGGCTTTTCTTAAAAAATGGGACGATAGAGCATTAAAGAATATTGAGTTTTTAAACATTTCTGATAATGTTGCTTGTAACCAGCACGTAGAAGTGTACTCAGATAAAATTGAGAACATAATTGAGGATGTTAAATGCGATATTTTGTATCTTGATCCTCCATATACTCAGAATCAATATGGTACACAATATCATCTGTTAGAAACTTTGGTTTTAAACGACAAACCAGAGCTAATAAGCAGTGTAACAGGATCAAGACGCACATCGACGATGCGTTCTGATTGGTCAAAAATATATAAAGTTCATATATTATTTGATAAGGTTGTAGCTACTACAAGGGCAAAACATATTTTTTTAAGTTATAACAATGCAGGTGATATGAGTAAAGAGTATATCGAGTCCGTAATGAAACGTTATGGATATGAAGATTCTTTTGAATGCATAAAGACACCTTATAAAAAATATGAAAATTGGAAGTCAAATAATAATAATGAACACTATGAATATCTATTTTATATCGCGAAGAAACCTAGTTCCCAGGTAATATACGAGTCTCCTTTGAATTATATAGGAAGTAAAGCGAAGGTTATACCCTTTATAAGAAAATACATAAAGGAAGAGAGAAAATTTATTGACGTTTTTGGAGGTGGATTAAACGTTGGTATAAACATAAATTCAGATGTTACATACTACAACGATATTAATTTTATTGTAAAAAGGCTTATCGAATCTTTCAAAACTTATGATACATATGAGTATATCAGGTATGTAAAAAAAATAATCGAAAAGTTCGGTTTGGAAAAAGGCAATAAAGATAATTACCTTTTGGCAAGGAATTGGTATAACAATCTTCCTGAAGAGAACAAAGATATAAGAATGTTGTTTACAATCATTTTATATTCTTATCAGCAGCAAATAAGATTTAACGGTAATTTTGAATATAACAATCCGGCCGGAATTAGATGGTTTAATGATTGCATTTTGGCAAAATTAATTAGTTTTTCTAGGGAAGCAAAAAGAAAAGACATAAGATTTATCAGTAGTGATTATATTAACTTGGAAAATGATATTGATTTTTCAAATAATTCGTTTTTGTACTTAGATCCTCCTTATAAACTTACAACAGGAAGTTATAACGATGGGAAAAGAGGGTTTAAAGGTTGGAACGATATGTTAGAGCAGGAGTTATTTGACTATATAGATTCTTTAACGGAAAGGAATATTCCTTGTATGCTCTCATATGTGATTGAGCATAAAGGAGAAATTAATACCAAAGTTGAGAATTGGGTGCAAAAAAAACACTATAAATGTGTGCAGTTAGGTGATATAACAGGAATATCAGGAAAGCCAAGAAAAGAGGTATTAATTCTCAACTATGAAATCTAGTACATCCCCTAATGCATTTTTTATAATTAAACGAAAAATGCAAAAATCTGATAACACAGGAATTTATTTTGATTCCATTGTTACAAGTCAAGTTTTGAAGGATATTTGTGAAAAAATAACTGGTCAATCCAATTATAGTGTTCAATTTGTTGACAATGATTATAAGGATAATTTTCTCCAACCAACATATAACAAAGGCAGATTAGTTATTTTGCATTATGGGGGTGAGGTATCCTTTATCAGCATATCAGATCAGCAATGCTCAGGTCGCAATTCAGGTATTCAAAGTGTTCCAACAGCATTTAATCAATATTATTTGAATGAATATCATAATAAGAAATTGTATTTTTATTTTGTTCCTTGTGTAGGTAATAATGCTACAGATTATTATTACTTTATGTATAGGTTAATGGTAACTTCTGGTTTTAAGTTTCTTAATGCTCCATCAACTTTAAAAAATAAAATTGTCCCTTTTTCCTCTATTGACGATTTAATTAGAGCAAGGAAGGCTAATGGCGATAAAAACTCAGCTAATAACGCCACATATATAGTTAAAACAGGGACTCATGAGTATGAGATTTTCGGTAAAACATACGGAGCGAATAAGTACGATACAACTTTAATTGGCTGTGCTATTAGTACTCTTGCAACGGACTTAGATAAGATTACTCTTTATGAGTTCAATGAAAAGGACCTAAAAGAATTGCCTTTGTCTAGTTTAGCTGTATTAAGAGCGATGGGGCGAATTAATATTGTCAATATTGATGACGAAATAGAAAAGAAGGAACTTGAAAGTAACAACAGTTTAAGGTCACCAAGATTCAATGCAAGGTTATTGGAACGCTTAGGAGAACGTCGCTGTGTATTGTGTGGTTGTTGTATTTCTGAGATTATACAGGGGGCCCACATATGGCCCGTAGCTGACATTAAGAGAGATTCATTATTGTCAGATAAAGAAAAATTGGATTATGCTACAGATGGGGAAAATGGTTTATGGATGTGTCAAAATCACCATAAATTATTTGATTCTAATATCATTATTTTATCAGACGATGGCGGGGTTACGTTCAGCTCAAATTTGGAAAGTGATGAGGTAACCTATTTAAGATCAATTACTAAGGTCTCAAAGCTTTCATCAACATTGATAACTCAAAAGTTTGAAGAGTATGTAAGAAAAAGATATAAATCGTAATAACTCTTTTATTTAATCTGTAATTCCCTAGCAAAAATATAACAACAAACTTAGAAGGTATAGTCCTATCTAGCAAAGAGCTAGTCCTATCTAGCAAAGAGCTAGTCGTATCAAGGTTCGCGGTATCATAGAAATTAAAATATATAGTTTATATACTGAATTTTTATTTAAAATGTTATATAATCACAATATAACAATGAGAATTAAAAATGACGAATATAACATACAGATTTTTAAATGGCTACGAGGTTGGTCAGTGGCCAGGAAGAGGATACAGGGACGATAGGGGGCGTTGCAGAAGAACCGGACAGATTTTCCTGGGTAAGGTCATCGACAAAGAACACATGATTTTCTGGAAGCGAAAGGAGGGATACTTTGCTTTTGATCCAGATACGTGTTCTATGAAGCAGCCTGATCCAAAGTATCTGCCAGACAAGCCTGCGGAGCAGGATGGCAGAAAGAAGGGACCTCCTGTTCTTGTGGATTTTGGAGATGCTTACTTTCTTGATCGTCTGCTGGAAGAAATCGGATATCTTGATGTTTTGAAAAAAGTATCCTGCTCCAACCTCGATACTCTGCTTTCGCTGATAAGTTTTTACACTCTTGATTCCGGAGTGTCTTCAAGAGCTTTGGCATGGCACAAACAGAGCTATGCATCCTATCTCTATCCGAAAGCAAATCTGCATGAGCAAAGGATAGCAGAGACTCTCCGAAAAATAGGAAATCCGGAGAGTTTCAATCAGTTTATTTCCGCCCACATCAAGTACATTCTTGACAATACAGACGGAGATTTGAGTGTTCTTATTGACAGTACAGACGGAGATTTGAGTGTTCTTATTGACAGTACAGACGGAGATTTGAGTGTTCTTATTGACAGTACAGGACTGCCAAACTGCTGCAATATGCCATGTACCAGACTTAGCGTCCATGAAGGAGAGGTAAATTTAGAGTTCAGATTGATTGCAGTAATTCAGAAGTCAACCGGACTGCCATTGTACTATGAATATATAGAAGGCAACATTGTTGACATCTCCACCCTGGAAAGAACAGTCCTGCTCATGTCAGAGTACGGATGCAAAATCCAGTATTGCATAGGAGATGCAGGATATTGCAGTCCCGGGATCATGGAAAGACTTGTACTCAGTGGCATTGATTTCATGACAAGACTGAATCCGGCCTACAAACTTTTTAAGGAGACCTACGAAAAGAACAGAGAACAGCTCCTTAACGATTCCGGTGAATGTCTGACAGTCCGATACGGCAACAGACTGGTACGTATCATCAAGGAAAAGCAGACGGTCGGATACGATAAAGAAAACAATAAGCCACATGATGGATATGTTTATCTGTGTCTGGATGTTCAGGCCAGGGCTAGCAAAATCGACCATCTTCTAAGTTCGAAAAAAGCCTGGGGAAAAACTACAGAAGAGTTAAAAAAATGATGGAAAAGTATGGCGTGTTTGCCATCGTATCAACTCGTGATATTCCTTCAGATATGCTTCTGTCAGAATACTATGTCCGGCAGAGCGTGGAGCAGTATTTTGATTTTGGCAAAAACTACGCCAACTATCTGCCGGTGCAGCAGCACTCTGAAGAAACCATGCGGGGACATCTGCTGCTTTCCTTCATTTCAACATTCATTTTTGTGCTTATCAACAACCGGCTTGGCACAGCCGGAAGAAGCTGCGTTGAGATATTTTCAGATCAGAATGTCTGTGAGCAGGTGTCAGTGCCATACACCAACGATTTGGGTGAAAGCAAGACTCGCATTGTGATGAAGCAGACTCCGGCAAAAGTTTCTGATCTGTCAGCAAAATGGATTTTCAGTGATTTGCGGGGACAGAAAGCAAACGTGTTTGACGGACGGATCGTTCCTTCAGTTCCGACTTGTCAGGCAAGAAACATATACGAGACTTTTGCACTTCAGAGTCCATTGTCGGTTATAAGAAAAGGCGGGAGTCTGGAGCCAGAGTTCAGCAAAAATCATGGAAATACTAAACTCACCAGAGTTCTGACTTTTTCCAAAGCACCGATGGCATCAGATGAAGAAATACTTCAGCGAAGGAACAAGTCAGAAAAACGCAAATGCGGAGTTTCAGAGGAAGATACCGGCAATGAGACAGCGAAGGCTGCTGAACTAAATGCCGAAGATCCTGCATCTGCTGAAGGTACAAACAAAAATACCCCTTGTACATCAGTTGTTGTATCAGAAACATCGAGTGTGAAGACAGGACGCGGGAGAAAGCCTGGATCAAAAAACAAAAAAACACTTGAGTATGAAGCTAAAGTTGCAAGCGGTGAAATAGTACCGGAGCCTCCCAAAAAACGAGGTAGACCTCCCGGAGCGAAAAATAAAAAGACCTTACAATATGAACAGGATCTAAGGGATGGTAAAATCCAGCCACAGTCCAAAGGAAAACCAGGAAGACCGGCAGGAAAGAAAGATTCAGTCCCGCGTGTCCGCAGAACTAAAAAGCAAATACTTGAGTCCTAGTCAGTGACTACTAACTGATTGTAATGGTACTATGCCAAATATTGGCGCAGTGCTGTTGTTGTATAATTGCTAGGGGATTAGAGTTAATTTTATAAAAAGATATTGTGATGTGCCATCTCTAGGAATAAGCGTATGATGATATTAGAGAGTGATTTAGACATTAAATGCGATAATTGTGGACACATTTTTAAAAAATCCAAGAATGATATTGAGGTTGGTAAGAATGTTTATCCTCGTGGTGAGTATGGCATGGGGGATGAATATGAATATTATTTTCATGATTGTACCCAGTGTGAACATTGTGGCAATTTGATAGAATTTCAGATCGTTGGTTATGAGTATCCTGTTGGTTGCCATGCTGGAGAAGGGGATCCTCAAATTAGTGGTGGAGAATTTATTAAAATTCCAAGACTGATAGTTTTTTATCAACAATTAGATTTTGATTCTGATGTTGCATTAAACGTAATTTCCAATATTGAGCAATTAATCATAGAGATTGATAAAAATCCTAAGATGATCTATGAAATTCATCCGAGGGTATTCGAGGAAGTGATTGAGAAATTATTTCAGGAACAAGGATTTGAAACAAAACTGACGCCTTCAACTCGAGATGGAGGCAGAGATATAATAGCAACAAAAATGTTGTTGCCCGGTAAGCCTATTGTGCTCTACATTGAGTGTAAAAGATACGCAGAAAAAAATTCAGTTGGTGTTGGTATTCTTAGAAGCTTATATGGTGTTCAAACAAGTGATAGAATAAATCAATCGATTCTTGTTACTACAGGTCATGTTAGTTCAGATGCTAGGCGTTTTGTAGAAAAACAAGGAACTTTGATGAGCATCATTTCATTTGAAGAAATTTTAGAACTGATTAGTAAAAGTGCGCAAAAAAATATGGGATATTGTTATTAGTGAAAAAAAAGAATCCTATTACTTGCCTTTTACCCAATATTAGGATTCTTAGAGGGGGTATTTTATGGGCTTTTTTAATCCTTTTTATAAAATCCGCACTCATACCCATCAGCTCTTAGCACAAGTCCAGATATCCACTTAGGCGTTCTCCCCATCTGTTCACAAATCTTCTCTAACGATACCTCTTCGGAGCATTCAATGATGAGTTCGTCATGAACGTGGCCAACAATAAAGCAGTGTTTCAGCGTCTGCATGGCGTAGGCGAGTATATCACGGCTGATAGCCTGAACTATATTCTCAACGAACTTCGGTCCGTAGCTCTCGATTCGGCTCCATTTCTTGGTAGCATCAATCCCCATATAGGTTACGCTTTCTCCGCCGAACTGGTTCATGCCTATACGGGGTTTGACGTAGGCCAGCTTTCTGCCGGATGGCAGGGTGATGAACAGCATGCCACTTTTTACAGTGAAGGTGATGTTTCCGACCTTTTCTGATGTACACATCTGAATGGCTGTTTTAACAGCATTGTCCACCTGCCACCAGAAGGCCACAATGTTCGGGTTGGCAGTTCTCCATTTGTTCACAAGCGGTTGAAGTTCATCTTCGGCAAGTCCCATATCCAGCGCTCCCATGGCTTTTAATGCACCGACAGATCCGCCGTAACCAAGGGCGAGTTCCGCTATTTTGCCTTTCTGCCTTAAATGGCAGTTGGCTCCGTGCTTTTCTACGGGAACGTGGAACATCTGACTGGCGCTGGCACAGTATATGTTGTTAGTGCCAAACTGAAAATGTAGAAATTCGCCAAAGTGAAAATGTCGTTTTTTTTCATCTAAACTATCTTTATAGACCATGTAAAGGAGTTTTGTATGAGAAAAGACATAGCAGAAACACTGAGGGTATTTTTAATGAATGGTATAAAACCAAAGATTGAGTCCATATAATTGGTGTAAATTTAAAAAATTGGGCCACGCCCCAGTAAACCTTGTAAAATATTAATTACCAACATTCATATTTATAT
>UQCV01000012.1 GCA_900539665.1 uncultured Succinivibrionaceae bacterium | reverse complement strand
AAACCATTATCTAAACTCTCAAAACTATGGCGGTCAAAACTATTATCCAAGTTTGCTTGCGCGGAGCTTGCTGGGCTTTGGCTTGAGCCTAAAGCTGCATGGGCATTAGCTTGCGTAGCTGCAAATAAGCTATTGCTATCTACTTTGGCACTATTTGCTTCGTTGTTATTTAGGGAGTTACTATTACTTACGCTTCTAAACTTTTCGCCGTTGTTAACATCCCCCTGAAAACCTTGGTAGTTTTTCTGATTGTTTCCTGGGGTGTTTCCTTGGTTATTGAATTGGCGAGTAGGGCCATCTGAGAAGCTGTCGTCATCTTCTTCTTCATCTTCGTCTAAGAACCTAATTAAACCTTCGGTATAAAATGGAGTAATCCCAAAACGATTGTTATCGGCGCTAGTAAGAGCTGCTATAGGGGCCATTTCGATAGTCTCATAACCTGGAAGTACGTTACTGTTTGGCTTGGAACTTAATTTGTCTGGAGTTGAAGTTTCGTCATTTGACGAAGTGGCGCTTATAAGTCCCGCATGTAAATCTTGAGCAAGGTTAGGGTTAATCGCCGTAGTCTGGATGCGATTTAAAATCATGGTGGCTTGCTGCTGCTTAGAACTACTGCTTAGTGCTTTGTCGCTTAGTGAGCTGGTGGCGTTTGACGTAGTTAAGTGCTCGTTTTTAGTATTGGTGGCTTCATGATTGGAGTTGAGATCGGTGTTTACGTCACCTAGCTTGGTGCAAGTGCTACTATGGGCACTTGCATCTACGCCCGCCTCGGCATCGGTTTGGTTAGTGCGAGGGCTAACGCTATCAATGGTGTTATCACAAGAGCTACCACTGTCATTACCGTTCACACTGTCATGGCCATTAGCATTACCACTAGTATTGTCGCTACGGTTGTCGCTAGTGTTGTCATTGGCGCTTTGGCTAAGGACATTTAGGACGCCACTATCATTAGAAGCTTGAGCATTTGCAGCTTGAGTTTTGGGGATGCCTACAAGATCAGCAAAGCGCTCTTCATCATCTAGGCTAACGCCAGCTAACGCCACAAGGCGTTCTTCATCTCGAACAGGAGCTGAAGTTACGAGGTGGTCATTTAACATGGCATTTTCGTTTACATCTAAGTTTAAGCCTGGGGTTGACCCTTGAGGGAGGTTTTCAGGGGCGGACGCTACCTGCGTAAGCGGCGAATTCAAGTCGTCAGTTTCAGTTTCAATATCGGTCTTTGAATCTTGGAAATCCTGCAAGATATGCAAAGTTTCACGGCTATATAAGGTATAGGCGACTCGCTGGTAGCCGACGATAGAACCTAAGATAAGAGCAAAGCGTACTTTGTCTTCATAGTTTTCAATTTCGTTTGCCACAGAGATTAAGTGCTGATACGAAAAGCGCACGTTGGCGCTTGGCGTGTTAGCGCGCAATAAGCCAAAGCCATCTAAAGCGCGAAGTAAACAAAACGGAACTGGACCTTGCCCACCTGAGAAGTTACTTAAAACTTTAAAGAAGCGTTCAAAAGCGGGGTTGGTTTTTAATTGTTCAATTAAATCGAGTAACGAAATCTCCGCAAGTTCCGGTGGGAGGTGCATTAAAAATTCATACATCTCTCTAATATGGTCCATCTTAGCCGGATTAAAAGGTTCCGTATCATAACGATTGACGGCGTAATGATAGATTTCAAGCATATCTAAAACGTAACCGGCATTTCCTTCGGGGTAAGGTAACGTTCTTTTATATGCGACTAAGAGAGTCATGAAGGTGCGCACGTTAAGGGGACATTCACGACATGAGGCTTTACGATTAGTGGCAATCAAAAGCCCACGCATAACATCGTGCGGAATAACTGGCGTCAGTTCGATTAGACTTTTAGAGGATAAAATAAGCGGTGGCTCCTTTAAACCTAAAAGAACGGCAATGGCGCCGGCCCCGGCGCGCGCCCAGCGGTTTAAGCGGGCGGCTAAAAAACTACGGCTGATGCCTTGAGGCAAGGTCTCAAAATGTAACTCAGGGTATTTTTTACGTAAGGTGCCGGCGGCGGTGCGATTAAGCGCCACCAAAAATTCAACTTCACTAATCCCAAAGTTTAAGCCAAGGCTAGTATCTCGCTCAGCATTACTGTTAGTGCCGATAATGAGAAACACTTTATCATGTAGGGGCCCAAAATTTGGGTTAGTCGTTAAGAGATCTAAATATACCTGCGTGGTGGGTAGCGGAGACTCAATTAGCTTAAACTCAAAAGGTGCCACCCTGAGTTCGCCACTATTTATGAGGTACTGAAGCTTAAAGCTATCTGTAATAACTAAAAATCTCTGCATGTTGGTATGATACTTTTGGGTCCTGGCAGACTGTAAAAACGAGCGACCTACGCGTAACTATAATTTTATAAGGTAGGCGCACCACCTAAATTTTACCTAAAAAGCTTTTACGGCAAAAGCTTCACACTGTAAAAACAATGGTGAAGAAAATTTTTTTCACCTTTACGTGCGGGCAAAAATACGAGCGGAAAAATGTGCGCGCAACTTTAAAAAACTTTGGAGTTCAACCTTTAAAAATTTTTACCATCCCCTTAGGACACGCTTTAAAAATTTCCGCCAGCAATCCGTGAAATTTTAAAGCTAAGTTCTAGGGGTGGCTATAGGATAAATGGAATCTAATCCTTGGGGCCTAATCTAGACTAAGCTTGCTTAATCGAGAGTAGAGGCTCACAACTGTCTTGTTGAGACTTAAACCTACCTTGTAGACGCCAACACCTAAAGGTTTATTTATAAAGGCTTAAAACTCCGTATTTGGTTTGTGTTTGGTTTATGGTTTAAGTTTTTTAAATCTTACCTTGGTATATTATTGTGGTTTTAAAGTTAACTTTGTGCGTACCACACCGAATATTTTACAAATATCTCCAGTAAAACTTGAGCTAGCTACAAATTTTACTAGTGACTGCTACTAAGACTACCTTCATGAGTTCTTGTAGCACTTCTTGTAGGACTCTTGGCCTAAGTTCTTACTAAACTTCCATAAGGCATAAGGTGCTGCCGTTCTTCTAGTAAACTGCGTGAACTACTCACCACCTATAGAGGTGGGGGCTTCGTAATTACTCATTAGAGTAATTTTAAAGAAGTTTGATAGCTATGCTATCCTTATTCTTACAGGTGTGTCCACTTCACCTCTACTGTATAGGACTTCTAAGTCCACTACATTACTTTTTCTTAGTATATTTAATGCTCCATTTACATCTGCATTAAATATATAACTCAAGTTTCCCACATAGGAAACACACGCAAAACTAGTACCCAAGCGGTCTAGACGTTCTTTAAAAACATGTATTGATTTTTGAAAGGAAATTTTGGGAAGGTAATTTTGAGGGAATAAAAACATTAAAACCCTTTAGATATAAGGATTTGATCGTGTTAATGTGGTGTAATATAAGGTATAAAATCAACAATTAAACCGCAAAAACACGAGCTGCCGAACTGCTTATCGGTAATGAAGGTAACTATGAGCGTGTAACCTTCCATCCTGATTATTCTTACGCCAATTTCGTCGGTACATATAAGCCTGTTATGGTGACGATTCACTCAGATGACCAGCCTGATGATGAAACACGTGTTGTGCTGAAAGAACTAAAAGATGAGGATAACACTCCCCAGCAGAAATACAGCATTCTCTATGATAAATTCAAAGGTCAGTTTCCTGAACTTCCTATCTTGATGGGGATAGCAACAGGCAAGCACATTGATGTTGTAAATAAGTATCCGGATTCAGTGACATACGAATCTGAAACAGGCATTGCACTCAGAAAATACGTGCGGCTTATAGATGATGAGGCAAAGCAGTCGGCTGACATTTCATACGAGTACGTTCCAGGGCCTTTTATGCGTGTATATGTCAAAGCCATGAAGAGTGCCCAGTCTGATAATCCTCAGCCGTATCTTCTGATCATTGAGGAAATCAACCGTGCCAATGTGGCTGCTGTTTTCGGCGATATCTTCCAGCTTCTCGACCGTGTAGACAATGTCAGTGAATACCCGATCCAGGCATCCGAGGATATAAGAAAATATCTCGCCAAAGAACTTGGCGGAAACCCAGACGATTGGAGTTCCATCCGCATCCCTGACAATATGTTCATCTGGGCTACCATGAACAGTGCCGACCAGGGTGTGTTTCCTATGGATACCGCCTTCAAGCGCAGATGGGATTTTACCTATCTCGGAATTGATGATAACGATGAGGAAATAAAGGAAAAATACGTTGTTTTTGAAAAGAAAGACAAGAGTAGGTGGATGTTTGAATGGAACGAACTCAGAAAGGCAATTAACGATTTTCTTGCTGCCGAGGGGATCAACGAGGATAAACAACTCGGACCTTATTTCATATCGAGGCGCATAATTGTTCCGGATAATGGGGATGTCATTGATGCTGATAAGTTCCGCGAGGTATTCAAGCATAAGGTTATCATGTATCTGTTTGAAGATGCTGCAAAACAGAAGCGCAGAAAACTCTTTTCGGGTTGCGGGGAAGATGCAAATCGTTACTCGAAAATTTGTGAGAAATTCGATGAGCATTGGCTGAATATATTTGATGACTCTGTTACAGGTAAAGTTAAAATCGCCCCTTATTCAGAGGATCCAATTGATCTTGCTGACACCGCTGACGGCAGCGAAGAGGAAGAACAGACCGTATGAGTTCAGTGCTGGTTTCAGTATTCTTAAGAGAGCAGAAAAGATACACGCAGAAGGAGCTATCTGAAAAGCTACACTGCACAGAGACGCATGCCGTACAGATTATAAGGAAACTCAAGGAGTACGGTGTTCTGAAAGCAGTAAGTGCATCCGCTAATGCTCAGCAGCGTGATCTGTCGGAACTGAATGAAGCAGATGTTGAGGTGTCTGACGTTGAGACAGGAGAGAACGAGTACTTCTACGTTTTCACCTTTGTCGGTGTGATAGTGATTGCGGGATGTGTTCTCAAAATCTGCCCGAAATATCTCTTGAGCAATGACGCCCCTGCAAAAGAACTGCAACAGGTGATCAGAGTTCTTGAGAAGTACAACTCTGAAGAGCAGATTGTCAGAATGGTGAATACATAAAGCGAGAGTAGTTCTTTCAATCTGCTAGCTGTTATGCTCTTCCTACTCACCGACTATTATGAGAATGGCGCATACTCTAGCACGGAAGAGATCATCGTGCACAACGGTACAGGAGAGATCCTGTGGGATAAAACCATCAACGAAACCTTTACTCTCATTTCCAACAATAGACCGTATTATACGGACCTGATAACCAGAAAACGCACGGATAACGAGTTTGACTGGATAAGACAGTTGCATGAGTGCATTCTGACGAAAGTATCGGAGGAACTCAGGGATACGGATCTGCTTGACCTTTTCGACCTTGAAGAGACGGCTCTTTCTGATGGTGATATAAGTGATTTCGGGGAAACGGACTATATCCTCTATCGTCTGGAGCAGGAACTTAATACACAGTTCAACACACGCAAGCAGACTGTTCTTAAGACTGTTTATGCCTACATTGCACACAACGGGAGTTTCTACGATACAGATTGCCTTTCACTGTTCGGCACTAACAGTTTCAATCTCGTGTGGGAGAAAGTCTGTTCCGAGATTTTGAACAACAAACTGAAAGAACCTGTCTGCAGTCTCGGTCTATCTCTTAATAAATATGACAAATACGATGGAAAACTTATAGACCTTATTGAAAAGCCTATGTGGACGGAGACAGGGCATACAGCACAGGATACTCTGATACCCGATCTCATAAGTGTAACGCGGGATTATTTCATCATATTTGATGCTAAGTACTACAATGTCGTACTTGAGGATGGCAGACCGCCGAGAGGACAGCCCGGTATAGAGTCAGTCATCAAGCAGTACCTATACCAGCTCGCATTTCAGAAATTTATTACAGATTGTAGGATCAGTAGAGTCGGAAATTGCTTTCTGCTCCCTACAGAAGAGAAAGAAATTCTCAAGAAGGGGGAAGTGCGGCTAGACATGCTAGCTGAACTAGGCCTACAGGACATACAGGTGAGATTTATTCCAACTTCAGTGGCTTACGACCTTTATCTTTCGGGCAAAAAGATGGATATCGGCAAATTGGATTTGTGGTGAGAAGCTTACGGAGAAACTCGGAAGAATCACTGTAAACTGAGTACAACTCAATTAAAATTATGTTAATGCCATACTGAAAATGTAGAAATTCGCCAAAGTGAAAATGTCGTTTTTTTTACCTAAACTTTCTTTATAGACCATATAAAGGAGTTTTGTATGAGAAAAGACATAGCAGAAACACTGAGGGTATTTTTAATGAATGGTATAAAACCAAACTATTCAAAAATAGCAAAGCAGTTTAATAGCGATGTAAGAGATAGAGTCCATATAATTGGTGTAAATTTAAAAAATTGGGCCACGCCCTAATAGATCTTGTAAAATATTAATTACGAGTATTCATATTTATACAAGGAAAGGGAAATGGCCCAACCCCTAGGTCTTAAAATAGTTGCAACTTGCTAGACACTAACCGAAAATATAACGGCGGGAGTTTAGGATAAAGTGTGGCGAGGACCGCATTTATGGACAGGACCTGCATTCGTTTATAGGCAAGAAATAAGGCCCAAATGTAAAAATTTACCTTCTAGAGTTATTTTGCCTCCACCTTGTAAGCCTTAAGCTTTAAATGAATGCTTTCATTTAAAGAGTCCATATCTAAAGCGCAGCTACTCTTAATGGTAAGCTTCCAAGTGTCACTTGGCATGACCTGTTCGCGGTAAAAGGCGTTAGATTGGAGGTAGTATTCCTGCGAAGGGAGCTCGTTAAAGAAACTACGGTCATAGTACCAATAAGCAAGGTATGGTTTTAATACCCGGTCAGCGCTCTTAGGTGACGACAAGTTTAAGGCTAAATGCGTAGTGGCATAGTAGTAATAGTTGTAGTCGGTTCGGTAGGAGCTATTGCTGTCTGGAGTTTTATAGGTACAAAGCTTATCGCGTGGATGCTCTTCAATTTTTTGTTTAAAGCCATAGACATTAACTCTAGTGCTTTCAATTTCAAGCGGTCCGTTAAGATCCACTTTTTCGCCGTCAGCGGTAAGTTCTTTTAAGTCACTAAAAGTACATTCATAAAGACCTCGGCTACTATCAACAACTTCGCAGTCAGGCTTTGAGGTGCTAATAACGTCAAGCGGCAGCTTCTCTCTTAAAGTGCAACTTGAGTCGGAACTACAGTTTTGTGCCAGCTTAACCGCTTCGGTGGCGTTAGCGAGCCCAAAACCATACATATTACTGTAACGTACACCTGCACCATTGTTTTGCCATGCATCATCAGTCACGATGCTTTCATCATTAAAATCAGTGGCGGTCTTAGCAGTGTACTTAAGAGTTGACCATGTTTCATCGTTACTTGCACTAGTGGCTAAGAGATACTTTATTTGTGGCACGGTAAAGTCAAGGTTCACTTGCTTTAAGAGCGCCACAATCCCTGTTACGGTTGGGGCGGCTGCAGAAGTGCCGTTAAAGACAGAAGTGTAGTTACAGGTTGGATCGATAGTAGTTCGCCATTTACTATTTTTACCATCAGCTAGGAGATTAAGTGGTTCGCCATTGGCATCTTGAGTTGGTAAGTCTAAACATGAAAAATGAGACGCTGTAGTTACGATGCCTGGTAGTGGATGGTCACTATCATCAACTCCAAATTCCCCAGAAAGCCCTGTTAGCCAAAGCTGAGGCCCGGTGGAACTATAGTAAAGATGACTGCCGTTGGGACCGGCTGCACCTACGATAATACTTGTGGGCGCAGAAGCTTCTTCACCAAATTGCTCGAAGGTACAATCAACTTCGTATTTAGTACAGATGTCATACTTTGAGGTATCAAAGTCTGGTCCCATTTCCTCAAAACCTTCCACCGCTAAGTAATTGTTTCCACTTGATTTAACAAGCGGAATTTTTGCTTCGTATAGGGCGTCGAGGTAACTTTTTATCTGATCGTCCGGTTGAGGCGCATTATATAGGTTGTAGCTTTGGTTGACGACGTCGGTTTTATCAGCAGCTAAAATCAAAGGATAAACGTTATCATTGGCATTTGGGTTATTAGTAGTACTTGAATTGTTCGCTTTATTTTTAGTGATGGTTAGCGGAATAGAATAGAACTGCGCTCTAAAAGCTTCGCCACGAGTGCCTCCATTTTCGCCACTTGCCGCAATAATCCCCGCCACCATAGTGCCATGGAGTGCGGTGTCATTTTTAATGTCATCGACGGTTAAGCCTTGATTGATTCCGCTGCTATCTAAAGTGGTAGCCTCGTCTTCGGTTTCGGTGGCGTTTTTATTAGTGGCGCCATTGTTATCTTGCTTGTCTTGGCTAAATTTTGGGGTGTAGACATTATTTTTTAGGTCACGGTGCTCAATATCGATAGGGGTATCGGCAATAGCAACAACGACTCCTTTGCCATTTATGTAGTTGTTGCTTGTGTCACGACGCTGCCAAGCGTCGATAATATTTAAGTCAAAGCCTTTTTGAATATCTGGGCAGGTGCTCCCGCAGCCTAAAGCTTTAGCGCTGGTGCCATCATTATATAAATGCCACGCATAAGGCATAAGGGTGTCTTTAGGCGCAAAACTAATGTAGCTAGTCATGGTTTGCCCATCGGTAGTCGTTAGGGTAAACGTTTCCACAAAATCTACCGGAATTTCGTGGTTCTTAAAGCTTGAGGCATTAAGAGTATAGCGCCAAGTGGCAGAGTCAGGGCCTGTTGGAGTTTTATCATGTAAGGTAGGAGGAGCCTTTTTGGTGTTTGAACTTTTTGAGTCAAAGTTCTCGTCAGAGTTTTCGTTAGTGACGCTTTGGTTAGGGTCGGCACTTACGTTTACAGCGAAAGTAGTAGTTAGCGCTGTTTCTGCGTTTGTATCAGTGTCATTACCACTCCCAGTATCACTCACAGTATTGTTTTCTTTATCGAGCTTAGCACTTTCAGTGCCACTTGATAGTTTTACAATGGTCCCGTGAGCTGCACTAATACTTGTAATCTTGTTAGTTACGAGAGTCACTGACGGATTAGATAGTAAATCGCGACCGAGCTCATTTTCTGCCACATCAAAATACACTTCATCAGCTGAAGTGTTGCTAGAACTTTTATCGTTGCAGCCGCTTAGCGCGACGGCAGTTAGCATAGCTAAAGCTAAGGCGTTAAAAGATTGGCGCATTTAAAAACTCCCGTATTAATTTAGATTCTAGTTGTTGTTGCAGTGGAGAGTGGTTGCTGCACTCCTCGTTGTACAGTAGCACGATTAGTACAGTCTAACTTACTTTATTAGATTAGTGTATTACGGTTCTAGTCTTAACTCTATGAAAAATCTTCCAAGTCTTGAATTTGTCCTTAAATCGTATGTTTAGAGGCCCATTATAGCTATCGGGTTTCTTATTTGGTTACATACAAAAGTGGAAGTTGTGCGAAGTTTGGGGCGGCTTCGGGATAATTTAAGGGAAAATTTGGGAATAAATTATGGGAGAATTTAAAGTTTCGAAGAAAAAACAAAGGCGCTTATTAGGCGCCCTGAAACACAACAAGATAGGGAGATTAAATTCTTTGAAATAAATTCTTTGGTTAAATAAATTTTGGTGGGTTAGTTAAGTCATAAAGCTGTTAGTTTAAGGCGGAGCCTACTAAGGAGAGCTTTATACTCTTTTTACACTCTTGTTTACACTTTTGGTATGATTTTTACTTTAGGCATTATGATCGTCATCGTCGAGGTCATGAAGCCACTTTATCCTCGTTTTTATCGGTATTTTGGGTCTTAGACTCAGTGTGAGGCTTGGTGTTGACTAAGAGGTTGTTTTCTCGGATGCTTTCAGCCGTAGCTCTGAGGCGTTCAATAAAATGAGGGCCTTTACGTAAGATAAAGCCAGTTGCTAAAACATCAGCTAAAGCAAGCTGAGCTAATCTTGAAGAGATTGGCATGTAGATATCAGTTTCTGAAGGGAGCTTCATAGAAAGCACGAGATTACAGTTTTCAGCTAAAGGGGTATCCTTTGAAGTGATGCCAATTACTGTGGCGCGGTGAGCTTGGGCTAGCTTTGCGGTTTCTACAACCCCGCTAGTGCGACCAGACTTTGAGATCATCACAAAAACATCTTCAATCCCGCAATTAGATGCGTTCATTAACATCATGATAGGGTCTTCAAAGTAATTACATGGCATATTGAAGCGTACGAACTTGTTCATCATGTCGTGAGCTACGGCTGCACTGTTTCCAAGACCACAGAAGGTGATGCGACGAGCGCAACTTAATGCATCGACGCAGCGTTGAATTACTTGGACGTCCATATTCTTCTTAGCTTCGCTTAAGGTAGAAATGGAGGCATCAAAAATCTTTTTAGTGTAGCTTTCAGCTGAGTCATTTTCATTGATTTCAAGCGCACTAGCGTTAATGCCTTTACCTAGGCTTTGAGCTAAGCGTAGCTTAAAATCAGGGAAACCTTTGGTATTAACCTTTTGGCAAAAACGATGAACCGAAGGTTCAGAGACCCCAGCTTGTTTAGCAAGAGCGGCAATACTAGTATGAATGGCTTTTTGTGGTTCGGAGATAATAACCTGAGCGACCTTTTTTTCAGATCGACTGAGGGTGGCGTATTTCTCACTGATGATTTCAATAAAATTCATAGCTGAACTTCCTAACTGCCAAAAAATTGGTGATTAACTGCCACAAGTTCCACGATAAGGTTTACTTTCATGGCAAGCTAAAAAACTTCCTAACTTAAAAATGAGGCAGAATTATCTATTTCTTTTTCTGCTTGGCTTAGCTATTTCGAATAGGCTTTTTAAATCTCGTTCGATTATGGCAAAACTTGTTTGATTAAAGGGATTATTCAGTTTAGCTTTGGCTCTTTTTTAACTTAGCTAGTTGTTCCTATTTAGTTGACGGTTGTTTGGGTAAGAATCTTGAAGGTAAAGTTGGCGTACTCAGTTGTTTTAATCCTTCGCTGCTCTTTATGTAAATGTAACTCAAGATAAACTCAAGCTAATCAAGATAAATAGTCAAATGTTGTTATGTTACGTCCCATTTGTTTTTATTTTCGGTTTAAGTTTTTAAAACTGTAAATTAGCTACCTTGTTGGAAAGTCTGCTACTTAGACCTAAACCTAGCTCTATTCCCTGGCATTTTCAAATTTTAAACCGACTTTAGCCAGATTTAAAAGTGAGGAGATATACGTAGGGAGTAACAGAGGCATAGCTTTAGGCTAAAGCAAAGTTGGGTTGCTCAGATCTAAAAAACTAGGGCTTAAACAAAACGTTTGTTTAGGTTGTAACAATTTTTTGTAAATTTATTACGATGCAAATTTAACAAATATAGAAAACGCTTTCAATAACTAACTTAGAAAAATTGACATCTGGCGCACTCTTTAGTACGGTTTTATGTTCAATTGGTGTAACTTTACTCAATGTAGCTCGCTTCGGCTTCTATTTATAGAACTTGCTAGAGGTCCGTAAAACGGATTTTTGGCTAGTTAAACTCACATTTTTAGAGGGCTCTAAGTGTGCTTTAGGGTTAAGCTTAGGTTTGGTGCTACGAGGCTACAGAGTTAGCCGTAAACGGTCAAATGTAAAAAGAAATCATTAAAATTGTAAAAGCTCAACAGGACTAGGCTCGTTTAAATTGTAAAAAAGCTTCAAAAATTTTAGGAGGGGGTATATCCGTAAGTTTCGTAATAGCCGTTAGTCGTAATAGTAGGTAAGCAAAAAAATAAAAGAAGTAGGCAAGAAAACCCGAAAGCCCCAAAAAAACCAAAAGCCCGAAGGAAGTAAGCGTAAAAGCTACAAAAGTGACAAGCGAAACAACACGCTAATGGTAAGTGAGGAAGGGTAAATGAGGAAGCCTAAAATTAGTGTGACGAGCAAACTATAAAACAGATAAGTATGTTGTTTTAAGTAACGGCCAATCAACCAAGACCTCTAATGTCAATATAATTTGTGAAAACAATATGTAACAACAGTGTAAACGATGTAACAAAGCGTGATGTTTTTTCGTAACGGGTCACAAAATTTCACTTTTCTTGCTGGAATTTTGCCTAAAAAATTGTTTAATTGCTCACGTAAAGTTCAATTTCTCGCGCTTTTTGGGCAAAACTTTGAGCAGAGTCGATACTTTATGCAAGACGTTGAGGTTGTTCTATTGTTTTAGCATCCGTAACTCAATATAATTACACGAATTAGCAAGGACTCAATGATGAGAGTTCTTTTGGTAAAGTTCTTTTAGTTTGGCTGCGTTTTAAACTTAAAGAAATATGAAGTTGGACCTATACCCATATTCACAGTTCGCAATCATGATGCAGGTTTTATGGTTCATACTATAAGTTTCACGAGCGTTGCAACAAAGAAAGACCAAGAACCAAGATAGTGTTCATCTTGAGGGAATCGTGCCAAACGGTGGGGAAGTTAAATTTTTATTAATTCCTTGGGAACACACGAGTGAAATTCCTTGTAACAAAAAAATTAAAATAAAACCTTACTTAGGAGCAAAATAACATGGCCAAATATGTTTTGGTGGGTGACGTAGGTGGCACAAATGCCCGTTTAGCAGTTTGTGATCTCGAAAACGGTGATATCTCTTCCGTAAAGATTTACTCTGCTCTCGACAACTCAAGTCTTGAAGATGTTGTGAGAATGTATCTCGCCGAACACAAGGATGCAGACATTAAGCACGCTTGCATCGCTATTGCCTGCCCAATTACTGGTGACCACGTAGTTATGACTAATAACCCATGGGAATTTTACATTTCAGAAATGAAGGCCAACCTTGGGTTAGAAGTTCTTTCTATCATCAATGACTTTACCGGCGTTTCTATGTCTATTCCAGTACTTAAGCCTGAAGACCTCATCAAGGTTGGTGGTGAAGAAGCCCAGGCTGGTAAGCCAATTGCTATTTACGGCGCTGGTACCGGTCTAGGGGTAGCGCACCTCTTTAACTTCAAGGACACTTGGTTCTCTGTTCCTGGTGAAGGTGGTCACGTTGACTTTGCTCCAAATAGCGAAGAAGAAGATGATATCCTTGCTGTACTTCGTCGTGAAATCGGCCACGTATCTTGCGAACGTTTGCTTTCAGGTATGGGTTTGGTAAACATTTACCGTGCTATCTGCATTGCAGACCACCGTACTCCTGATGATCTTGAACCTAAGGATGTTACTGAACGCGCTTTACGTGAAGATCCTGATACCGATTGCCACCGTGCTCTTAACCTCTTCTGCGTTATGATGGGCCGTTTTGGTGGTGACTTAGCTCTTAACATCGGTGCTTTTGGTGGTGTTTACATCGCTGGTGGGATCGTACCTCGCTTCATGCAGTTCTTCTTGAACTCAGGCTTCCGTGTAGCATTTGAAGATAAGGGCCGCTTTAAGCAGTACCTCTCTCAGATCCCTGTATATGTAATTACTCAGCCTTATGCGGGCCTTATCGGTGCAGGCTCATACATTAGACAGGAATTAGGCTACAAGCTCTAATTTAATATGTAGTAACCTAAAGCTTAAAAGGTTATGGCCACAAGGGGCCTTTTAAGATTATGGCCACAAGGGCGTAGCAATTTTTCACTACGCCCTTAATAATTGAAGTTACCAAATCGTCATTGGCGTTTAGTTCAGACGTTATAATGCTAAAACGTTTAAGTACTAAAACGCTAAAACCTTAAAACCTTAAGGATTGGTGGGGTGGTTTAAAACTAGAACTATTTGCGATAGTTTCGGTTTTTGTTTCTTGATACCACCAAACCACCAAACCACCAAACCACCAAACCACCAAACCCAAATTTAAAACCTAAACTTAAAACCTAATCTCAAAACCTAATCTCAAAAAATCCATCAAATATAAAAATATACCATTTAGGCCCAAGCTAACACTAAGCTCTATAAAGCTATGCTGAAACTCCCGCAAGTAATACCCAAACGTGCATAAGCTCTACCTAGCTACCACAAGCTTATGGCAATGATTAAGTAACGCCGCCTTAAGAGCTTAAATTAATAGTTACTAAAATGTAGTTTTGCCTCAAAAAGCTAAATTCCCCTGAAGCCTTTGAACTAAGCTAAGTTTTTATAGTCATAAAATATAGTGAAATTATAAATTTAAGCATATACAGAGGCTCAAATTGACAATGTATATCCTTATGTAGCAATTGTTAAGATTTGTAACGAAGGGAATTTTTTCATTAAAAGGCCATCTGTAGTCTAGAGGGTTGCATATATTTGTAGTTCACATTAAACTAAATTTAGGTTAAGCGAAAAGCTTGGCTTTGGTTCAAGTCATTACGCGTATACTTAAATCATCAAATTAAATACTTATAATTAGGGATAAATTATGGAAGGAAAGTCTCTCGTTGCTGGTTCTATTTTGTTAGGCGCTGCGATGGTTGCTTCTGCTTGGATGCTGGCTCCAGCTTTTGAGAAAGCAACTGACAAGATGCTTGAAAACTCACGTGTGGTTGTTGTTAAGGGTTTAGCTGAACGCACCGTGGACGCTGACCGTGTAGTAATGCCATTTACCTTTAGTGAATGTGCCCCAACTTTAGAAGAAGCGGTATCACGTTCAGATAAAGCTAAAACTGAAATCTTAAAGTTCTTAAATACTCATGGCGTTAAGCGTGAAGATATTCATTCTAGAACTCCAAGTCTTAGCGATACTTATAAGGAAACTTATAACACTAATCGTAATCCAGAATGTCGCTTTAACATTAGAGATGGGATCAACATTGACTCAAGAGATGTGGCAACTGTTAAGGGCTTATACAAAGACCTCGACCAGTTAGTTAAAGCAGGAGTTCCACTTGATGATTCAACTTGGAGTACTAACTTCATCTTTACTGGTCTTAATAACATCAAGCCAAGCATGGTAGAAGAATCAACTCGTAATGCTCGTCAGGTTGCAGAAAAGTTTGCTCACGACTCTGGTTCTGCTTTAGGTCGTATTAAGACTGCAACTCAAGGTCAATTCTCTATTACCGATGAAGAAGGTGACAATTCACGTAAGGTTGTACGTGTTGTTTCAACTGTTACTTACTTCTTAAATGACTAAGTTTTTTTGTGAAAATTGCTCCTAATTGAATGTTAAAAAGTCTAAAAACTTAGGTAATACGATGCTCTGAATTGTTTTACCGTTAAATAAGATGCGCTCTGCCCTAAAAAAGTGGTTAGCGATCTAAAACAAAAGTTTTAAAAGCTTTTAAAACATGTTTGAGGCTTACAAAGAACCGAGTGCGGTTAATGATATTTGTAAGCCTGTTTTTTTATGTAGGCCTAGTGGCCTTTTTGTTTATAGTATTGACGGACTTTTGGACCTACGTATGTTCAAGTTGTGGCTTTACCATAGATAGAGACCTCAATGCAGCTATCAATTTAAGAGAAAAGATGAAAAAGACTTTAGTAAGTGGAGTTACCGCCGAATTTATGCGCGTGGATCCCCATAGTTTGAACGAAGATTTAGCAATAAATCAAGTAAAAACGATGGCTTACGAAGCGCGAATTTAGTAAAAGGGTGAGTAAGCCTACAAAACTGTAGCTTATAAACTTTTTGTAGATCTAAAATAACGGCATAAGACGGAGCGTACCACGTCATATACGCCGAAAGAGGTTCAATCAGCAATGCTTTAACCCTAAAAACAACTGAAGAAGTCTTAGTCTATGTATTAGATATGGAGGCTTTTGAGGAGGCTAGCGCTTACGAGTTGAAACATCGCGCTTCAAACCAAGATAGCCGTAGCTTGATTTTTGCTAAGGAATTAGAAATTTTTTCCAAATTCGGCCCCCGTATGGCTCAAATTAAAAAGCGAAAGATAGAGAAATTTTTAGAAAAGTTTCCGTATGATGATAGTCTTTAGCTAACAGAAGTAAAAGTTTGTATATAATTGCACTCTAAGTTTTTAAATCAGGCGTTGCTCTTCAAGCTACCCCAAGAATTAACTAAAACCATTTTTGCTTAAAAATAGCTTTCCATTTGTTAGGTACTAACCTTTTTCGACTTGCTATTTGCTTGATAGCTACTTTAATTTTGAGATAAACAAGAGGAACTTTTAATGCAACTTACTGTGCACGGTATTGAAGTGCAAGTCACCAAAAAAAATATCAAAACTCTCCGTTTACGAGTAAAGCCCCAAAAAGAAGTACTTGTTTCCGCGCCTTTAAGAATAGATGACGAGGCCATTAAAGCCTTTGTTGCAGAAAACATAGATTTTGTTAAAGACGCTATTGCTAAACTTGAAGCGCAACCAAGACTACGTAAACGTCAATACGTGTCCGGTGATACAATTTACCTATGGGGAAAACCATATACTCTAGAATTTATTTATAGCGACACTGTATTCAGAATAGGGCTGCATGATAAAACCATGATTTTATCGATACCTAAAACTGCTACGACTGACCAAAGAGCGAATTTAATTAAAAATTCATTCCGTTTAGAATTAAAAAAAGAAATTGCCAATCGTCTGCCTAAATGGGAGGCTCTAACTGGACTTAAATGCAATTCATGGCAGGTTAGGGATATGAAAACAAGATGGGGCACCTGCAATGTAGTTACTAAAAAGATTTGGTTTAATTTACAATTAGTTTCTAAACCGTATGAGTGCCTTGATTACATTATCCTACATGAACTAAGTCACTTGGTTTCGCGTAATCATGACGAAACTTTTTACCGCCATATAGAAAAGTACATGCCTAATTGGCGCGAGTACAAGCAGATTCTAAAAGAACGCGAGCATGACTATGAAACTGATTTCTAAGGAAATTGGTATTTGAAGGTGGTTTTAGGTCTAGGTTCGGTATTCTAGATTTAAAACGTCTTATGGTTCAATTTTAAGGTCAGATTCAATTTTAAAGCGGGATAGCAATGGTAAACCATCAATCCACATAATCTTCGCCTTAGCCGTAAGTTAAAAATAGAGTTAAGCTTTGTTTTAAACTCTAGCTTTATTCTGCGCTAAGGAGAATACTATGTGGATTGAATAGGCTAAGTGTTAGCGTCTGAGCTTTCGCCTTAGTCTCTAGGATAGTTAAATCTTAGTCTAAGAAGCCGTCTTCACCAACGTCCCAAGGCTGTACGATCCAAGTGTCCTGGGGGTATTCACGCACAAATTCATCTGGGTATACGGCCCCTTTGGGCTTAACGTATACGCAGCAGTAGAAGCTGTTCGGAAAAAGTTCTTTAATTACACGAGCGGTATTGCCGGTATCTGAAAGATCGTCGATGATAAGGGTGTTGGTCAAATCAATTTCAGGCTTCTTAAGAATAGTCATTTCGCCTTGACGATCATGCACATAGGAAGAAAGGCAGAGGGTGTCTACGAGTCTGATGCCAAGTTCTGTACTTAAAATAGCTGCCGGAAAAAGACCGCCACGAGTTACGGCGATAATAGAGGTAATATTGCGATCACGAATTCTCTTAGCGAGGCTACGTACGTCTTTTTGATAGTTTTCCCAGCTGATATATACCTTATTGGTCATGATACTGTTTCTTCCTTTATTCCTTTAAAATCTTAGGTGGTGCGACTTATTTTGGCTCAGGTTTTTGCTCAAGCTTTGCTCAAGTTTTGCTCAAGCTTTGCGCCTTTGGTTTAGTTCGGCCTGTTCACCTTTATTTATTGTGGCAGTGCCTGTTTAACTGCCATTTTTTAATCTTTGGTGTTTTAGTTGCGGGGTTAGGTTTGTTTGGGTTTCACTTCATGGTGCTAGTCACATTTAGTATGGTACTAGTATGTACTCATGGCGTGGTACTCATGGCATGGCATTAATAGTTAGGTACTAATACCTGCTAGAAGCTAACCGCTTTAAGTTTAAGTTCCTAGCGCCATGGGTTGTGGCTCAAGGAACTTTTTAACCTTCAACTTTTTAACTTTTTCCTTTTTTCTTTTTTCCCTTTTACTACCCGTCAACCTTTAATTGTGGCCTACCATTCACCGTTTACCTTCTTTTTTACCTTTTACTTTTTAGCTTTTACCTTTTGGTAAATTTGTAAGCGGTAAACTTGTAACTGGTAAACCGTAAGCATCTAATGGGCGCTTGCCGGCTTCAAATTTTTAAACCAAATTACCAAAAAGCTGTGGCAAAATTTTTTGACCAATGCGTAGGGGCGGTTTAAATTTTTAGCTAGCAATTTATGACTAGATGAAGGGGGTTTTAGATTAATTAAAAAATTTGGCCCATATTCTAGCAAGGACTGCTAAAACTGACCATAATTTACCTAAATTTACTTTAATTTTTCTAAAAATTAATCGTTTTCAATGATGTAGGCGCGCAATATTTCAGCATGATAAGCAATATGGCGGTCTGCTTTACCACTACTTTCATCTTCTGGGTACCATTTAGCGCAATCAGGAGCCATGGCCATTGGGTCTTGTAAGCTCTTCATGACTACACGACATTCAAGAGTAAGAGGTAATTCTAATAGACCTGGAGCTTGTACTTCATCGCCAACAACAGGATGTAAATTTAATTCTTTAATCTTGTCACAGTCACGACCTGACTTTGAACCACAGATCTTGGTAATTTGCGGGTCAAAAGCTCCAATTGGGAGATTAACGGTGAATTCACCAGTTTCTTCGATAAAGGTACGAGTAAAACGGCTTTCTCTTACGTAGGTAGTGAAGATGTTCTTGTTCCATTCAATGCCAAGAGCACCCCAGCTAATAGTCATGCTATTAACTTTACCGTCTTTGGCGCTGGTAATTAAAATGCCTTTTTTAAGCGCAGCCATAATAAGGCCTGCGTGTTCAATTACATCAATTGGTGTTTTTTTCATAAAAAATTTTCCCATACGTGGCTTGGGGCCACGGCTAAATTAATTGGAGTTCTTAGGTTTTATTTAGTTTTATTCGTTGTTACTTGGTTTATACGCTTATACTCGTGCCAACATGGGCCTATATTGGCCGCTACTTACTGACACAAGCTGATGCAAGCTCATTAGCTTGTTTGGCGTTTATTTGCTTTTGTTCGTTTCTATGGGCTCTATTTAAATTTACCTCATTTTAAAACATGGCTTTTACCCTTAACCATTCATTAAGTTCTCTACCGCGTTTAGCAAGCGTTTAATCACGTTTTGTTGGCGGGTAGTTAAGTTAAGCCCATTTATTTGGTTCATTTCCTTAGTGAACATTTCACGGCCATAGAGTTCTCGGCTGCGCGCAGCTTCAAGCCATCCGGTGCGATAAGGTTCGTTTAAATATTCAGGGCTAACCCCGGCTAAGTAATCCATAACCATCAAACGATAAACGCCTTTAAGGGCCGGAAGCATCTTAGTGAGTTCTCCCACATCACCATGGCAGTTACTGATAGTTTGGTAGGTGTGATGCTCAAGTCGCATGGCCGCTCTAAGGTTCATCGCTTTGTAATTGGAGAGGGGAGCGGTTATGGCTGTTTCTTCTGGATTACGCGCTAAAGCTTCATCAAAATACTCAACTAAACGGGCTTCATCATTTATAAGTTTAGAAATGACTTCAAGACGACTTTGCGCCACCTCGGCATCAAGGCCTAAAGAATTAAGAATGTTATTAGTAATTACAGGAGCTGGAGACATGATCCAAGTATGGTCATCGATAAGCATACAAGCGCTATCTAAGATATTGCTGTCATCGGTAAAGGCGCCGATGTCGGCGGCATATATTTTGTTCCCAATATTACGTAATGGTACGATTAAACGCATTTCTTGCTCTTTTAACGCGAGCCATAAGGAAGGTTTGGTCTTTGGTGGGAGCGACTGGTTAGTAAATGGAAATGCAGGCTTTAAGTAATAGGAAGTAAGCGCCTTAAAATGCTTCCAAAGGTCAAGGAGGACGACGGTCGCGCACTCAAGGACAGTTAAAGGCAAGGTTTTAGGGTCGCGGTAGTCTTTGGTGGCAAGCTCAGTCTTAAGTTCAGCTTTGAGGTTTAGGTTAAGCGTAGCACTGTGGGCACTATTTCCATGGCTATTTTTATTAACGTTACCATTACCATTATTACCGCTAATGCTAATGCCATTATTACTATTGTTTGCTTGAACGCTATTATTGATGTTGCTTGCGGTGTTACTTAAGGCGTCATTTGGAGCCTCACTTGCTGCGAGGCTAAGGTCGCGGGCCCAAATTGCCATAGCAAGGCGCCGGATATCAGGTTTAAGGCCGGCCCAGGCGTTTTTAAATAAATGGGCTGCTTGTACTAAGTTTTTAATGATAACTACATTCTTACCGGTTAGAAGCTCTTTAGTTAGTAATCTAAGCTCTAAAGCGCGCATGAGTGTTAAGGCGCGTTCACCAGTAAACACGATATCTTGGTGCCTTGAGAGGAGCGTCTTGAGTTCGGCGGAGGCGTTTTCGTTATTCGTGGTACCGAACATCAAAGTATCGCCTGTATCGTATGGGGAGGCAAGAGCATAACGAGGTGATGGGTATTCACCAGCGCGAGGTCTGACGCAGATAGTACGCGCCCGAGGTAAAGCCCGAAAAGCTGAAACAACGTTGTATTTGGTGACCATTTCTGGGTCAAATTCGAGGTATTCAACCCGCCAAGGTACATTGTCAGCATTAAGTGGAGGTAAATGAAGTAGTAACATTTATGCAGTTAATAGCAAATCAAATAACAAAAAACGGTAACAAACCCAAAGGTGAAGCATGAATTACAAAATGTAACTAAATGTATTTAAGTGTGTTTAAAGGCATTTAAGCATAAGTAAATTCTACTTGCACCTTGGTTTATCCCTAAATCCAAAACCAAGTTCGAACTAAAGTTTAAAACAAAACTCGAGTTTAAAACCAAGTGCCAAATAACGCCAAACCAACTTAGTTATCTAAACTGCTGAGTTTTGGCGTCATACTCAAAACCAGCTGCACTTAAGCGCTTGGTTAAGATTTCTTGGTCTAAGTCGTAGCTACGGCACAAACCTTCAAGGTCTAATTCTTCATCACGCATTTTCATGTTGCAAATTGAAAGCAACATAAAAGGATCCATTGTTTGGTAGTTAGATAGAGGCATATTTGGTCCTCGGTTAAATAATATTTAGTAGTAAAATAGTAGTAAATCAGTAGTTAATTGGTAGAAGTTAGTAGCTAATTGCTAGCCAAATGCAAGCCAATTAGTAGTGCATCACGTGAGTAGCCAATGGCGTTGTAGCCAAAATTTTAAGCATTCGTACTGGCGTCGCTTGGCCTACTACGTAACCTGGGGCACACTGCGTGGCCTTTCATACTTATGTCGCTTGTCGCTTCGGTCATATTTGGCGTCGCTTCGGTCATACTTGGCGTCGCCTAGGTCATACTTGCTTACAACGTACATCCATAGCAAAAGAACGCGCTTGGCCGTTTTAAATGGCCGCCATCTTCGTTACAAATTTAAACTCTATTAATACTGATTTCCTCCTCTTAAGTTAATAAGAGGAGGAAATCCTATGAGCGTTAAGCTTTTTAAAGCTCACTGTGTATTTAAAGCCCACTGTGTTTTTAGCTACGCTCGAGCTTTAAACATTAATAGGTGGGCCTTTAAGGCTCTTACTTGTAGATGATGCTAATGTTTTCAGCTACTTTCTTACCAGCTTCTACGGCTTCTTCTACAGTATCGGCATTAGTGAGCACCACCCCAAGACGACGATGGCCGTGGATTTCTGGCTTGCCGAACAAACGAACCTGAGCAGTTGGGTAGAATGACAAAGCTTTATCTACGTTGTCGTAAGCGATATTAGTAGAATCGCCGCTACCAAGTAAAGCTACAGAAGCAGATGGACCATAGTTTCTGATGGTGCCGATCGGGAGACCTAAAATTGCTCTAACGTGAAGCGCAAATTCGCTCATGTTCTGTGAAATCATAGTTACCATACCGGTGTCATGTGGACGTGGAGATACTTCACTAAAGAGGACTTCGTCACCACAAACAAAGAGTTCAACCCCGTAGATACCGTAACCATCAAGGGCATCAACGATAGATTTGGCGATGTACTGCGCTTTAATAAGAGCATTTTCATCCATCTTAGCTGGCTGCCAGCTTTCACGGTAGTCACCGCTTTCCTGACGGTGGCCGATAGGCGCACAGAAATGGAAACCATCAACAGCACTTACAGTTAAAAGAGTGATTTCATAATCAAACTTTAAGAATTCTTCAATAATAACCTTACTCTTGTGCCCACGGCCTTCGTCGTGTGCAATCTGCCAAGCTTTTTCAATATCAGCTTCAGACTTGATTACGCTTTGCCCCTTGCCTGAAGAGCTCATTACTGGCTTAACTACGCATGGAATCCCAATCTTAGCGACACCCGCCTTAAAGTCTTCTAAATTGTCGGCAAAAACATACTTAGAGGTAGGGAGATGGAGCTTTTCAGCAGCGAGAGTACGGATCCCTTCACGGTCCATGGTGGTACGAGCAGCAAAGCTACTTGGAACTACTTTAAAACCCTTCTTTTCAAGTTCAACGAGCTTTTCAGTAGCGATAGCTTCGATTTCAGGGATGATGTAGTCAGGTTTTTCCGCTTCAATTAAAGCTTCAAGTTTTTCACCATCGAGCATGTCAATGACGTGACTACGATGAGCTACTTGCATAGCTGGAGCATTTGGATAGCGGTCTACCGCAATTACTTCAACGCCAAAGCGCTGTAATTCGAGACAAACTTCCTTTCCAAGTTCACCGCACCCTAAGAGCATCGCCTTGGTTGCGTTCTGACAATATGGAGTACCAAACATACAATCAACCTTAATGTTTTATAAATTTAATCGATTATCCCGGAATTTAAGCCTGTTTTGGCGGAAACCTTGCGGCCTATGGTTGTTAGAGCTCAAGCCTAGGCTTAATTTTAGTAACAAGGCTATGCCTTAAACTTTATACCTAACAAGTGAGGTGCAAAAACAGATAGTTACGCCCCGGTAAACTTAGGGGAATTATACATTAAAGATTGAACCATCGTGTAACTTTAATTTAAAAGGTTGCTCGCTTTTGCGTCAAAGGACGCAAATGAAGCCTAAAATGAAGTCCTGAAAAACCAAAAGAAGAACTAAAAGAAGGTTTAAAAAACTTAAAATCGACCTGATATAATACCCAAAGGACCAAAAATTCAAAAATTGCAACCAGCAAAAAAATTAAAAAAGCTCAAAAATCCCACCAACAACAAAGCCTTGCTCCAACTTCGAGGTAGAAGAGGTAGAGCAAGGCTTTTACGGACTAATTTTGATTTGTGTTCTAGGTTTAAGACTAAGGCTAACCCTAAGCACAGCCTTAATCCAAAATTAGGCTAACCTAAAGCTACGGTTAAATCCAAGGCTATGGCCAAACCAAAAACAATGGATGCCAAAGCCAAGATTAACCTCAAGCCTTGGTGTTGAAACCAAAGTTAGAGCCCAAACCCAAATTACAAACCGTTTTAGATTAAAGACGATTACATAAGTGGCGCGAACGCAAAACGAATGGCCCCACGAATTAGAGTTTCCTTTTGGCGGCTTACGTTATAAAAGAGTAAGTCGTTTAATGGCGTATCGCCATTAACAAAAACATAGGTCGGCAATAAGCAAAACTCAGAACCGGTGCAATAGACAAACTCTTTACCGAGACGATCTGCGTAATACGGGGCATACACTACGATGTTACTTAAGGTAATATATTTTTTAAGGTTTCTTCTTAAAATCGTAGCGCGTAAAGGGGCGTATGCTTGACAAATAGCTTCATAGTCTTGCGCGTCAAGATTTAAAGAGCTTAGGTCTACGCTACTTCCAGGTACTAGGTTCGTTTGGCTAGTGGCATTTAGGGCTCTAGGATCATTAGCACAGTTATGGTGAGCTAATGAGTTTTTAGGGGGTACTACGCGCTTAGAGCTTAAATCAAATTTCAATGTTCCGTTTTTAAAGTCGGTTTCAATTTGATCTGCAACTAAGAAGTCTACTTCTGCGAGCATTAAGTGACGCATGGTTTTTAAAGCCACTAACACATCAAACGCATTAAATGAAATGTGAGCATCTGCCGCTTGCAATGATTTATTAACATTGCGGTAAATATCAAGGAACGTATAAAGCCCGCGCGTAATGTCCCGAGAAATATTTTCCGTGAAATTTTCATTTAATATGCGAGGGCGCACGTTAATCGGCATGTTAGTCACAAAAGGCATGGCACAAAATGGGCTGACACGGGTTATGGCATAGTACCTACAGTTGTTTATCATAGTATTTCGGTTAGCCCCAGTAAAGAGCGGGTAAAGCATGTCAGAGCTTACGGCCGGACTTAAGCCTTCATGGGCTAAACAACACAAAATGGCATGAGGTGACAAAGATTTATGATCGACCTTATCAATCTTTGGGAGTAACGAGGTTGAATCATAAATATTAGGGGTAAAATCAAGGTGCGAGCCTATGCTTCTTAAAAGAAGAGGTCTTACCTTCCAATCAAGCATCAAATCCCCATAACTCCATCTTCTTAAGCGTCTAAGGGAGACAGGAAGTTTACAAATCCCGGGCGCATAAAATGGGTGGCTCTTAAGCCATGACACCATCTCCACAAAATCCGCTAATTCAGGTGGGAGAGTACGGTAGGAGCTTTGTTCCCGCTTGGAGCCTTGTTCTAAATCGGCCTTTAACTCATCGCTTGCGTTTAACTTTCCGCCTGCATCTAGCTTGTCACCTGGATTTAACTTATTGCCTACACTTAGCTCAGAGTTTTTTAAAAAATATGGCTTTAAAACCTCCAGGTCTTCGTAATTGGCTTGAGTCATGGCGCTAGGCGCTAATAGCGGTAATTCGTTAGCCGCAAATTCCTCTGGGTCAAACCCAGTTTCAGGTGGCGTAAGCCACAGCTTTAGATTTTTAGTGAGCGTTGCCTCTTTGGAGCAAAACGTTGCTTCTTTTGCATTAAGTGGTGCTCCTTTGGTGCCTTGAACAAAAGACTCGAAAGCTACTTCATAGGCCCTGGCTTTTGGTGCGTATGGGCCCTGTGCGTTCAGGCCTTGTACAAAGTGTGCTTCATTTTGGTCCTGAACTGCGGTTTTTAATGTAACGCTTGCCGGATTTACGGCAAAAGAAGTAGTTGAAGTTACATTTTTAGTGGAATTATTCTCTGACGCAACCAAATTATTAAACGTATTACCGTGATAAACAACATTATTAAAATCATAATTATAATTGTTGTCGCCTGCAGCATAGCTTTTACCTTCGAGCGTTGGCTCAAAGTCGTGTTTTGAGGTGGGCGCTAAATTAAGTTCGCTTTTAGAGCTAGATGCACTTAGTTCAAGATTAGGGGAACTTAAACCTAAAGTTACGGTTGTGGAGGTGATGTTGCTCGCTACTGCTACGGTTTTGGTGCGTGCAGGCTTATTTAGATTGGTGGCGTTTACAAGTGGATGTTTAGGAATTTCGCGGCTTAAAGCATCCCTAAAAAGTTTATCAGGGTCGGCGAGGAGTTCTAAACATAGTTTGTGGCTGAGCCTGCTTTCTTCTGAAAGCAGGCATGGTTCTTGGTTTGGTGCGGAGGAATTCATGGATACGTCCTTGGTGGATCTTTTAGGAGAAATTAATACTGCTTCTTCACTTGTTGCATAGAGCCGAGGTGCTGGCGTCTTAAATTTTTTCGTGAAGAGAGAAGGGCATACTGGAGTATTAAGTTTCGACCCGGGGCAACTTCCTAAGTTTTCGGGCAAAGAAGCTTGCGAATTTGGGCGCGCCACTGGTTTTTGAGTCATAGATTCATTAGCGCCATGGCATGAATTTGAAGCTACAACAGATACAGAGCTTGAAGCTGAAGCTTCATGTTCTGTACTAAGTAGTTCATTTACGTTTTTGGGAGGCATAAGACCACCTTAAATATGGAGTAAATAATCATCAGCCTTCCGTTTAGAAGGCTAATACCAAAGTCGCGATATCGCCAAGAGTGCACATGCATATCTTAGCGAGAAGGGGTAGGGCTGTGAATATATGAAGTAGGAAATGCACGATATAAAAAATAAAGTGTAAATGAAATTTTAGTCCCGTCTGGCCTAGGTTTCAGGGGCTCACTAGCAGTGAAAAAATAAATATTAAAAAACATATAGACAGAGAGTAAAAATTGTGCATTAGGGGATTTGTTAACACTAAGTGGCTAAATTTTGCGCAACTTATAATGCGTTCGCAGGGGATTAAAAAAAATATCACGCAAGATGTAAATAACAGATTGAAGTCAATCTGTGTTGTTCAAACCTAGATGGGTTTGTTGGGCAGCGCTTTAAAACTTTAGTTAAAACGTCTTTAGTAGACCCAAGGTTAGCAATGAATTTGTGGATCTTGAGGCAGGCTAAAAAGTCTGATAGGGGCTTAATGTCTCTTGTTTTTGACTAGGGAGTTTTTTTGACCGCTTGGTTTTAAGCTTGGTTTTGACTAGTCGGTTTTGACTAGTCGGTTTTGACTAGTCGGTTTTAAAGCGCATTATTGGGGTAACTAAAGGTAATTTTGAGGGTTTTATATTTTGCTAAAAGACCGTAGTTTCCATAACATTTCCGCAATGAAGGTAAATATGACTATTGATAAACATGCTTTAAATAATCCGCCAACTGCAACTTGGGCTCGTAATTCTCTTACGGAACCTGATAGCCTAGATTTGCTTGACGATCGCGCTAAGGCTTTAATTGCTCATTATGACAGTTTGATTCCAGGGCTAGATCTTGTATCTTTTTATTTAAAGAGCGTTGAAATTTTAAATAAGCCTGAAGAAAACAAAATCCTCCGTACGGATGAACCCACCAAAATCACCGACGTCGACCAGCGTTTTGTGGCTTCTTGTTGGATCAATGCGCCGGAAGTAATGGAAATCATTTCCGCTTACAACACGCTAAAAAGTTTTGATGCGAATTCAGAAGTTTTTGGAAAAAATGGCTTCTTATCAGGAGACAGTACTCAGTTTCGGTCTAGGTTTGTACATGCATTCAAAGACTCAAAGGTGTGTCGTGAAAAAGCTATTGGGGTGCTCACACTCTTAAATAGCCATGCGAAAACTAACTTTAGATCTAATGACTTAGCTTGGGAACATTGTCCTTTAACGTTACTTAACGTTTCATACTTTAAGCACGTCTGGTTAAGTTTGGTGTCGCCTAACGACAAAACTACAGCAGGCACCGTGGCAGCTTTAACTGAAACCTTAAAAACCAAGGACCCAAATTGGACCACGCATGCATCAAATGCCCCCCTAACATCTGCTGACAATAATATGCAACATACAAAAGACCCATTTACTGCCTTTTTACAGGAAAAAATGCATACTCCTAATATGTATGAATTGGTACAGCGTTTAGCGCATTCTGGGTTGCCGTTTTATCGCTTAGAGTGGCAGCGTGACCGTGGTTATGGGGAACTTATAAAAATCTTTAAGTGCCTAACAACCAAATTTACTATAAATCCTAGCGCCATGGATAAGTCAACAAACAAGTTAAAAACCAACGTTAAAAGAGCTCAAGAGATAAAACGCGGGAGCTCTGGTGGTTTAATGAGTGGTTCTACTAAATATTCGTTTAGTGGTTCTTGTGCATCTAATACCGTTCCTTCAAGCGTAAGTGCGTCCACCGCCAAGGCGTCAACTAGAGAACTTTATCAAGTGACCGATCCCGTACTTCTAGAAGAACTTTGGGCGTCGGACTTAACTTTAGATTTGGAGTGCTTAAAAGCCAACAATTTAGAATATTCTTATGATAGCTCCGCTTTTAATCCGGTTTTACTACACCGCGTTACTAAATACTTTTCCGAGCTGTTGTTAAAACAAAACTTACGCTTAGCGTTCTTAAAGGAACAGATTGCATATTCAAAGATGACTACGCTTACGCCCGTTACGATTAGAGGTAAGGGTAAGAAAAACGTAACCAAAGCCATTAATGAAAATACGGCCCCAAACAATAATGAAAATGCGGCTTGTCGTATTATGAAAAATGTTACTGAGAATGTTACTAAAAATGCTACTGATAGTATAAGTGCTAATGCTCATAAATGCGCCAATACATCGGCTTATGAAAGTACTAATTCTAAAGAAGCTCGGGGCGTTGATACCGCTTCATGCCTGATGACGTCATCAGATCAAAATGCATCGTTAAATGTAGAGGCGGAGGCTATTTCGGCACACAAGGCTTCAAAAGCTTCGCGCCGCGCGAGTCCATTAATCGTAAAAGCTTGGCACGTTTATAATCCGCTAGCGCCGATTTTAAAGTCTGACTATTTGTTTTTTAACAGTAACCATACTGTTTATGAAATGGCTTGCGGTTTAGCATCGAGAACTAATATGGGCTTAAATGTAGCAATTCTTATTTGTTCTAAGTGTTATGAGCAGCATGTCGTCACCAAAAGCCTCACCAAAACGCAAAAGACTAATCCAGAGCATATTATCAGAAGACGCTTTTTTAGGATGTTTAAATCGGTAGCTGAACTAGAGGCTTGCTATCGTACTTTTGCACAAAACTCTTTTATCTACATGCAATACTTGATTCCATTAACGCTAGCTAACATCTTAGCTCCATTTGTGATTCCAAGGCTTAATAATCAATGCCGTGCTATTCAAATGACGGCACACAATAGGGCTGTGACGCTTGATTTTATTAAAAATAAATGCTGTCATGGGACCGAACTTAATTATGCTGGCAAAATTGCTATTAGTAGTGCGCTGTCCTTCTTAGCTTTAGAGGAAGCAGATCTAGAGGGTGAGTATTACATCTTTACTCCAACAGGATTCGATCCGGTGTACTTAATGGTAGCTTTACAAAACTTACTTGATAACCATGGAGTGACATTAGAGGAGATAGAATGTCACCCGTCTAAAGCTGTAGATCTAGACATTAGCATGGTTAAGTCTTTAAAGAACGCCGAGTTGCAATTAGTAGCAAATGCCCCAAAAGAAGTGCCCCCTAAAAATAAACTTTTACCAGAGGGCTTTAAAGCTAAGGCGCCAGTTGTTGAGCCTCGGGCTACAGCAAGTAGCTCCAATAAAGGGGCTGAACTACCTTATAACCCGCAAAAACTTAGTGTAGCCTTAGAGCATCTGTTACATTTTTATGGATTTAAGTTATACCAAATTAAAGACTGTTTAAAAAGTAAAATTTTTGAGAAAGTGGTTCGCATCTACTGTGAAGACATGGGCGGTAAAAACCTATCCTTCATGGTGCGTAGTGATTTCAAGCAATCTTTCTTAATTCCAACGAAGTACGTCAAAAAGCTTGAAACTATGGATTTAGCGCTACCGTTAAAAACGAACCGCCGCCTTAAGGCTAACTCACAAACTGTTAGTTGTAAGAATGAATGCGAGGATTTGTGCCAAAAGTACAAAATTCAACTTAAGTAGGGTATAAAGTAAATCCCCTCGAGTTCATAAAGACTATGACCCCGAGGGGCTTAAGATATAAAAAATATGAGACCTTATGTTTTGAGGGCCTTAAGGAAGGAGATCCTGATTATATGAGCGCACATTTTTTGAGACTAAGTTATAAATTGTGACGTAAAACCCACACGCTTGCGTGTGGAATGAAAGCCACTTTTTTAGGAAAAACTATATTTCTACTACTTGATATTAGTATAAGACAAATACACAATCTAAATATTATGAAGATTGACTGTGCTTCCTTGTCCTTATCGTAAGACAGAAATTTACCGCTAATGTAGTCGTAGGACTCTTTGGTAATGAAAGTCCTGATTCAAACCGATTTACACTTGTAACTCCCAAGCCTGAAAATGGTGTACGATTACAAGCTACACTTGGTAATCAGAACCCCATGGGCTTGCCCGTGGGAGCAGTCAGACTTTATGTTGTTATAAATTGCGGCGTATATTCAACAGGCAGATAACCAGGTCAAAATTTTGAAGATACATTGGCATTTCATAATGGATCTTATGACAAAGTAAGGAGGCACTTCATTTGGCAAAGAAAAAAGATGAGGTAACCATCCGTTCCAGCGCAGCAGAGTACTTAACATATGTTGCCTCTGTGGGTGATCAGCAGGACAGCATAGAGATGCGTTACGAGGATGAAAATATATGGTTGACACAGAAGATGATGGCCACATTGTACGATGTGGATGTTCGTACAATCAACGAGCATATAAAGAAGATTTATTCTGATTTAGAGCTTGATGAGGATTCAACTATCCGGAATTTCCGGATAGTTCAAACCGAAGGTTCTCGTCAGGTCACGCGCGATACCAAGCACTATAGCCTTCAAATGATCATTGCCGTAGGCTTCAAGGTCAATTCCGAGCGTGCCGTACAGTTTCGTAAATGGGTAAATAAGATCGTCAAGGACTACACCATCAAGGGCTGGGTCATGGATGATGAACGGCTGAAGAGCGGAACGTATCTGACAGAAAAGTATTTCGACGAGCAGTTAGAGCGCATCCGAGAGATCCGTGCCAGCGAAAGAATGTTCTATCAGAAGATCACCGACCTGTATGCGACAGCCATTGACTATGACAAAAATTCTGCAACGACGAGAAGATTCTATGCGACTGTTAAGAATAAAATGCATTACGCAGTGCATGGGCATACAGCAACTGAGCTGATCTTGGAAAGAGCTGATCATACAAAAGAGCATATTGGATTAAGCACCTGGGCAGATGCACCGAAAGGAAAGATTAAGAAAAGTGATGTTACGGTTGCTAAGAATTATTTGAGTCAGGATGAAATGAAGCAGCTGAATCGTATGGTTACGGCATATTTGGATTTTGCTGAAAACATGACCTTGCGCCATATTCCGCTTACGATGCAGGACTGGGAAAAGAGGCTCAACAGCTTCATTGAAATGTTTGACTATGGTATTTTACAGGACGCAGGCAAGGTGTCCGCAGAAATTGCAAAGCTTCATGCTGAGACAGAATTTGAAAAATACCGTGTCATCCAGGATAGATTGTTCATGTCCGATTTTGATAAGTATATGTTGGAATTAGAAAAAAACACAAAGAAATAAGTTTCGGACTCCAGGTCGAGACGGTGGCAGGGAGCAGCAGTGTAAAAAGTCAAGTCCATATTTTACAAGAAAACTAAATTACACCAACAATATGGACTTGACTTGAAATCAAAAAAACGAACAAAAAACAAAAAGGCCAGCTTAAATTAGCATTTTTAGCTGGCCTTACTTAAGGTACTAGCCTTTAACTAGTTTAGGTTTTTTCTTTTATCCTTTATCTTTAAAGCTTTCAAGCCTTTCTCCCCCTTTGGTCTACTTAAGCCTTTAATCTTTAGGCTTTTAATCTTTAGGCTTTAAGCCTAAATATCCTTAAGCCTTAGATTCGTCATTTATAGTACTACAGTGTAATTCAACGTCAGTAGTTTCATTATGACGAACGCGAGACTTGACGTTGTTTCTTCTTGTATCAACGGCATTTTTTAAAGCTAAGAGTAAGCCTAAGGTGATGAAGGCACCAGGTGGTAAGATCGCAAGCAAGAGGCCACTATCTTGCGGTAATACCTGTAAGGTAAAAGCTTCCCCAGGAAGCCCCACAAGCTCGCCTAAACCTGAAAACACAGTCCCGTGCCCTAAAATTTCACGAAAAGCCCCCACAGCTAAGAGGACTAAAGTAAAACCAAGCCCATTAGCTAAGCCGTCAGCTGCGGCTAAAATTGGCGAGTTCTTAGCAGCAAACACTTCAGCTCGAGCAATGATGATGCAGTTAGTGACGATAAGCCCTACATAGAGCCCTAGTTTGGCATACAAATCAGGGGTAAAAGCTTCCATTACGAGCTGAACGCAGGTAACGAGGCTCGCAATCACAATAACGTAGATAATGATACGTACATCGGGTTTTACGATACGGCGAATGCAGGAAATGGCCATGTTACTTAAGGTTAGCACAAAAATAGTGGCCAACCCTAAGCCTAGGGCGTTAGTTATAGATGATGAGACGGCCAAAAGGGGACATAACCCTAAAAGCTGAACTAAACCTGGGTTCTTACGCCAGAGCCCGTCTTTAAAAATTTCAACGATTTCACTCATGGCGGTTATTCCTCGTGGTTAGGAGTTCTTGCGTTAGAGGCGGTACTAGTTTCGCTCTTAGGTTGACTCTTAGTTTTATTATTGCTAGCGCAAAGCGGTAAGGCTTCAATGCCCGCGACGCCGCGTTCATTTAAAGCGGAAAGCACCGTCCCGGTGGAACGGACCACCGCCCGTGGGGTCACAGTAGCCCCGGTAAAGTAATCAAAATCACCGCCGTATTTCTTTACTTCCCACGTGCGGTTCTTGGAATTGGCGCCGTTAAAGCTATCTAAGAATGAGCTTTTAGAGCGTAAAACCTTATCGCCAAGACCTGGAGTTTCGTTAAAAACATCGATATCGACGTAATAAATGGAAAACTCTGGCACGGTAATGCCGGCAGTCATACTAAAAGGAACGGCGTAGCCACCGCTAATTTCATATGAAGCGATATAACCTGTAACCTTATCGTCTTTACGGGCGGTTAAGATTCTCACTTTACGGCCATCACTTAAGGTTAAAAAACGACAATCCTGACCTAGCGCGTTATCAAAACTCCCCGCCGGCAATAATTGGGCGTAGCGCGCATTTTCTTGGCGGATTTTATCGGCTTTAATCTTAGCCACGGTAAAGTGGCCAACGGTAAAAACAAGCCCTAAAGAGATGCAAGCAGTGCAACCTAAGATCAGGCCGTTTTTAATAATTTCCCGCATGTTTGGAGTGGGTTTAGTGTTGCTACCTTGAGTCATTTACTTTGTAATGTCCTCCGGGGCACTGCCGTAACCAAATGGACGGCGTACAGTTAAAATAGTGATAAGTGGAGCGAGCGCATTAGCGGTTAGAGTACAAAAAGCCGCTGCGTCAGGATAGCCACCACAGTTACGAATAATAATAAATAAAAGTCCAGCCGTAGCTCCATAAATAAGAGCCCCCCGTGGTTTAGAAACAGCTGTGACAGGGTCGGTTAAAATAAAGAAGGCGCAGAAGATGGTAGCCCCAAAAGATAAATGCCAAAATGGCGGGATGTACTTTTCAGGGGCGCATAACCAAAATATGGTTGCTCCCACTAAAGTTACCCCCAGGAAGCTTACGGGAATTCGCCAATCGATAATACGGCGCCACATTAAGAGGACCCCACCTAAAAGGAACATAAGAGCGCAGTAAAACTTCGCTTGGAATTCGGCAATGCCTAAAGAACCCATATGCGTCGCAGTATAAATGGCGACGTAGTTGGTTGCTTGTTCATGGCGAGAATTTACCAAGAAGGTGGCCCCGGTGACCCCGTCATGAAATGCTTCCTGTTGGGCGTTTTGAATAGCGCTTAGAGCTTCATCGGCCTTAACGTTAAAGATGACGGCGGCGGCACGCGGTAAAGTTACCGCACTTACGGCATTAGGGGTGGCCTGAACGTAAGTGGTCATGGGCAGCGGACAACTTGCTAATAAGAACACAAAGCCGGCCATGGCTGGGTTAAAAATATTTTGCCCGAGCCCCCCAAACGCATGCTTAACGACGGCAATCGCAAAGATAGAACCGATGACTGATAAGTACCATGGAAGTAGGGGTGGGAGTGCAAAACCTAAGATCATCGCTGTCACCCAAGCAGAACGGTCACGCCATAGAGCATGTATCCCGCGACCTCTTAGCTTTAACATGAGCATTTCGGTAAGTGAGCAGCTCAAAAAAGTTAAGCCCATGGTCACGACAATCCCAAAACCATAGTACCAAATATGAGCGCCAAGCGCCGGTAACATCGCGAGCATAATGGCCGTCATCAAGCGACCGGTAGTAGCTACAGCGTGTCCATGGGGAGAGTTTTCAGCAATAAGACTTTGATTCATTTTTAGTTCTTATCCTCTTTTACGGGATTAGGCTTAACCATAGTTTGAGCAACTGAGGTTGGGGCGTTTGGCGCTTCTTGATTTGGCACTTTAGGTGCTTCCTGGCTTGGTGCTTTAGGCGTATCCTGGCTAGGCGCTACCCGGTTTACGCTTGGTGCCTTAGTAGGTGCGACCGCTTCAACTTTGGTAATATTTTCATTGGCTTTTGTTGGGGCTACTTGTGCTGCTTGCGCTTGAGCCTTAGCTTGCGCCTGGGCTTTTGCTTTGGCTTCTTGCATAGCTTTAGCCTTAGCTAACGCCTGAGCGCGGCGCTCAGCGCGTAACTTTTCTTCTTCTTGTAGTCTAATTTGTTTAGCTTGGTAGCGTTCGCGACACACCTTAAGTTTACGTTCTTGAGCTTTTTCCGTGCGCAAGGTTGCTTTGGCGACTCTAAATTCTTCAGTTAAACGCACGGCGCTTGGACACACGAACGAACAACAACCGCATTCGATGCAACTCTTAAGGCCATTTTTAAGGGCTTCTTTCATGTTGCCGGTGACGCAGCTACTGTAGAGTTCATATGGAACTAAGCGCGATGGGCAGGCGTGAGCACAGCGACCACAGCGGATACATTGTACCTGTGGTACGGTGCGGACGAGTTCGCCATTTCCCGGGGCAATAATACAGCTAGTAGTTTTAATTACAGGTACTTGAGACGTATGGATAGTAAAGCCCATCATCGGCCCGCCTAAAATAATGCGCGGCACAGTTGGCTTTTGGTAGCCGACTTGGTGCAAGATGAAGCTTACTGAGGTGCCGGTTTTAACAAAGTAGTTACCTGGTCGCGCTATCGCGTTACCAGTTACGGTAATTAAGCGTTCAGTTAATGGAATCCCACAAACCACCGCATCAAAAACCGCCTTCACGGTGCTTACGTTTTGGACGATAAAGCCGTAATCGGCAGAACGGGCCGTATATGGGACTTCAATGCCGGTAATTAGTTTAATTAAGTTACGGGCCGCGCCTGATGGGTATTTAACCGGTAAAACGGTGACGCGAGCGTCTGTTAAGCCTTCTGCTTTAATCGCTTCACTTATCGCTTTAATAGCTTGAGGCTTATTGTCTTCAATCGCAAAAACGGTGTAATCCGGTTTTAAGATATGTTTAAGAATGGCCGCACCCTTGATAATTTGGGTGGGTTGTTCTTGCATAATGCGGTCATCACAGGTGATGTATGGTTCACATTCGGCCCCGTTGATAATTAAAACCTGGCACTTAGGATGATCGCTCCCTACGTTACTACTTAGCTTAACGTCAGTCGGAAAACCCGCGCCCCCAAGACCTGCGATCCCCATGTCTTTAATGTGTTTAAGTAACACCGTTGGATCTTCTTTGGTGTATTCCGGAAAACTTGGGTTACTTGCGCTTTCTTGTGGTTGCTCAGCGTCAACTTTTAAGATTAAGCATGGTTCATTGCGACCACTAGCGTGTGGCGCTGGGCGCATTTCAAGGGCGGTAATAGTGCCGGCTAATGGAGCATGCACCGGAACCTGCATTTTAGATTCGGGTTTAGTTAAAGCGGTGCCTACTAATACATGGTCCCCAGGTTTTACTAAAACCTCGGCGGCGCTACCGCTATGTTGGCGGAGCGGGATCACAAGCTCGCTTGGTTGCGGTAAGCTTTGGGTATGAAGGTTTGAGGTCAGGTCCTTATGTTCATCGGGAGTAATACCGCCTTTAAAGGAGCTTAACTCGCCGTTTTTGATTTTATCAAGAATACTCACTTGTTATCTGCCTCTTGTGCTGCGTTGGCTTGTGGAGCCTTGGGAGCTACGTCGCTTGGGGAAGCTTTAGTCTTTTCTTGGGCGTTAGCGTTTGGAGCGGTAGCTACAGGTTTTGGGTTAGTAGTTGCTTTTATACTTGATGCGTCAGAGTCAAAGTCGTCCATCAATGTAGCAACGGCATCATGACCGTTGGTTTCCTCCACATTAAAAAGGCTAGGGCCTTCAGCGACTTTACCATTCCAGTTATCGATGGTTTCAGTGACTTTTTGCATAGTGATGCAATTTTTAGGGCAAGTTTCTAAACACTTACGACATGCGGTACAAAATTCTTCATGGACCAAGTATGGTTCCTTAAGTTTTCCGGAAATAGCATCAAAAGGACAAGCTTTGGCGCACTTACCGCACCCGATACATAAAGAGGCATCGATAAAGGCGGTCTGTTCCTCTTCGTCAAGACTTGCACCATCATCCTTCTTTGGAATTGGCATATGCAAAACTTCAGCAATTGCTCTTACGGTTTTATCACCGCCTGGTGGGCACAGGTTAATCGGCGCTCCTTCAAGCAAGATGGCATTGGCGTATTCAGCGCAGCCGACATAACCGCATTGACCACATTGAACCTGAGGTAAGCAGGCTTCAACAAGGTGCTGCATAGGATCTTTTGGTTCTACCTTAAAGCGGTGGGCGATATATGTAAGAACGGCACCTAAAATAAACACCGAAAAGGTAAAGACTGAAATTATGATAAATGTAGACAGCATTTTTTATCTCTTTTGGAGTAATTAGCGGTTAGTTGTTTTATAAACGTTGCTTTATAAATTTAGTATTGTTCCTTAAACGAGCTACTTTGCCTTTTGGTGGCCCTAAGGCATGTTATGCCTTTAGTAGGCTTTTACTTCGCGCAGGCTTTGGCTTAAAGTAAGTTTAAAACCTAAAACTTAGCCTTGCTTAACTTGGTAAATATTAAACTCATGGCTTGTTAAATATTTAACCTAGTACCTAGCAAACATTTAACTTAGTAAATGGTTTTTAACTAATTGAGTTTAAAGCCTTCTTAAACCCGCTTCAAGCAAGCTTAGAGCTAACTCTTTTAGCTTAAGCTTTCTTTGTAGCTAGCCTTAGCCTATTCCTATTGGTTAATTAAGTTAGTAAATCCAAGTAAAGTCATAGACAGTAACCCCGCAGTGATTAAAGCAATGGCATTACCTTTAAATGGCGTAGGTACATCAGAGCGATTTAAGCGTTCACGCATGGCCGCAAAAATAGTAAGCACCAATAAAAAGCCCATACCAGCCCCAAAGCTAAAGACCACTGATTCTAAGAAGGTATGTTGTCTAGAAACGTTTAATAGGGCTAAACCAAGCACGATACAGTTCGTTGTAATTAGGGGTAAAAAGATCCCTAAGAGTTTAAAGATTTCAGGGCTAATAAAACGCACCATGATTTCAGTAAACTGCACTACAGCCGCAATCAGCACAATAAAAGTGAGGAGGCGCAGGTTTTCTAAGCCAAAAGGGACTAAGAGTAAATGATCCGCCACAAAACAAAGCGCAGAAGTTAAAACTAAAACGAACGTGGTGGCAAGCCCCATCCCTACGGCGCTACTAAGTTGTTTGGAGACGCCGATAAATGGGCAAATACCTAAAAAGCGCACCAACACGAAGTTGTTCACGATGGACGCACTTAAAAATAAAAGAATGTAATACATGGCGGGCTCACAGCCTTTTTAAGGGGAAGGAGAATTTTACTAACTAAGGCTAGGGCGCTAGGCTATTGCTAGAAATCTAGATTGGTTAAATAAATCAGCTTCGGCCTTGATGAATAAACATTAATAAACGACAGACGTTAAATCTGACGGGCAGAATTTTTTAATAAAATTGAGAGCTATTTTAGCATTTTTTGTGATCAGGCGCGATGAATTGCGCCTTGTAACTGAAAAAATTATCATTCATGATGGTTAATCTTAGGTTTTAGGTCTTGATTTTGCGCTCTTTAACTTCAAAAACTAGTAAAACGCTATACTTTGAGGTCATATAAACTAAAGACCGTTGCTAAACTTAAAGCACTGCCAAACTTAAATCAAAGCCCAAATCCAAAGCGTAAACCCAACCCCTATAAGCTAAAGTTAAATAAGCAAAAGCCATGTAAGCAAAAGCTAAAACAAACCAGCCTAAGTAAATACTTACCATGAGACCTAGGGGCGTGTTTAAAAAAAAAGACACTAAATTTTTTAAGGTAGCAAGCTCTGAAAATTACCTCAAAGCACCCAATAATCAAAAAAAAACAAAACAGCAAAAAACAACAAAAGGCATTAAAAGCCGGCAAAAGTTGAAGTTTTCTAGCAACTGAAGACTACCACTTTTAAGTGTGTTTTAAGGGGAGTTTAAGGTGATTTTAAGGCGGATTTAAAGTGTGAGAGCATCAAAACCTTAGTGAAATCCTTCACAAAAACAAGAACTTAGCATTCGCGCCCTTGAAAATATACCTTCATATCCCTATGTAATAATTAGAGCCCCTAGAAAACCGTTCTTTTTAAGAGCAGCAATTAAAATTGAACTATTAGGACTAGGAACACTCAAAGCTGTATGGTGATTCCGGACGGACCGGATGCACCAGAAATCGAAGTAAAGCTTACTTGGTACAGCTTTCTTAGTTGGTTTATGGCCTCTAAGGGACTTTACTTTTATATGACTAGGTCGCATGACTAGAACTTGTGACTAAGTCACGAGGCAAGGCTGCGTTACTAAGTTGTATGATTAGCACTTCGATTTGCCTGCCTTAAAAACCACATTTATTAAAGGAAAAGTTTATGAAATTATTTCCGTCAAAAAAATCTGTAGCTTCTCTTGTTATTGCCGCTGCGGGCATGGCTGCAACCGTTGCTCCTGCAAGTTCGCTTGCGGCTATCGGTTCACTTTCTGTAACCGGTACGGGGCAGATGGCGGTTCAACCGGATACTGCGGTTGTACGCTTAACCGTCGAAAAGACTGACCCGATTCCTGCAGTTGCTCGAGCTGGCGTCGAAAAGCCAGTTGCTTCTTTGTACGATGGTATTAAGAAGCTTGAGATCAAAAAAGATCAGGTTAAAGCTGAGAATATCTCTCTTTATCCGCAATATCACTACACTGAAGGTAAACGTATTTTGCAGGGTTACACCGCTCGCCGCGTGGTAAATGTGAATATTGACGATTTTACCTTGATCCCAAAAGTAATCGATTTGGCGATGGATTCGGGCTTTAACGGGGTTGAATCTTTAAATTACGATCTACGCGATAAGTCTGCGGTACGCAAAAAGGTGCGTGAATTAGCAGTTTTAGATGCCACGGAAAAAGCAGGGGCTTTAGCTGACGGCTTTAAAGTTAAGCTTCATGGCATCAATGCTATTTCTTATGGCAATAACGACATGGATGGGGCGCGCCCAATGCTCCTTAAAGGTATGGCGCTTAATGCTGTCGATGAGGCTGCTCAAGACAAAGCCATTTACGAACCGGAACAGCTAAAGTTCTCTGATTCTGTAGATGTACAATTTAGAATCGACGATGGCTTTCCAAGCGAAAAGAAGGATGATTAAAAAGTAGTATAGCTTTTTAAGTTCATTTAAATCTTCATTTAAGTTTCATCTCTTTTTGGGGCTACTTTAAAGTAGCCCATTTTTTGGATCACTCTTTCCTTAACTTGATGATAATGCTTCTATCAGTGAATTTCTATAATTTACTGGTGACATGTTATTTAAATTGATTGATATTCTACCCTGATTGTACCAGATTATATAATCCTCAATTTTCTCTTTGCGTTCTGACAGGGATTTAAAGTAACGTTTTTCCCCATAAAACATCTCCTGTTTTAGGCGCCCAAAGAAGATTTCAATCATAATATTGTCATGAGTACAGCCTTTGCGTGACATGCTTTAAACAAGATTATGATCCTTTAACCACTCAATACTTATTGTATTGGTATTGCCATCCTTGATCGCTATGAGCAATGGCACCTTGAGCTTTATATTTGTTTATTACGTCCTCAAATTTAGCAAGCATTCTTGTAATTTGGCAACACTCAGTGTTAGTGGATAGCAGTTACGCACGAAAATATAGGAGTTTAATACCATGTCCCCATCCTAATGTC
>UQCV01000011.1 GCA_900539665.1 uncultured Succinivibrionaceae bacterium | reverse complement strand
ACACGGGGTTAGCTCGTTGATACTGTACTCATTAGAGTGCTTGAGCGAGAACTGAACCTATCTTATTGGTGGGAAGCCCCCACCTCTATAGGTGGGGGAGGATGTCACTAGGTTTTTAGGCCTTAATAGGATTTCTGGTGTTTTCACCATTGGTGAATTTACGTGTTAAAATGGCCATTTTGGCTTTTTCTGGGCTAAGCGGTACTTTAATGTAAACAATATGCCCATCACCTGGTGCTACATCAGTTTGTTCACGTTTACGGTTAAAGATAGCTTCAAGCTGATAGATGGTGCTTCCACTTGGGGTTAAAACTTCAATGGTATCACCGGCATTAAAACGGTTACGAACCGCAACTTCCCATAAACCGTCATCAGCCACATTGGTAACTTCACCGACGAACTGGCTTTGGTCAGAGATACTGTAGCCAAAGTCGTAATTTTGATAGTCGGCAATTGGATGGCGCGCTAAGAAGCCATCGGTATAACCGCGGTGAGCTAAGCTATCAAGTTCAGCAAAGAGTTCTGGCGTAATTGGGTGGCCGGCAACGGCTGCGTCAATAGCTCTACGGTACACAGAAGCAGTGCGGGCACAGTAATAGAAAGATTTAGTACGGCCTTCAATCTTTAAGGAATCAACCCCAATTTCACAAAGTTTGGCCACATGTTGTAAAGCTCGTAAATCTCTAGAGTTCATGATATAGGTCCCATGTTCATCTTCATCACACGGCATGAGTTCACCTGGACGATGACTTTCTTCTAATAAGAAGCTATGGGGAGTAATTGGGGTAGTTCCAAGATCTGGCATTACGAGATCGCCGGACGCATCTTCGCAAGCTTGTTTTAAACGATATTCCCAACGGCAAGCGTTAGTGCAAGCACCCTGGTTAGAGTCACGGCGACTTAAGTAACCACTTAGGAGGCAACGGCCAGAGTAGGCCATGCATAACGCCCCATGAATAAAGATTTCAAGTTCGATATCAGGGCATTCTTGTCTGATTTCAGTGATTTCGGCGAGGCTAAGTTCACGTGAGAGAATAATACGAGAAAGTCCCATTTTCTCCCAAAACTTCACAGAAGCATAGTTGATGGTATTGGCTTGCACTGAGAGGTGAACCGGAATTTCTGGGTACGCTTCACGTACTAACATAATCATGCCTGGATCTGACATGATAAGGGAATCTGGGTTTAAGGCAGCGACATCAGCTAAATCACGGACAAAGGTCTTTATTTTGCTGTTGTGGGGTTGAATATTGGCCACAACATACACCTTCTTGCCGAGTGCATGCATTTCCTCGATGCCACTTTTTAAGTGTTCAAGGTCGAATTCATTGTTGCGGACCCGAAGGGAATAGCGAGGCTGACCGCAGTATACGGCATCGGCACCGTAGGCGGCAGCGTAGCGCATGTTCTTAACGGTCCCAGCAGGAGACAGTAGTTCTGGCTTTTTCATAGATATTCCTTAAAAAGCCCGGTGTTAATGGACCGGGTAATCGTAAGCCGTAAGTAGTAAGTAGATATTTAAGCAAACTTACGACTAAGATGGTTACTCTTTGGTACTTGCAAAACTAGATCAAGTAGTATGGCGCTTATTTTATGACAGTATTAAAAAATGATAAAGTAGGCCACGCTTAACTAGAGGGTAAAGATGGGGGCACGGTGTAAATTTTTAGGGTTACGGCGAACTTATTACTGAAAATTTAGGCTTAAATTTTTAGAGGCAAATTTAAGCCTAAAAATAAAAACTAGGTTTTAGTTCTCGTAAAACCTAGTTTTAGATGCTTAAGTTTGAGGCTACAACCAAACTAAGGCTCCTAACTAGTTAAACAAATTGCTACTAGAGGCATTAGTTGTAGAACGTTACCCTAAGAGTAGGACTTACTCTTCTTCGTCTAAGCCACCAAAGGCATCGAACAATACGTCGAATAAACCACAGTAGGTGCTTGACATTAACACAAAGTCAGCTGCCATACGTGCTTCAAGAGATTCGTTAGCTGATGCATCAATAGTATCGGTTAAAGTATCGGCTAAGCGGATCCGCTTAATCCCAAAGCAATCGTCGATAACTAAAGAAATGTCATTCTTGACGATTAAAGCGAGGCTAGTTACCACTTTGCCTGCCTTTAAGTGGGCTAACATTTCGTCAGTACCTAAGTCCTGCTTCTTAGCTCTAATGATCCCGCCTTCACCTTCTGCGCCACGCATTTCAGTTTCAGCGCCAATTTCGATTTCAACTGGAGGTTCTTGGCTTACTAACCAAGTGGTTAAGCATTCAGTAATTTCTTTCTTAAAGATTGGAGCGTGAGCAGGTAATGTAGTTAATGCCTTACGTAGAAGCATTACGGCCATATCAGCTGCTGATTCAGAAGCTGCATTGACTACGAGGTAATTGTGCTTGGTGTTGATCCAAATAAAGTTTTCTTTAAAGGTTGAGAAAGCACGTGGTAATAAAGCGGTAATCACTGCTTCTTTAAGTTCGCTCTTTTCTTTCTTAGTAAGGTTACGGCACTTGTCGATTTCCATGTTTTCCACGCGTTCAGCGAGTTCTTCGGTGATGACGCTAGCTGGTAAAACCTTCTTTTCAGTGCGGATTCTAAAGAAGACGTTGTCGTTGTTAGAAAAATAGCACAAGTTTTGGCTATTTTTATTACCAAGCACATTAACAAAACCAGTACGGGTCATTTCTTGCCCGGAACACTTATGATAACGTTGAGTATCAAGAAGTTTGTTAAGTTCGGCTTCTGAGTATTCGAATTTAGTATCTAAAAGATATAATCTTAAGTTTTTAAACCACATAGTGTATTAATCCATTAAATAAAAAGTTGCCATGCGTAAGCCAAGGCTTTAGCTCTAGCTAAAGCTTTTAATTACCGTACTCTATCCTAAAATATTAAATAAAAGGGGAGTTTTATGGTGGTTAGCGGTAATATTTTTTTCCAGCTTTAAACCAAAATACCAAGTTGAGCTTACTCAAGCTAGGTCTAACTAAACTAAGCTAACTCAAACAGAGCTAAACCAAGTTTAGCCGAGCCTAATTAAGCCTGCTTTAGTTAAATTCACTTAAGTTGGCATTTGTTATACGCATTAACTTAAGTGTAACTTTGGGCGTTTTTAAGGCCAAAGCTTGAGTTTAAGTTATGACGCGACATAAAAACGCTTAGGTTGGAATTTTGGAGCTACTTGCCTATATTTTAGAGCCTAATTTTAAAGGGAGGGGCTCGGGACCTTTAAAAAGTTACAGTTTGAAAAAATTTTCGTTCCATTCTACCAAAAACTACCAACGTGTGCCGAACGTTCTTTGAGGCTTTGCGATTTAGGCAAACTTTTTAGAAGTTATTTATGATTTGGTTTTGATTTTTATTTTTTTGTTTTAGGTGCATTTGTTATTTTAGAACCAATAGCTTAGAGTAATGAGCTAGCGGTCCTTGGTCTTTGGCGCTTGGCCTAATATACGTAGCATTTGGCTTGATTTTGGGGCTAAGCGCCAAACGTATTAAGGTCTAAACACCTGCTCAAGCATTAGATAGTTAGGTTTTAAAAGCGGCAAACTATCGTGGCGTTTTAAGTAGTTTGTTAATACTTGAGCGTCCGTTAGACCAAATTCATAAGGCTTTTTATGTTTAAGTGCAGTGTACCCATCTTTACCTTGGATTAAGTAGTCATTAGTTAGGACGCGGTAAACTTTATTAGGTTCTAACGCGGTTACAGTTTTTGAGGTGGTTAGGTTTTTAGACTCTATAACCATGCTACCTTGAGCTTGATTACTAGAGGTTAGGCTAGTTATAACTTTAACTTTGGTAATGGGGTCGGTTAGAGCTTTGGCTTCATCTAAAGTTAAGAGTAAGCCATAGCCACAAGGCACGGAACCACTACGACTATCAGGTTCTCGTAGGATATAACGGTAAGCTTGATTTAGTAACGTTAAAAGCTCCGTACCTGTAAGTTCCACCATGACTAATTTATTACCAAAAGGAATGACCTCTAGGAGTTTGTCTGCAGTAAGCTCACCTTTAGCTAAATCAGCTCGGACGCTTCCAGAGTTACCGAGGAACAAATCACCACCAAGTTCTGAGAGATAAGCCTGAGCAAAAACTTGGCAAGTTTCAGAGCCGTGAGGTGCAGGGCGGTTTTTTAGGTCGCAGGATTCTCCTGGTAATCTAGTCGAACATAGATCTTGAGCTACGTAGCCAAGCTTTTGGGTAAAGCGACTATGAATTTTAGTTAGATAAGGCGTGAGCTCCTTTTCTAGTTCGGGATCAATAGAGGCTACTACTAACTCGGAAGTTTGGTCTATGAGCTCATTTATAGCCGTTGCTGCAGACGGTGTAGTAGCAAAAGACGTAGTAGCGGGGGACGTAGGAGACGACGTAGTAGCAGTCACGGCTAAATTCGAGGTTTTTACGGCCACAGTTTTGGTAGAAACTGGCGTCTTAGATGGTAAGATCTTAGAGGCTAGCGTTTTTGTTGGGGCGCTAGCCGTTGTGGCACTAGTGGAATTTAAAGAGGTAAGTTTTTTACCTTCATCTTTAAACTTAGCGCTGGCTGTAAAAACGGGCATTAAAGGGTGACCATAGCATTTTTGGACGTTTCCCTTAGCATCAAAATCAACCCATAGATCACCTATGAGTTTGGTGTATTCATAGGCTTGCACCACGCATACTTGGTGGTTAGAAGCATTTTTTAGGGTCATAGGGTAACGACACTGAGGGGTAAGACCTGTATTTTTAAAATCGCCACAGAGCGAATGTGAATCGCCACCGATAATGACATCAACATCGTTAAATTTGGCGGCATTTAGGCGATCTAAAGCCACGCCTTCATGAGTGAGTAATACAATAATTTGGGCCTTGCCGGAAGCAACTAAAGGCGCAGTTAATTCATTGATGGTAGTTACTGCCTCGGTAATCTTGGTGCCTGGGACGGGTTGTGAACTTTGGAAGATCTTTTTAGGATCAGTCAGCCCCAAAAACGCCACTTTGCGCCCGTTAATGGTTTTGAGGTGGATTTTTTCAATAAAAGGATTGATGGGATCATGGGCGGGGAGCTCGACATTAGAAATTACTAACTTGGTTTGGGGGCTAAATTTTTTTACCCAGTTAGCATACGTCGTCATACCTTGGCTACCATGGTCAAATTCATGGTTACCTAGAGTGTAAAAGTCTGCTTTAAAATGTTTAAGCACTAAAGCGTCGCTTTCACCTTGGAACAAATCATAGTTGGCAGCATTGCCGGTAATTTGATCACCACTTGAGAGCATGATTAAATTAGGATTGCTTTGTCTTTTAGTTTTTATGAGTTGAGAGAGGGCTAAAACCCCGCCAACTTGCGCGGTGACGCGGCCATAGGAAGTGGTAAAAGTTAAAGTTGAAGGCTCTAAATATGAATGCATGTCGTTGACATGCATAATTTCTAAAGTAAATGGAGCGGTGGCGGAGTTTGGGTTTGAGTTTGGTGGGGCTAGGCGTTCAAAAGAACCGGGAATAGCTTTATCAGGGGTTAGGTTTGAGGCTACATCAATAGTTAAATTTGAGGTTGTATCGGTAGTCGATGCCAAGCTTGGCGCTGTACTAAAAGCCAAAAGGCTAATGATGGTGAAAATGGTAGCTTTAAAGCCGATACTTAAGCGAGCTCTAGTTTGAATAGGGCTACTACTAGTTTGAATAGGATTGCTAGAAGTACCTAATAAATGTTTGGCCTTACAAACATCGCTAGTTCTGAAAAATTTTGGTCGATTCATATGCATTCTGAGGCTTCCTTAACTAGTAAATTCTTAATAAGCTAAAACTCTTGGCATTATCCTAAATAATTAAAACCTTAAAAATCAACTATTTAAGTGATTTTTTTGAAGTAACTTTTTAAGTAACTAATTATTGCCACTAATCAAAGTAGCTTTCTTAAGAACTAACCAAAGGCTTACTAAAGAGGTTACATGTTGCTTTTAAAGCTGCGCTTAGTTTGTGGTTCGTGGTGGATTGGTTCTAACTGTTGTGTTTAGCTTTGTGTTTTGGTTTTTGCTTGGGGGGTTTGGTGCTTTGAGCCTCGTATTTTTAGCTTATGGTTACTAGTTACTTTCTTTCATCACCTGTGTCTTCCACTTTAAAGTTACCATAACTTGTCGTAAGCGGTATTGAAAACGGTAAATAATATTAAAATCGAGTAGTTGTTTCTTAAAAACTGGTTAGTTGATTGTTTAAAAATTGATTAGATACTTACAAGTAGGAAGAAAAAAGACTTCGAGGATCAAGAGTTAAAAATTGGGGCGTGAATTAAAATTAAAAAAAACAATTTGGTCTAAAAAAGTGCCTGAAAGACAAAGTAAGATTTGGCAGTTGTGTCTTTTAGCGGAACTAGGGATGCGAATAAAGCGTAACTTATGCTATAATAGGCCAATTAAGTTTACTGTAAATCAGAGATGTAATAATGAGTGATAATATAACCGCTCCGGAGGAACGGAACGTTCAGCCGGTCAGGATTGTTGAGCAGTTAAAAACGTCCTTTATTAACTACGCGATGAGCGTTATTACGGACCGTGCTCTGCCTAATGTCTGCGACGGTTTAAAGCCGGTACACAGACGTTCTCTCTATGCCATGTACGGCTTAAAGAATTTTTACAACTCACCGACTAAGAAGTCTGCACGTATCGTCGGTGAAGTAATCGGTAAATATCACCCGCACGGTGACAGCGCAGTGTATGAAACCATTGTGCGTATGGCGCAGCCATTTAGCTTGCGTTATCCGCTCATTGAAGGTCAGGGTAACTTCGGTAATATCGACGGTGACTCTGCTGCACACATGCGTTATACCGAAGTTCGCATGACTCGTTTAGCTGGGGAAATGATCGCCGATTTGGAAAAAAATACCGTCGATTCATCTCCAAACTACGATAACTCTTTAACCATTCCGGACGTACTGCCTAACAAGTTCCCTAATCTTTTAGTTAATGGGGCTTCAGGTATTGCTGTAGGGATGGCAACTAATATTCCGACCCACAATATGTCGGAAGTTATCGATGCTACGATTGCCCTTATTAATGATCCTTCAATCTCTATTGAAGGCCTCATGCATTATATTCCAGGTCCTGACTTCCCAACTGGTGGCATTTTATATGGTACTCGTGGGATTCATGATGCTTACACCACTGGTAGTGGCCGCGTTATTATTAGAGCTAAGACTCACATTGAAGGCGAACCTGGGGAAAAGCAATTTATCGTGATCGATGAAATTCCATACAACGTTCGTAAAAAGGACTTGGTGGAAAAAATCAACGAATGCATCCGTGAAAAGATTATCGAAGGCATGACTGAAGTAAACGATTACTCCGGTCGTGGTAACCCTGTTCGTGTTGTGATTGGGCTTAGACGTAATGAAGCACCTGAAATCGTGCTTAACAAGCTCTTTAAGCACACTGCAATGCAGTCTAGCTTCCCAATCAACATGTTGGCTTTGGTTGGTACTCACCCTGAAGTATTAAACTTAAAGCAGATTCTTGAACACTTCGTAAGACACCGTCGTGAAGTTGTAACGCGTCGCGTAGTATTTGATTTAGCTAAGGCTAGAGAAAAAGCTCACCGTCTTGAAGGTTATGCGGTAGCGCTTAACAACATTGATGAAATCATCAACTTGATTCGTTCAAGCCGTAGCCGTGATGAAGCTTATCAACGCCTCATCGGTAAGGGCTGGCCTTATGGGATGCTTAATCAGTTAATCGAACGCGCTGAAGATGGGTCTGAACTTTGTCGCCCAGATGGCGTTGATGGTAGCGTCTTTGGTTGTCACGGTGAACTTTACTATCTCTCAGACTCACAGACTGAAGCTATCTTAAGCTTACAGTTGCAGCGTTTGACCGGGATGGAATACGACAAGATCGTGGACGATTACCGTGCTACTGCGGCGCAGATTCGTGAATTCTTGTGGATTTTACGTGACGAAAACAAACTTCTTTCTATCATCCGTGAAGAACTTGAATATATCAAGGCTACTTACGGTGACGCTCGTCGTAGTGTGATTGAAGCAAACACTTCTGACATCTCTATGGAAGACCTTATTGAGAACAAGCCGGTAGTTATTACCTTGTCTCACGAAGGTTATGTGAAGTACCAACCGGTAGACGAATACCGCGCTCAAAGTCGCGGTGGTCGTGGTCGTTTGTCAGCTAAGATGAAGGATCAAGACTTTATTGAAAACATGTACGTGGTAAATACCCACGATACCGCCTTGTTCTTTACTTCTAAGGGCCGTGTATTTGCCCTTAAGGTTTACAACTTACCAGAAGCTGTTGGTAATACTAAGGGGCGACCAATCGTCAACCTCTTAGCTCTTGATAAGGATGAAACCGTAAGAACTGTACTTCCAGTTAACGAATTCGATCCAAATCGTTACCTCATTTTTGCAACTGAAAAAGGTATTATCAAGAAGACTAAGCTTTCACTTTACAAGAACATCAGTATGAAGGGGAACCGTGGTATTCTCGGGCTCCTACTACAAGAAGGTGACAACTTAGTAAATGTAGCTATTTCATCTGGTAAAGATGACATTGCTATATTCTCAAGTGATGGTTATGGTATTCTCTTTAACGAATACTACCAAGCAGCAAGCGATGCTCAAAGCGATGAAAGCGATGACGCACAAGATAGCGAACTTGAAAACGCTGATGCTGCCGATGACGTAGAAGAAGTTGAAGCTGAACTTGTTGATGACGCAACTGATGATGACGGCGAAGGCGAAGATGACGCTAATGCCCAAGATCAATCAGCAAAAGTTCGTCCAGCTACTTGGGGGCTTCGTCCATGTGGCCGTAATTCACGTGGGGTGCGTGGGATGAAGGTTCACGCTGGAGCAAAGGTTGTAACCATGTTGGTGCTTGACCATGCTTATAGCGAACTTTTGTTTGCATTTGCTCGTGGCTTTGGTAAGCGTGTGTTACTCAGCGAATTCAATATCGGGGTATCTCGTGGTCGTGCTGGTAACAAGGTTGTAGGTCGCTTAGATCGTAACGGCGAACTTATTGGGGTAGTACAGGTTAATGAAAATGATGGTCTCATCATGATCAATAACAGTGGTAACTTAGTACGTACCAGAGTGGACGGTATCTTAAGATATAGTCGTATTGCTCAAGGCGTTAAGCTTGTAACCTTAGACGATGGCGCTAGCCTCGTAAATATTGCCCGTGTTGTTGGAGAAGAGGATGATGTAGAAAATTCTCTACCAGATGAGCAAGCCACAAACGAAGCTGGGACTGTGGTAGCAGATGAAGCTCAAAATCAAGAAGCTCAAGATGCTACTTTAGAAGAAACTCCTAACCCCAACGATGATCTAGACATGGACGTTGATGCAGAAAGTTCTGCTGATACTACAGACGAAGATCCAAACGGGGTTTAACACTTAAACTTGATTAGAGGGCGGTTCCAAAGGAGCCGCTCTCTTACTTGAAACGGCCGGAGGCCGTATTAACACTTAGGAAACAACAAATGAGCAAAGTATATAATTTCTCTGCCGGTCCTTCCATGTTACCTGAAGAAGTAATGCTGAAGGTACAAAAAGACTTTCTAAACTTCAATGGTATGGGCGCTAGCATCATCGAAATCTCTCATCGTTCTAAGGAATACATTGCTGTAGCTGAAGAAGCTATTCAGGATTTACGTGACCTTATGCACGTACCTGATAACTACAAAGTGCTCTTTATGCATGGCGGTGGGCGTGGGATGTTCGCAGCAGTTCCTATGAACCTTGCTTCAAAGGATGGTTGTGCAGATTACGTTACTACCGGTGCTTGGTCTGGCTACGCTGCTGACGAGGCTCAGAAGTACACTAACGTAAATGAAATGAAGCTTACTGAAAAGCTTGCTGATGGCACTATCACTGTAAATACCAATGGTGTTAAGTTCAATGATAACGCAGCTTATGTTCATTGTTGTTTGAACGAAACCATTCACGGGATTGACTTGTTCGATAACCTCGATACTGGCAACCGTACCGTAATTGGTGACGCTTCTTCTTGCATTCTTTCACGTAACATTGATGTCTCAAAGTTTGGGATGATCTATGCGGGCGCGCAAAAGAACGTAGGTCCTTCTGGGATCACCATGGCTATCGTCCGTGAAGACCTTTTAGGTCACGCTCAGGATATCTGCCCATCAATCCTTAACTTCAAGGTGACTGCAGATCACGATTCTATGTACAACACTCCAAATACCTTTGCTTGGTATTTCTCTGGTCTCGTATTTAAGTGGATCAAGGAAACTGGTGGGGTTGAAGCTATGGAACAGCGTAATATCGAAAAGGCTAACTACCTCTATGGCTTTATCGATAGCTGCGATTTCTACTCTAACAACATCGATCCTAAGTTCAGATCTCGTATGAACGTACCATTCTTCTTGAAGAATGAAGACCTCAACGCTGAATTCTTAGCTGAAGCTAAGAACGCTGGTCTTATCAGCCTTAAGGGCCACCGTGTACTTGGTGGCATGCGTGCTTCTATCTACAACGCTATGCCAATGGCTGGGGTGAAGGCCCTCGTTGAATTTATGGATAAGTTTGCTCAAAGCCATAAGTAATAAGCTGTATCTAAGGCTTGGTACTTAAGCGTAGCCTTGGGCTTAAGTATTAACTAAGCTAAAGGCCTAAAGCTTTTAAGTATTAAGAAATCCTAGTTTGTGCATGCAAGCTAGGATTTTTTTTGATGATTGGAGAGTTAAAAGTGATTCGGGCGAAAATTTGCAACTAACTTCACCACCGTATATAGTCAAGTCCATATTGTTGGTGTAATTTAGTTTTCTTGTAAAATATTGAATCCCCGCGGAATGAAACGGAAAGACAAGATGTAATCTAACTAATGTTGAGACTGTGGTCTGTCTTTATTGTAGAAAATTTTTTTTGCTATCTTATATAAAAGTGTGATTGATAAGCATTAAATCTTAATAATTTTGTGATTTCGATTGTGATTTTCATAGAATTCGCATGTAATAAAAGTGTGATTATAAAGCACAAAACTTCAATAAAAATGTGATCATAAAGCATGAAACTTCAATAAAAATGTGAGGAGTGATTCTATGGAACGATTTATCTTAAAAAAGTTGCTGGATTGGAAGAATTCTCCCTACCGCAAGCCTTTAATCTTGAAGGGCGTACGTCAGGTTGGTAAGACTTGGATTCTAAAAGAGTTCGGCAAACGCTATTATGAAAATACAGCCTACTTTAACTTCGACGAAAACGAAGAATATAAACAATTTTTTGAAACAACCAAGGATGTGGATCGGATTCTGCAAAACCTTATGCTAGCAAGCGGTCAAAAGATATTGCCGGAGAAGACCCTCATCATCTTTGACGAGGTACAGGACTGCCCGAAAGTCATTAACTCCATGAAATATTTTTGCGAGAACGCACCGCAGTACCATGTTGCCTGCGCCGGTTCTTTGTTAGGTATCGCCTTGGCGAAGCCTTCCTCTTTTCCAGTAGGCAAGGTCAACTTCATGCAGATTGACCCAATGACATTTACTGAGTTTCTACTTGCCAACGGTGATGAAAATCTGGCGCAGTATCTGGAACAGGTGGATACCCTTGAGCCTATCCCTGACGCCTTCTTTAGTCCGTTGTATGAGAAGCTGAAGATGTATTATGTCACCGGTGGTATGCCGGAGTCGGTATTGAAATCTCTACTCCGAATTTGATACCGAGCCTTGTGATATAATGCTTTAGGCTCGATGGGCTTGCTATAAATTTTTGACCTGGTACTGAGCCTTGATTGATAAAGTGGAGGACTTTGAATTGTTATATGATTCCTTTAAGAAAGTTTATATTTGTGACTTTAAGATTCTTGAGGATGAACTTTTAGGCACTGACAAGTACGTCTCGATTGATAAGAAAAATTATAAAACATTCTCATCAAAATACATGCAGCTATTCTTGAGTATTTGTAGCGGGATAGACTCTTTAGCTGAAGAATTCTGCTCTGCTTTGGATGAATCCAACAATGTAAAAAATAAAAGAATTAGCATGTTGCAAAGGTTCCAGCAGATAAAAAATGATTATTGCGGAAACATTGCGAATGAAATTGTGGAAGTTAATTTTGTTGGTTGTAGAGCTTCTATTCATCCTTTTTCAAAATTTTCTGAACAGTCGTGTGGTGATTGGTGGCAAGATTATAATCACGTAAAACATAAAAGAGCTGGTGAAGTAGAATCTTCTAATGGAAATATGTTTAACTATGAATTGGCTAATTTAAAGAATGTCCTACAAGCTTTATCGGCATATTATTTATTGATTTCTTTGGTAAACCGCTTTTTGAGCCCAAACGGTGAACCAGTTGAGTCTCAGTTGTTTTCGTGTAAGTGATAGCAAAATTTCCCGACGACCGTTATCGATGATCGGGATTATTCTTTTACCCCAAAAATTCAGAACCGTTTTTGAATCGGAAAACCAATCTGCCATCAGTATATGCCGTAACATAATCTAGCAGACCGCACCAGAGATTTTCGCTGAACTCCGATATTTGCCCATTCTGTTCCTTTAGCTTGCTAATAAAATTCTCGATGATGTTGCGATGCTTGAGAAGATCACTAAGTTTTTTATCGACGAGCTTTTTCTGCTATTCTGCAGAGCTAAATTTTTGAGCAATCTCATCATAGCTTTTCCTGTATTCGTTCTGATCCTGTGCCGTGGTAGCGTTCCGATGGATTAGCTGCCGTAAAGCTGAATCGAGCGTCTGCATCTCTGCTAAGAGATTCTGCTGTTTCTGCTCCAACTCAGAGGTATCAAGGGTTGCAGAAAGAGCCGCCTCACATGCTCTTATTGCACTCGAAGAACCTGCTAACAGCTTATTGACTGCGATTGTGAATCGTTCCTTGATCTGATTCTCATCAAGATAAGGAGTTGTGCAGTGTTTATCTTTGTTTTTGTACTTGTTGTTACATTGCCAGACGATCCTTCGGAACTTATCGTTTGAGTGCCATACCTTGGAACCGTACCATCCGCCACAGTCACCGCATTTAATTTTGTGTGAAAGGAGGTGAATGCCGCTGTGATGGTTGTTTCCTTCTTTGCGCCGTGCAAGTTCTGCCTGAACCATATCAAAGGTTTGCGGGTCGATGATTGCTTCATGGTTGTTTTCCACATAATACTGTGGCACTTCACCTTGGTTGATTTTCATTTTCTTTGTTAGAAAATCCTCGCAGAAAGTTTTCTGGAGTAGGGCATCTCCTTTGTATTTTTCATTGGAAAGAATGCTACGCACCGAACCGCCGCTCCATGTGTCACAACCTGCTGGTGTTTTGATTTTTCCTTCTGTCAGTTTTCGTGCAATAGTGTGCGGTGTCATGCCTCTTAAGAACATAGCGTAGATCCGTTTAACAACTTCTGCTTGAGCCTTATTGAGCACTAGATTTCCGTCTTTCCCACGGTCATAACCGAGAAAATGCTTAAAGGGTACGGTTACCTTTCCGTCTGCAAATCTCTTGCGTTGACCCCATGTACAGTTTTCGGAAATTGAACGGCTTTCTTCCTGCGCCAGAGATGACATGATGGTTATCAGTACTTCGCCTTTGGCATCGAAGGTCCAAATATTTTCCTTCTCTGTAAAAGTCAACTTCATAATGTAGATTTTCGCCAGTCTCAAAATGCTGTTTAACTATCCTCCTTTGGTTAGTGTCAAGCAGGTTGCAACATTTTTTGATAGTTTTTTAAGAAAGAATTTCAAATATTGAGTAGCAATAACATTTGTGGCTATAGCCTCATCTAACGTTGGGTTTTTCGTTTTTGTTTTTTTTTTTGGGGGCGAGGGGGAATGTTGATGAACCCCTGGCCTAAAAGGACCAAAGTTTGAAGGTGGGGTAGATTTTTAATTCAAGTTTTGATTTTTGACTTTTGAGGCTAGGTTTAGAAGCATTGTTTAGAAACCTAGCTTAGAAACTAGTTTTAGAAGCAAGGTTAAGAATTTTTATGGGAATTTAAGTTCTTAACCTTAACCATATCAAAAATCATGGAGTTAGCTTGCTTGTTCATCAAACTTCGTGTTAGCAATAGCTTCAGGGACTTGGGAGATTAGACAGTCTTGTGGCAACAGCGGGCCTGAGATGAAGTAAACCCCAATATTAGCCATGATGCGCGCAGTTAAGATGTTATTAATTCCTGAGACCCCAATACCAACGGTTCCTAACTCTTGTAGCTGCTTAATGTTGTTGGTAATCATCTGTCGGTCGTATTCGGTACGAATGAGGCGATTAGCTACGATAGGGGAGTAGGTTACGAAGTCAAAGCCAAAGCGTTTAACGAAGGCGCAATCAGCATAACCTAAACCATAGTCTTCAAGGTTAACGTGGTAACCACTCTTAAGAAGATTATTGATAGCTAAATGAGCCGCCTCAAGGTCACTGCTGATATCTTCTTCCGAGATGGAGAAGTAAATGCGGGTAGGCATTACGCTATATTTAAGCGTCAAGACGTCGAGCATTGAGGTAAGATTTGGGTCGGTAAGCTGACCTAGGTTTAGTTTAATCACGATGTTGATTTGCTGGTTGAGCTTGTTGTCCAATTCGTTTAAATCAAAGAGACAATTTTCAATTTTCCAATAATTGTACTCAATATTAAGCCCAGAACTTATGATGTCGTCCTTATAGTCTAAAAGGCATACTGCAGTGCCGTTACGGAGCCAATAAGGATGCGCTTTTAAACCGATCACAGAATGCACCTTGGTATTATAAACAAGTTCGTATTTAAGTAAGAGTTCACCACTTAATTTAGCTTTACGTAGGCTAGTTTCAAGGAGTGAGTTTTCCGTAGCGGTGCGGCCAATAGCGGCGCTAAAGAGGGTGTAGTTATCAGTGTCGTTTTTGTCAGCAATACTGCTTTGAAGCGCGGCTAGTGCCCGCCGAATAAGTTCAGTATGAGTTATGGTAGGTGACATGACACTTACCATTCCCGCGCGGATATGGAGGTTATTATCATCAGGCGGTAAAAGTTCTTTAATCGCTCCCTTGATTTTATCTAAGAGCTGGCAGACCGCATTATTATCAGTGCAGTCAGAAGTAAGAAGCGCAAAAGTATTTTCACTAAACATAGCCAAATTGTTGGCTTCACCCACCGTCGATAAGATTCGTGAGGCAATGGTGCTTAGATGATCTTCAGAGTTTAAGTAGTCTTCTTTAATCGAAGTGGTAAAGAGCACTAAGTAGTAAGTCTTACTAATATCTGAAGCGTAGCTACTGATGCTACGAATCAATTGCTCGTTGATCCATTTAGCGTTTGGCAAGGATGAGGCGGTATCGTAGTAGTCAAAGAGAGCTAGCTTTTGATTAAGCTTTTGAATAGTGGTGTCGCGCTTTTCGGCAGAAGAGATCGCGCTATCTAGCATATTAATCAAAGCAATAGTTTCATCCTGCGCAAATCCAGGGGCGGCAGTAGGAGCGTAACGCTTAATACGGGTCGCATTAGTAGCTATGAAATTGTAGGTTCGTAGTAAAACGCGTAATTGGTAAATTAAAACCCCACCTAACAGGATTAATAGGCATAGCATGCTTGTGAAGTTTTCAGGGGTAGGGAGGAGAAGGATATCGGAGATTTTAGGTTCCGGAATAAAGTTGACGTTATATCCTAAATTTTGGCCAAAAATAATGAATGGAGTATAGATTTCACGAGTGAACCCCCACTTAGCAGCAAACTTTTGAGTGTAGTCATTATAGGTAATTTGTGATGCTGTAGGGTTACTCTTTAAGTCAATAAGAGGCTCATCCCTATTAAGCTTATTGATATTAATAGGAATGATGTGAGTGTTTGGGGAGATAGGTTCATTCTTCCATTCGTTAAGTGCGAGGTTTTTGTTATGGGTTTCAAGGAAAATAATACCAGCGTAACCAGCAAGTTGCTTATACGATTCAATTAAGCTAGTTAAGCGAATGCCATAAATGGCAATACCGCTACGTTCGCCCATGTTATAGCGTTTATGTAAAAATAGAGTGCAGCTCTCAGTAGTGGTGCAGTATACGTTTGGAATTTTATCAGCTTTTGGTTCCGCTAAGCGTTTAAAGACTTTGTTTCTATAGGTCTCTAAAAATTCATCAGGGACAATAAAGTTATCTGCTTCACGTCTATAGATAGGAATATTGGGTTTATCTTCGTGCCATTCAAAATACACAATGTGGCTTGGCATTTCATTAAACGGCAAGTTATAAATAAGGCGGGTTACAATATCGCGCATCAAATGATTTTCTTTTTCTTCTATGTGGGAGAAAAAGTAATTATTAATCTTTTGGGTAAAGGCAATTTTGCTTTTATATTCAAGTACGGAAAAGTTTTTTTGGGTGAGATAAATACATCCGCCCGCAATCAAAGCTAAGAGAAAAAGGTTAATAAAAATTTGCCGTGAAAGCGGTACTCTTACATAGAACATAAGTCAAATCTCAGTTTTATCCAAAGAAAAATACGATGTTAAGATTTAGCCTTTGATTTTTTATCAAAGGCCCAAACTACATCTATGAATAGTTTTAAAAAGTTAAACTAGGTATTAAAGCTGTTAGCTTCATGGTGTTTGGCCTTTAAGCGTAAAATCCTTAATTTAAGTAAAACTAATTCGTCCTTAAAACTCTTAGGTATTCCTTTAGGTTTTTATCGTTTGTTTTTAAGTATTCTCATAATAAGACATGTTTAATATGGTGACAATGATATCACTTTAGATGTGTGCGATTAAGTGAGCTATTTATTATTACGAGGCATTATGTTTTAAGGAAAGGTTCGATGTGACTTTAGGAAAAAAACAAAACAAAAAGCTCAAAGCAAAAATCAAAGCAGTAAAACGAAGAGTAAGGAAGAGTAAAAAGGTCAAAAGTCTAAAGCAAAAAGCATTTGGCTTAGACCAAATGCTTTTTAAGGTTTTGTTTTGGGGATTAAGTTACAAAAAAGAACTAACACCAAAAACTTTAGCCTCAAGGGCACTAAGTACCAAGGGGCTTGTCTTAAACTAAAGGTTTAAGAGAAAAAGTCCTGAGGGGTATTTTTACGTTGCCAAGCTGGGTTAAGGTCAATCTTAACTTTATCGGTAAGTTCTTCAGGCTGGGCAATAAGGTAACCCTGAATAGCATCCACATAAAGGTTTTCGATGTGTTGCTTTTGCAAGGTGGTTTCAATGCCTTCGGCAATTACTACGCAACCTAAACGATGAGATACTTCAATAATCATACGGACGAACTGCTGAGAAGTTAAGTCCTTTTCAAAGCTCTGGCAAAGGTTTGGATCAAGCTTGATGTAGTTTGGCTTAAGTTCACGGTAGATACGGAATGATTCAATCCCTTTCCCAAAATGACTGATACTAGTGAAAGAACCGGCACGTTTAATGATAGAGAAGAGACGTTGAGCGCCGAGGTTATTGCTTTCTAAGATTTCTTCGTTGATTTCGAATACGAGGTTAGCGGCAATTTCACTGTGGCGAAGTAAAGTTCTTTCCAACCAAAGTAAGAATGAAGTGCTGATTAAAGCATTAGCTGATAAGTTAATCCCAAAGCGGATTGACTTGTCATTTACGGCATAGAATTTGGCAATGATGTTTTCGATAATCATTTCTTCTAAGCGAATGAGTAAGTCATGGCGCTGAGCTGCAGCTAATACAGTTTCAGTAGAAAGGGTTTCACCATCTTTGGTAGAGAAACGAGCAAAGATTTCTACATAAGTATGAATAGAGATATTCATGCTCTTAATTGGCTGATAGTAAAGCTTAATCGCTTGACGGTTAAGAATATCTAAAATGGTTTCACGCCAATGAATTTCTCCTTGGAGGTAATCTTCAGTGTCTTCCTTTTGGATATAGTAGCCGTTAGCCGGGCCAGTCTGAGCTAAAGCCAAAGCTAAGTCCGCACGAGACAAAATAGTTTCAGTCTTTTCGGTAGCGGTAAAGAGGGTGTAACCACTATAGCATACGCAAGACATGCTATGGGACTTCTGATATTCAATGACTAAAGCTAAAAGTTCTTCATTAATGCGCTTGATGTTTTCTTCATCAGTCTTTGGTTGAATAACAGCGATATCCGAGCCAGAAATACGGTAAGCCATGGCTTGAGGGAAATGAGATAAAGTATCCTTTAATAAAGAAGCTAAATCTCTGATGTAGGAGTCACCCATCTGGAAGCCACGTTCAGAGTTGATTTGTTGTAACTCAGAAGCACGGATAATACCAAGCATGTTAACTTGGTTCTGGTCTTTAGAAGACATGAGCTTATCGAACTGCTGTCTAAAAGCGCTACGGTTGTATAAACCAGTAAGGACATCAAGGGTTGAAGCGCTTTCGAGGTGTTCGATCTTTTTAGCTGCATCTTCAAGATCATGCTTGAACTTACTTTCGATAGTGCAGAGTTCTTTACTTAAATCATCAAATTCAATGTCTTCATATTGATGGTTTAAGATTGCAGTGCGTAAACGATTCAAGGTATTCATGGCTTTCTTAGCAGCTAAAGAAGCTATGGCGATACAACCAAGGAAAATAATAACGGTACTGACAAGAATACGTATTAAGAAACTAAGAGCGGTGCTTTGGGTGTTGATCTCAAAGCTAGCGCGAAAGTTTGGTTCGGAAACTTCACCTGTGGCTGGGAAAAACTTTTGGTAGATAGAACCTTTATTACTACCATCAAAAGAGTAAACGCTAGCACCATCAATAGAAACTTTAAGGGCTAAAAGTTCTAGATTATTCGCAGTGTCATTACCAAAGGATTGGGTAAATTCTTTGTTGCCAGAAGTGGCTACGTTTTTAAGATAGCTCGCCACGGTATTTATTTGGGTGTTGCAATCGGTTCTAGTGTAGATATATGAGACAGTAATGTTGACGAGCGATAGTATAGTTGCAAATATTATGCTTTTGCCGAGCACAGATATGGATTGTAGCATATAAGTTTATCCCTTGAATGTGAATGCTATTATATACAGCCATTTGAGTTTGCCAATTCACATGTTAAATATTAACAAAATTTTAACATATTAGTAAACTTTGTGTAATCATTTTTAGTTTTTAAGGCTGTATTTTGTACAATTTTTTTTATTTTGTTTTTTGTACATTTGTAATCATTTGTAACAAATTATACACCTCTGGCGATTCAAATTTAAAAATGGTGTCATTTTGATATAGTGGATTGTGAGCCAAATTAAAAAAAATTAACTGTTTTTGTACGTTTCTAGAGCACGTGAGACCAAAACATTGGGATATAATTTTGCCACATTTGATGTGGGTTTGCGCTATTTTTTTAACTTGAACAAGGCAAAAAGATTAAAAAAATTAGTTACATATAAAATTGTGTAACAACCATGTTGGTTACACGGTTTTACAGTTTTACCGTAAAAATAAATTCTCATTAGTTTGTTATATTTAGTGATTTTTTTGTTATTGTTTAGAGTGCTCAATAGGCATTCACTTCAATGCCAAGATTCGATAAAAATAACCTGGATAGATGAACTTACAACTCCTGAACTCACGAATTCATGAGCAAAGCAAAAGAAAAATACAGTCGGTATCGCATGGGGAAGGTGACTAGTTTATGGGACGTGATGGGGGAAATTAAGCTAAAGTCTTGGATCTTGGCGTTATAGGTGGAATTTAATAAAAAATGAGCTTGTTTATAAGGCTGTGAATTTAGGGTGTATAACTATGGTATATCTTGGGAATAAATGGTGGATAAAGAGTGAATAAGAAATTTTGATGGTTCTAGTAGTGTATTAGTTGGACTTTTGTGTGGATAACAAGGGTAAAACCTGGGGATAAATAGAAAATTAACTGTTAATAACCATGTGTTTATTGAGGTTTATACTTTTTATTTGCTTGGGGGTTTTTATTTGAGATTCTGGCTGGCTCCTCTTGCCGGACTCGAACCAGCGACATACGGATTAACAGTCCGCCGTTCTACCGACTGAACTAAAGAGGAATCCTGAATAATGTGTATTTTAATGGCTCCTCTTGCCGGACTCGAACCAGCGACATACGGATTAACAGTCCGCCGTTCTACCGACTGAACTAAAGAGGAATCCTGAATAATGTGTATTTTAATGGCTCCTCTTGCCGGACTCGAACCAGCGACATACGGATTAACAGTCCGCCGTTCTACCGACTGAACTAAAGAGGAATCACGTAAATACTGTTCCATGGAGTGCTTTAAACACTACATAAAGAACGAAGCGCATGATAAATGTGATTCATTGTATTGTCAAGAGAATTTTAAGTTTTTTATTGAAAATTGTCTATATTTTGCGCAGTTAATAATGGTTTGGGAGGGTGATATTGGATTATAAGGCCGCGCAAAAAATTGGGGCTTAAGTAGTCTTTGAGGTACCAAAGCAAGCATAGTTAATTTTTCCGGCAGTAACCCTTGTTGTTCATGGTAAGATATAACTTAATTAAGGAGAGGATAGCTTAAGCCAATAGATATCTTGTCAGTTTTAAGTGGTTTGAGGTAACTTTTGCGGGGCGAACTAGGCTTAGGCTTGAGTCGCTAGGGCTAGGCCAACTTACTTAGATGGCCCAAATTATTTATCTCGCTACACAGGCTCTAGCGAGGAATATACTTAGCTATACGGCTTAGAATAGCAATAGTAAAAGTAATAGCAATAGCAATGGTAAAAGAGACTAGAAAAAGGTAAATGGCAAACTGCTTGGTTCATTAAATGAGTTCATAAATTAAAATAGAATAAAAGTGCCTTAACTTCTTTTGAAAAACTACCACGCCTAAAGCTTAGCCTCTTTAATTTTTTGTAGTTAAACTTTAATTTCAGTTTAGTTGGTGTGGATTGCTTGCGCTAAGCAGATGATAATAGCGAGAAGTAGCGTGGAAGCAGCATGACTCGAGCATAGAGAGGAGCATTGTTTTAAATGATCGTAGAAGAAGCCCGTAAGTTTAATCTTGAAGCGCCTTATGGGGCAGCAGGGGATCAACCAAATGCTATTGCTGAACTTAGTAAAGGTATTTTTGAGGGGCGTAAAGCGCAAGTTCTCCTTGGGGTAACTGGTTCGGGGAAAACTTTTACGATGGCAAGTGTAATTGCCGCGGTCAATAAACCAACTTTAATCTTAGCGCACAATAAAACATTAGCGGCTCAGCTTTACGGGGAAATGAGAAAATTTTTCCCGCATAATGCCGTTGAATATTTCGTTTCCTATTACGATTATTACCAACCTGAAGCTTATATTCCGTCTTCTGATACTTATATTGCTAAAGACGCGCAAGTTAATGAACACATTGAACAGATGCGCTTAAGCGCAACCAAGGCTTTACTTGAAAGAAGAGATACAATTATCGTTTCTTCTGTGAGTGCAATTTATGGTTTGGGCTCTCCGGAGCGTTACTTACGCCAAATTTTACACCTCACGGTCGGTGACATTATTGACCAACATGAAATCACCTCGCATTTAGCTGATTTACAGTATACGCGTAATGATGTCGACTTTTCTCGCGCGCACTTTAGAGTTCGAGGTGATGTCATCGATGTATTTCCTGCTGAATCCGACGAATTTGCTGTGCGCATTGAGCTCTTTGATGATGAAATCGAACGCCTTTATACCTTCGACCCTTTAACAGGTAAATACCATGAGGATTTGCAGCGAGTAACTATTTATCCAAAAACGCACTACGTAACGCCACGTGATGTCTTAAAAGAAGCTACCAAAGAAATAAAGGCCGATTTAGAAATTAGAAGCGCTGAACTTTTGGCTGCTAATAAGTTAGTGGAAGAACAAAGATTACGTGAACGTACGGTCTGCGATTTGGAAATGATTGAAGAACTTGGCTACTGCTCCGGTATTGAAAACTATTCTCGTTATCTATCTGGGCGTAAGCCTGGAGAAGCTCCACCCTGCCTCTTTGACTATCTACCTAAAGATGGCTTACTAATCATCGATGAATCGCATGTAACCGTGCCTCAAATCGGCGCGATGTACAAAGGGGATCGCTCGCGTAAAGAAAACCTCGTCAACTTTGGGTTTCGGTTGCCGTCTGCTCTTGATAATCGACCTTTAAATTTCGCTGAATTTCAAAAGCTTCAACCTCAAACCATCTACGTCTCTGCTACACCTAAAGAATTTGAATTAGAAGAAGCTAATGGGCAAGTAGTTGAACAAGTGGTGCGCCCAACAGGTTTATTAGACCCAATCATCGAAGTGCGTCCGGTAGCGGGGCAAGTCGACGATGTGATGAGTGAAATTCGCCTAAGATCTAGCAAAAATGAACGTGTACTCGTTACCACTTTAACTAAGCGTACCGCTGAAGATTTGACGGAATATTTAGAAGAGCACGATATCAAAGTGAGATACCTCCATTCAGATATCGATACCGTTGAACGTGTCGAAATTATTAGGGACTTAAGACTAGGGGCCTTTGACGTATTAGTCGGGATTAACCTGCTCCGTGAAGGGCTTGATATCCCTGAAGTATCGTTAGTTGCGATCCTTGACGCGGACAAGGAAGGATTCTTACGTTCTTCACGCTCATTAATTCAGACCATAGGTCGTGCTGCTCGTAACGTCAATGGCTGTGCCATTTTGTATGCTGATACTATTACCGATTCCATGCAGGCTGCTATAGACGAAACTGAACGTAGACGTAAAAAACAGCAAGCATACAACGAAGAACATGGCATCGTGCCACAGTCTGTTAAAAATGAAGTTAAAGACATCATGCAATTAGGTGAAAAACGAGAGAATATCGAAAATACGATTACCTCTAGCGCCACTTCATTAAGTGATGATATAGCGCAAATCATGCAATGCCATGACGCGCATAAACTAACAGCTTGCATGGAAGAATATCGCAAGCAAATGGTTGAAGCTGCGCGAGCCCTGCAGTTTGAAAAAGCAGCTGCTTTACGCGATAAGATTAAAGCGATTGATGAAAGACTTCGAACAATTTAGTTGGGTCTTAGGGAGTTATTTGGAGCCATGTTTTCGTTGTTCTTGAGTCTAACTTACGTTTTTAGATAGATTACTTACGCCAAGTGTTTTACGATGGGACGTTTTAGGACAGAGTTTTTTAGGACAGTGTATTTTTGCGATGATTATGACTTCCTAAGGCTAAAACGTGTATTAAAATGTGTATAATGCTCAGTAGCTCAGTAAATATTTTGTGTTAGACCTCAAGTGTAATGAGTTAAAACGAGTGAACTATGAACCAAGGAAACTAGGTGAACCTAGTGAATTAGGCTTACACTTAAAATTCGTTTTATTTCATAATTGTTATTAATGAGTAAGCTATTATTAATGAATAAGCAGTCCCTAGTATTACGAACGGACTCAAGGTCAATAGTACTGAATTCAACACTTTAGCCTTATATCTATAGCGTTGCAAAGAATTTTGAAGTTGTTTTGGGAAGGAGTACTTCGAAGTGAATTACTGCAAGTATATTCAGATTGATGTTATCAATGGCGAAGGAACACGCTGCACTTTGTTTGTGGCTGGGTGTGAACACCACTGTAAGGGGTGTTACAATCAGTCAACTTGGAATACTGATGCAGGTTTTCCGTTTACCGAAGAAATGGAAGATCAGATCATCTCTGATCTAAATGATACTAGAATTCACAGAAGAGGCTTGTCTCTTTCTGGTGGCGATCCATTGCTTCCATCTAATATTCCAGCTGTAAAAAAACTCTGCGAACGTATCAGAAGAGAATGTTCACCTGACAAAGACATTTGGCTTTGGACTGGTTACACCAAGGATCAATTAACTCCTGATCAACAAGAAGTAGTAGATCTAATTGATGTGTTAGTTGATGGCCGTTTCGTTGAAGAACTTAAAGACCTTACTTTACCATTCCGTGGCAGTAAGAACCAAGTAATCTATCGCTTTAACCGTTCTCAGTCTTGGTGGAAAACTAAAGACGTAGCCTCAGAAGATCAGGAATCAAAAGATTAAGCCCAAATGCAGCCCTTGGCTCAGCGAAAGAATAAGTCAAAGAATATGCTTAATTTAAAGCGAAATGGCAATTTCCTTCACTATGACTAAAAGCTCTTGTGTTTCGTGACCCAAGAGCTTTTGCTTTTTTTGCTCAAGGCTAATGCGCAATTGCGCTGCTTAGTGGATTGTGCATTGTGCATTGTGCATTGGGGGAGGGAGGAAAAATGGGGAGAAGGAAAGGAAAAAAGAGCAAGATGAAAGGAACAAAGAGCAAGATGTAAGGAAGGATCGGGACCAAAAGTCAACAAAACAATGATTGAAGTAATTAAAGTGGCGGAAATAAAACTTTGAAAGCGTCTGTCTTGTTGCAATAATAAAATAAATCTGCAAAATGCAAAACAATATGCAAAAGATAACAAAATTTAAAAATATATCCAAAAGCATATGAACAACTTTCCTCAAAACTACAGGTCTATAGAAATTATTTTTTAGCATAAAACCTAAAGATGCAGGGTAAATTTTAGGTAAATCCTCTTTATGAGCTATATTTATCGATATTATGTAAATAATTAAATTTATTTATAACTGTTTGGCAAAAGTTGGCACGGAGTTTGCTTTATATATTTCGTAATCAGTTTATCCCGTGCTCTTTCTTTGTTGAAAGACGTTTGAGCTCAATCCTTATGGATTGAGCTTTTTTTTTGTTTGGCGTAAACCTCCAAATTTGCCTCGCCAATATCATAAGTTCTTATCTTTGCGCCAATATATTTAAAATGAGGCCTTGTTTATTAAGGCCATACTTAATATGTAGCAATTCGCCAAAGTGAAAATGTCGTTTTTTACCTAAGCTTTCTTTTTAAGTGGTCCTTTTACCTCTTCCTGTTCCTTTTAGTTTTCCTTTTCCTTTGGGCAATATCATTTGGTATTTCTCTTGGCTCCATCCTTTGGCTTTGAGGAAGCATGGAGTTTGAAAGAGCCTATGGAATTTTGAAAGGGTCGATGGAAAATGGCTAGAGCCTTTAGGGAAGAGGGGATAATATTTCGTTAAATAAATTTCTCGCGGGCTTGCGTTTAACATGTTGGGCTTAGATAGGTCTGCTCTTTAGACTAAAAAGCTAAATTATCTAAATTCGAATAGGCATTTAGCGTAATTTAAGCCCAAATTTTTACCTCAAGTTTTGGGAAATTGGATCCCTGGTTTTATTTCTTTTGCTACATAAAATTTGGGTGAGAAAGTTTTTATAAAATCTTTATATTTACAGGGTTTGTTTATTCTTTTTTAATGCGCGTTTTAAAAGTTTTTTAGATTGATATTCAAGAAATAACTACCCCAAAATAGCTCCGATTTGAGACGAATCAATTAATGTGATTACCTTTTTAAGTAATAGGCATATAATGCCGACTTAACCTAGTCTTAATTCAGATTTAACAATAAAAAGAGATCTGAAGTAAGCTACTTTTGAATAAGTTACATGTTTAGTTACGTTCTTAATTTACGGTTGCGCTTATGTTTGTTAGACCTAAATCAAGTAGTCTCAATAATTCAACTTCCCTCAAGTCATTGGTTAGAAATACTAAACCATTTACTAGAAACCAAGGGGGAAAATCGCGTGCTTGGTCAGCAAATGAAACTACTTCACCTGCTAGAAATGCATTTGGACGCGCTTATCAAGAGCACGTAAGCCCAAGTCATGTGGCTTCGGAACATGGAACTTTTGCGGAGGCTACTAGTGATAGTAAGGGCCAAAGCACTTCTAAAATCAAATCACTCTCTCGTCGAAAGCAGTGGTTAATCGCTACGCTTTTGGCGGTCCTCTTAGGGGTGGTTGCTTTAAATTATTACAACTACCTTCACGATTGGGCGCTAGCTTTTGTGGTCTTACCACTCTTACCTGTAATTATCGGCTCTTCTATTAAACCGCGTCGCCTTTTAGGGGTATTTATATTTTGGGCGTTAGCAGCTGGAGGAATTTCTGCGATTAGATTGTTTACGACTAACGTACAGTTTAATTCGTTTTCTGGGGTGGACGTATTATTAGTAATTGCTGTAGCTGAAGTGATGACACTTGGGGCTTTAGTCTCAAGTGCGGCTTCAAATAAATTGCTAAAGCTAGTTATGGGGCTAATCTTTATTGGCGCCGCACTTGCGTTTTGGTTATGCATGTTACTAGTATTTGGTAACTTCTTAGTTTCAGGGACTTTTATTAGCGTCGAAAGTATTTTAGCGATCATGCAGACCAATTTGGCTGAAGGTTGGGAATATTTGTCCTGCCATGCTGGAACGGGGCTAGCGCTTACAGTTATTGTGGCGGTTATTGGGACGCTAGTATTTTCAGTTTGGTTAGGTCTTGGGGTTAAGGAACAAACCCAAGTTTCGTACAAGACCTTGTTGGTGTGCTTACTAATCGCTATTTTAAGTGTTTGCTGCCTTAAGAACCGAAATTTTGTGTACCGCGCAGGCCTTGAAACGGTTAAATATGTTTCAAGCTTTACGGCTTTCAAAGCTCACGCCGCGGAACGTGCGCAAAACCTTCAAAATCTAGCCGTAACTTCTAAAGCTAAACCTGGGGTTTATGTTTTAGTGATAGGGGAATCAGCCACCCGTAACCATATGGGGGCTTACGGCTACAGCCGTAATACCACTCCTTGGTTAAGCCAAATGGCTAAAAATCCTAAGAGCGGTACGGTCTTATTTGATAATGCATATTCATGTCACACCCAAACGGTTCAAGTCTTAACTTACGCTTTGACTAGACAAAATCAATACAATACTGTTACCCCTGGTGAAAACTACTCATTAATTGAAGTGGCTAAAAAAGCAGGCTTTAAGACAGTCTGGCTTAGTAACCAACAAAAGTATGGGGCGTTTGATACTCCGCTAGCTTTAATGGCTCAATCTGCTGATCAGGGTATGTGGTTAAATAGTGAACTTATGGGGTATCAGTTCTCTAGCCATTTGGATTCAGACCTCTTGCCGTATTTTGACAAGATTAAATATGATGACAAGATGCTTATCATCGTCCATTTAATTGGGAGTCATGAACAATATGAACAGCGCATCCCTAAAGATCGGACTCCATTTGGGACAGAACAATACGTAGATCTTTATGACAATACCATTTCATTTACGGATGAAGTACTCCAAAAGATCTATGCCCGTGTTACTCAAATTCCAAATTTTGAGGCGATGGTTTACGTCTCTGATCATGGAGAATATGCGGAAAAGCGTAGTGGCCATAACTTCAATTTGTTCCACCCGGCGATGACTAGGATTCCGTTTGTCGTATTTGCGGGACCTAAATTTATGTCCGAACAGGCTACAAACTTTAAGAGGCTACAAGAAGTTAGACACCATTACTTCACTAACGATTTACTCTATAACTTTATGCTTAATTTAACGGAGGTTACTACTTCTGTTGACGAGTCCGAAAACTCCATATTAAGCCCTCTATACAACAACGACCAAAGTCGTTTTAGAGTAGGCTACAACCGGTATAAGCTTGATGAGATGGCGTTGTCTGCGCAAAAGTGATAGCTACACCAAAGTGATAGCTGTGCCAAGGTGATAGCTAAGACGGTTCGCACTTTTTTAGGTTTAGGGCCAATTTTTAAAGTTTAGAGCAAATTTTTAAAGTGGCTTGGGAAGTTTGCTTAAAGCAAGCTTGGGGCTTAGCTCAATAGCCTTTATTTTATGGCCTAAAGTGGCCATATCTTTTTACCCATGTATTCGTTTGGGTAAACCATTCGCTTGGGGATGCCGTGCCTTAAAAAAATCATATTTAAGCGTCATTAGCGGCAGCTTCTTGGTATCTTTTCTTAAAGTATAAATAAACGGCACTTTGACAAATATCTGCGTATTCCCGAGCTACTATTTCATCATTTAAGTAGGGGCCCAAAAATTCATTTAAAATTAGAGTTTGGGTTGGGGCGTCGTATCTAAAAAGAGATTCTTTGTGACCAGTCTTAGTACACAAAAATTTAATTGGTTGGTTTAAAACCAATTTTTTAAAATCTTCGGGGGTGGTTTTAGCAAAGTGCTTACACTTTTCGATGATTTCTTTGGAGCCTAAATCTTGTTGGTAAAAGCTATTGGCGTAAAACTTCCTAAAAGCCACTAAAATTTCGTCAAGCCTAACGCTATTTTTAAGGCGCATTGGGATCCCTTGGGTTAAGCTTGGCTGCATCCCTTGGCTTGATTGGACTACGTGGTTTTGGCTTGTCTCTTGAGTATTGGCGGTAATTTTAAGTCCTTCAAGGTTGTATTCCACCAAGCTCATTAACACCGGAAGTTTGTAGGAGCGGGTAAAATGCTCACGCTCAAGCTGAGTAAATAATTGACTTATAGGTGAGAGCAAACATTGTTCTTCCTTAGCCGATAAATCATTGATGATATGCTGTCTAAATGCTAACCAGTTATTAAGAGGCCAATATTTTTTCTTGGGGTAGAAAGTTTTAAACACCTTATCATCGAGGTTCACTAAATATTGATAGCGTGATAATTGGCTGACGCCTAGAGCTTCTTTTATGCGTAGGTACTCATCTTTTAAGACGCTTGGCTTTAATGGCGCTTTACGCTTTTGGGCATCGATTTCTTTAATCAAGTCGATAAGTTTAAGGTCCACATCAACAAAGCATCCATCAGGATATTCATAGTCTTTAAGTGGATGCTTGAAATCATCGTCATTAGCTTTAGTTTGTGAGCCTCTAGTTTGGCCAGGGCCTTGAGTGGTATTAGAACTTGAGGTTGATGTTATGTCTAGTCCATTTGGCTTATTTTGAGTAGCATCGGCTCCGGTTGAGTCGCTTTCATTAGAGTTTGATTCATGAGCAAAGGACCAATCTAGGTTTTCGTTCTGAGTTTGGTTTAAATGACCTAATAATGAAAAACAAAGTCCCGCATGCTTATAGTTACCGATGAAGTCGATAACATTTAAGTATTGCTTTTGCGGGTAGTTTGGGGCGAGGCGCAAGCCTCGGCCTAATTGCTGAAAAAATATTACCGGTGATTCAGTTGGTCGCAGGAGTAAAACTTTATCAATTTCCGGGATATCTACGCCTTCATTGAACATGTCGACACAAAAGATTACTGACAATGGATCACTTGGGTCCCGTAAACGCTTAATTGCTTCGCTTCGGTCAAGGATGACGTTGTGGTTTGAGGTGTTTTGTTTGAAGTTAGTCGCTTTAGTTCGAGAAGCGTCCCTAGAAGCACTACCAGAATCATTACCCAAAGTCTTGCTAAGAGCCTCACAATTAGAGGCATTACTAACTACAGCCACAGCCATGACTCCGTGGGTTGTAAAGTATAAAGCCGATTCAATGGCATGCTTACGGCTCACACAAAAGCCAATGGTGCGCTTGCCTGGATACTTGTCGCAACTTTTAAAAACTAATTCATGGCGTTTTTGTATGGAGAGGTTGGTTTCAAGATCTGCCTCAAGGTACTCACCATTAGGCTTGGTCTTAATGGTTTCATAATCTACGGTGTAGTCATAGACCGCGTAATAATGAAATGGAACTAAGAGCCCATGGTTGATCGCTGTAAAAAGGTCAATCGAGAATGGAACGTTGTGTTCAGTAAGCGCGTAGATTGATTTGCCATCAAGTCTATCGGGAGTTGCCGTAAGCCCTAATAAAAATTTGGGTTTGAAGTAGTTAAGGATATTTTGATAACTACTTGCGGCAGCATGATGGAATTCATCGATTACGATATAGTCAAAATAATCAGGCGCAAAATATTTTGGTTGAAGCTTGTCCTTTTGTCCTAAGGTTTGGACGCCCGCAAAAATTAATGGTTTAGTGGTATCTTTAACTTCGCCGTTAAAGAACCCGACATCTGATTTAGGACACCCACGGACTCTAATGAATGAAGTAGCTGCTTGTTTTAAGATTTCTTCCCGATGCGCTACAAACAACACTTTGGTAAACGCTTGTGAATCAAAGGCTGCTAAATAAGTTTTGCCAACGCCCGTGGCGGCCACAATAAGTCCTTTAGTTGAACCAGACTCACGAGTGCGTTCTAAGGCGCTTAAGGCTTCAATTTGAGCGCCTCTAGGAGTTACTATGGCTGAAACGTTGTCATCGTCATCTTGAGGCATGTAACGGGATAAAATTGTAGGGCGACGCCAGGACGCTGAGTATTCAGCTATAAGTTTGGGGCTTAGAGGGGTAGATTCGTGGTCAAAGAGGTCAGCAAAAGAATTGGTGAACTCAATAATTGCTTGATCATCAATGTTGTTACTAAAGCGATAGTTCCATTCAATGCCACTAGTTAGAGCACTTCGTGAGAGATTGGAGGAGCCTATAAACATGCAAGATGCGCCATTAGGGTAATGAAACATATAGGCTTTAGCATGAAAACTTCGTTTAGGATCCTGATAGAGATGAATTTCAAGTCCTTGGCCTAAATATTCATTAAATTCATCCCATAATAAACTCAAGGCATAAGGTGAAGTAATGCCAAGATAAGTCCCGGAAAGTAAACGAATGTGGGCCTGATTTTCTAAAGCAAAACGTAGATCTGCTATGATGCTGCGCACGCCTGACTCCATCAAAAAAGAGACGATGATATCTATGGAGCTTGCGGTTCTAATGCAGTGTCTAAGTTCACCAATTAATTGACTGGTGTTGGTGTCGCCACCTGTATAAACCCCGCTGTCACATGAGGCCAAAGGCAATGGGGCCAACATGGCATTACCATCTTGCAAAATGCTGGTGCTAGCAGTGTCGGGAGTATCAGCTTTATTAGTAGTAGCAACGGAAGTATCAGTGGTATCAGTGGTGTCAGTATTACCAAAACAGGCTTTCTCGACCTTGCATGTCTGTTCTTGCTTGTATTCCTTGCCTCCCATGCCTCCCATGGGAATAACAATTGATGTTGGCACGGTCGAACTATTGCTTTGGAAAGCACCATTTGCTGCTACTAAAGCGTTAGAAGATGTTGAAGGCGTAGTAGATGTAGTAGATGTAGTAGATGTAGAAGATGTAGAAGATGTAGTAGATGTAGAAGATGTAGTAGATGCGGAACCTAAACAAGATGAAAGAGGCTGCTCTGAAATAAGTTTGAGGTCAGAATCTTTATGGTCCATGGTAGGAATCCTCTAAATCATGCTAAACATATAAAAGCTTAAGCTACTAGAGTGGCTTTTACGGGGATAGCTTGTTGATACGCTGTTTATTTTGGGCTATTGGTCTATATCTATAATAGGTGCATGCGTAGCTATATGTAGGGGGAATTTATAAGGTTAAATTAGTCTACAGCAACCATCGCAACTATAGCAATTAGAGCAATTTAAGAAACCTACAATTATCAAGTAACCTACAATTATCAAGTAACCTACATTTTGAGGAGTACGCATTTGATTCATGCTTAAAAGCAAGGCCTCTAAGTAAAACGTTCAAAACCTGCTTTTCAATAAACTATCCAAGGTTTTTATTTTAACAAATGAGCACTATAAAAACTTAGGAGCTGATAATAAAGTTTTTTAAGATGTGGTCTATTTAAAGTTATAGCTTACTTGGTTACCAAGTAGTCAAGCCGTCAAGTTACTGTGGTTCAAGGTACGAGACTCAAGTTACGAGGTTCAAGTTACGAGGCTACTTGGCTTCTATAATCACATCTATTTAGCTTCATCATTATCTTTGTCTGAAGTGGTAATAATAGCGTTGAGCCATTGTTCACCTTGGTGATCTGCTCTGACGTCACCGGTGGTCCACATCTCCACAATACGTGCTTTTTTAAAGGCATCTTCGTTAGTGTTTTTGTTAGTGTGGTCGTTAGAGGTGGTTTGTTTTGAAATAGGGGCGCTCTTTGAGTTAAGGGCGTTACTTGAAACACTATTATTGATAAGGGTAATTAGAGAAGTTAAACCTACTTCATCAAGATTAGTAAACAAGCGACCATTGCGAACAGCAGTTCCACTACCGTATTTAAAGGAAACGTACATGGTGCCACCAAGCACCAAGGAGTTTAATAATCTAGCTAAAACTATTTTTAAACTTGGATAATCGAGATGTAGTAATGAAGCACAAGCCCAAATGGCTTCAAAACTATGAGTTTGAGGATAAAAACTTAAAAAATCGCTACAGATAACTTCAAGCCCAGTGAGTTCATGAGTCGCCTGGGCCATGGCTACGCTACCGTCAACAGGGGTGACAGTAAACCCTAAACTTTTAAAAAATAGGGAATCTCGGCCACTACCACACCCAAAATCGAGTAAACGTAGTTTGGATTGAGTGGAAAGGGAGCTTAAATTTTTTTTTATGAATAAAGTTTCTGAAGACGCCTCGGAACATGCACCGCGTGCCAAAGAACGTGGGTTTTCTTGGGGGGTTTTTAAAGCCACTGGAGAAAGGGACATGTTATTAGTTTTAAGAAAGTATCTTAAAAAATGCTCGTAATGCGCTGACATGTCAGCATTTACGGTGTTTTGACAAAAGGTGGTGGCGTTTTCGTTATAGTAATCTAAAGTGGCTTGGGCTTGCTCACGATTAAATGATGCTTCTGTGGATAAATCTAAGTTGCTAGCACCTGAATCGGTAGAGGCGAGTGCAGGTGAAACAAGGTGGGTGTGAGCTATGTTATTTGAGGCAAGAGGGTTTGATTTCATGGTAACTAATCTTAGATGTCTAATATATCTTGTATGCAGTTGTTTAGGTGAGTGTAAGGTTGATAAAGCTATTGTCTCATTATTAAATTGGACATACCAAGTTTTGCTATGTATGAAAAACTAATTTATTGAAGCTTGGGGCAATTTTTTTAGAGAGCTTGGTTTTAAAGTTCAAAGTACCCGGGTTTGGCGAGAAAATGTGAAAAATTGGTGGATGCATGAATGTATGAATGCGGGAATATAGGAATACCAGAATGCAAGAGTGCAAGAGTGCAAGAGTGCAAGAGTGCAAGAGTGCAAGAGTGCAAGAATGTCAAAAAATTGTGCAGCTGAAATAAAAGGTCTGGTAGATAAGAGATTTAGTAAATAACTCAAGTTTCCCACTTGAACAACCACAACAGTCTTGGTTCCCGTGTGGATTAGGCGTTCTTTAAAAACACGTATTGATTTTTTCAAGGGAAGGCCTCCTTGGCTATGGCCTTGAGGATGTTTTGGCTATACTGCGTCTGCTCCTCTTAGTAGCTACTTAGCCGGTTTCGGTTTTGTTCTTTGGCCTTTTCATATCCTTTGGCCTTAAATAGGTTCTTTGGGTTGAATTCTTCAAGTAATTAATCAAGTAGGTTTAACAAAGTATCTAAAGCCACATCAAAATACAAATCCTTAAGTTCATTACTACTCTCACAAAAGACTTCACAAAAATAGCGTGTTGTTTTTGTGACCTATGACCTTGGTCCTAGTAGAAGAAAATTTATATGGTTTTAGGAGTGACTAATCCCTTAAGCCTGCTAACCGTGGTATCATGTGCATGTTTTGCTTAAAAATTTAAAGGTTACAGCTTATAGTTTAAACAACTGATTACCTTTGCGAGGCTAAACTTACCAACTAATTACAAAAAAAATTGTAAAGACCACAGGGAAGAAAATTAAAACAGTTTACTTAGTGGTTCAGTGGCTTAGTAGCTCGCTTTGGAGACTTTTTGCAGTAACTATCGAAAAGCAAAAACAAACCCAAGAATTCAATGAAAAGTTTTGAATAATAAGAATAACAAAGGGATATTTTAATGCCAAAAGTTTCGGTGATTGTGCCAGTCTATGAGGTCGAATCTTTTTTAAAAAAGTGCATAGAATCAATTTTAAAGCAGACGTTACCTGATTTGGAATTGATTTTAATAGATGACGGATCTCCTGATAATTGCGGGGTTATTTGTGACGATTATGCCCAAAAGGATCCTAGAATTAAAGTCGTACATACAGCTAATGGTGGAGCAAGTGCAGCTCGTAATAGGGGGCTAGATCTTGCTACTGGTGAATTTATTTACTTTGTCGATGGCGACGATTGGATTCATCCAGATCTGTTAAAAGATAATGTGGCCAAACTTGAAGCTACTAATGCCGACGTAGTTATGTTTAACTATGTGGAACACTTTAAACAGATAGCAATTGAACGAAATATTTTTCAAGAAGGGGTGGCTTATGACCAAGCTTTTTATTTTAGCCACGCTCCAGTGATGCTTTGGTGTAAGCTTTATCGCGCTAATATTTGGGCTAATTTACGTTTCCCGGTGGGGGTGGCCTATGAAGATGATTACGTTATGCCATACGTTGTTACCGTAGCCCGAAAAATAATCTGTAACTCTGATAAGCTCTATTATTCATATAATCGTCTGAACGAAAATTCAATAATGAATAACGACCAAGCTGGTAAAAAATTTTCTTATTTCTTGTGTGGCTTACAAAAAATTAAAGCCACTGAAGGTAAGTTCCCTGAACTCTACAAAATTGCGATTGTTAAAGCTTTTCAAATGGCTTTTAAAGCATGGAATTGTAATACCACCATGCATATTTTAACAGCGGAGCAAAAACAAGAGATTGAGAACTTTTTTCAAAAATACCAACATGAAAAGCATTTATTACCTCTAGATTTAAAGATCTATCTATGGGGATATAATCATTGTGGATTTATCAATCTTTTAAAAGGGTATTACTACCTTAGAAAGTATCGTAAATCAAACTAGGCAATTTAATAATGTCTTGTAACTCTTGGCTTAAACTTAAAAGTTTTAAACCAACAAGGCAACAAGTTGACAAAACATTATTAAACAAATGTTTTGGAGCTTGCTAAAGAGTAAGTAAAAATTTATAAAAAATTGGCACTTCGGGCATATGTGTTGCTAAATTGGCTCTTTTATCCACACATATACACGAAGAGCCAAAAATGTTACAACTTGCTTGCCATTAACCGGTTATTGAGTGTATATATACGCAATAATGGTATGGCGTACTTGTGATAATCAGCGTTTGTCATCAGATGAATACACAACGGTATATTGCTTCTAGATGCTTGGTTGATTTAGTTTTTGATAAAATTGGTGAACTTAATGACATTTGAAAACCATACACCAAAGATTTCTGTATTGACACCTATATATAATACTAAGCCTCAGCATTTGCGTGAATGTATTGATTCAATACTGGACCAAACACTGACAGATTTTGAATTTATTATTCTTAATGACAGTCCTGATAATTTAGAGATAGAAAACATTGTAAAGTCTTATGATGACATTAGAATAAAGTATTACAAAAATGATTCAAATATTGGGATTTCTGCATCTCGTAATAAGCTGTTGAAGTTAGCACGAGGTGAATTTGTAGCCGTATTTGATCATGATGATGTTTGCTTGCCTAATCGTTTAGAAAATGAAGCTAGTTACCTCGATAAAAATGCAGAAGTGGGAGTGGTTGGGGCTTTTGTTCAGTACTTTACCGATGATGCAAAGGATGAGACTGGGCATATTGTAACTTGTCCTGGTTATGACCATGAGATTAGATGTGTGCTCACTGAATCTTGCTATTTAGCACATACTTCCGTAATGTTTAGACGTAGTGTTCTTATAGAAAACAATATTAAATATAAAGCTTTTTTTAGTCCATGTGAGGATTATCAGATTTTTAACGAACTTCTTGATGTGACGTGCTTTCACGTAATACAGGAAGTTTTGGTGAAATATAGAATGCATAACTCTAGGACATCGAATCTGCAAGAGGAAAAGATGCGTTGTACTGCAGAGGCAGTAAAGCTAGATATTAGAAATCGGTATCCCGCATACAGATATGCTTATCTCAAGAATAATCCACGTACGTTATTTTACTGCAAATTATTTGGTATTGTGCCATTTTTCAAATTCAAGCGGAATTGGGTTCTATTGTTTGGTGTAATACCGCTCATTAAAATACAGTGGAAACAATAAGAATAAAATAGTTCATAATTTGATAAGATAAGCAAACTTGTTCAGAATTACTTCAGAGTTCATTGATAACAATGATAATTGATTAGAGTCGTCAGAAACTTTTCGAACAATCATCCTCATTTCAAAGTTGATTGTCTCAACATGTTATGTTGAAAATTTCAAAAAATGTGGTTTTGGTTGGAGTTATATTACTAATGACGATATTCTCTGAGTAAGGTACACAAATAAACAGTACCGAAATACATAAACGTCATATAAACAATAATTGTAATTTGCCAATAATTGTAATTTGCAAATTGTGTTTGTGTGTGAAGTATTATAAACATGGGGAATATAGTATGAAAGGTATAATTCTTGCCGGCGGTACTGGGTCTCGTTTATATCCTATGACGCAAACTGTATCTAAACAGCTTTTACCTGTTTACGATAAGCCAATGATCTATTACCCATTAGCAACATTAATGCTGCTTGGTATCTCAGAGATTCTTATTATTTCAACCCCATGCGATCTCCCAAATATAGAGGAATTGCTTGGAAGTGGTGACAAATTAGGATTAAGTCTAAGTTATAAAGTTCAGCCTAATCCTGATGGAATAGCACAAGCCTTTATTTTGGCAGAGGAATTTATAAGAAACAAAGCTGTTGCTACGCATAGAAGTGTGGATAATTGTGGTACGGATGTAGAGCAAGTTGGCCAAGATGACGATGTTTGCTTAATTTTGGGGGATAATATTTTCTACCTTGGTGGACAGTACCAGCTTTTAAGAACAGAACTTTTAGAAAATCAAGGGAAAAATGCATCAATCTTTGCCTATCATGTGTCAGATCCAGAACGTTTTGGTGTTGTGGAATTTGATGAAAATCATAAGGTAATTTCAATTGAAGAAAAGCCTAGTAATCCAAAATCAAATTACGCTCTTGTGGGCCTTTATTTTTATCCAAGTGATGTTGTTGAAAAAGCTAAAACGTTAAGGCCATCAGCGCGTGGGGAATATGAAATAACAGATTTAAATAACTTATATTTAAAAGAAGAACGTTTAAATGTGATTCCGTTGCGTCGTGGTAATGCTTGGCTAGATGCAGGTACACCTGATAGCTTGATGGCGGCCTCATCGTTTGTACAGATTGTTGAAAAACGTCAAGGACTCAAAATTGCGTGTATCGAGGAAATTGCGTACAGACGTGGTTTTATTGATGATAAGCAAATGCAAAATTTAATAGACCAATTAAAAGATGGCAATAGTTACAAAGATTATTTAAAGAAAGTATACAGAGAATATCATGAACTTTATTAAAACAGCAATTGATGGCGTGGTTATTGTAGAACCTCGCATTTTTAAAGATGACCGTGGTTATTTCTTTGAAAGCTATAATGAACAGGAATTCATTTCTAACGGTATTACTAATAGATTTGTTCAAGATAATCAAAGTAAATCAAGCTATGGTGTAGTTCGCGGTTTGCATTGTCAGCTTGGTGAACACGCTCAGGCAAAGCTTGTTCGAGTACTTGCAGGTAAGGTTTTGGATGTGGCTGTCGATTTTCGTAAGGATAGCCCAACTTTTTTACAGTATGTGGCTGTGGAGTTAAGTGCAGAAAATAACAGACAGCTTTTTATTCCACGTGGATTCTTGCATGGCTTCTCTGTGCTAAGTGAAACTGCAGTATTTGCATATAAATGCGACAACCTCTACTGCAAGGAATCTGAATTTGGTATTCGCTTTGATGATCCTACTATTGGGGTTGATTGGCAGGTGCCTGCTGATAAAATTTTAGTCTCTGATAAGGATCGCATGCATAAGGAAGTAAAGGATGTACTTAATAACAGGGGCTAATGGTCAATTAGGACGTTGCTTAAGCCCACTTCTTCCAAAGGAACAGACCATCCTTACAGACGTTGTATCCGGTGTTGAAAATGAGAATTTAGCTAACGAAAGAGTAGTAAAGGCACTAGATATAACTAACCTAGATGCTGTAAAATCATTTGTAAAAGAAAATAATGTAAATTGCATTATAAATTGTGCTGCATACACTTCTGTAGATAAAGCTGAAGACGAAGAAGAATTAGCGCAAAAGATAAATGCAGTAGGTCCTATGAATTTGGGCTTAAGTAATGTAGAGACCTTGATTCATATTTCCACTGACTATGTGTTTGATGGTAATGCCTGTCGTCCACTTACTCCTGATGATAAGGTAAATCCAGTATCTGCTTATGGACGTACCAAGCTACAAGGGGAAGAAGATCTTTTTGCTAATGCCCAAGGTAATGCGATTATTATCAGAACTGCTTGGCTCTATTCAAATTTTGGTAACAATTTTGTTAAAACCATGCGTAGACTAGGTGCTGAAAAAGCGAGTCTTAACGTTGTTGCAGATCAAGTAGGTACTCCAACTTTTGCTGAAGATTTAGCTCAGGCAATAGTATCCGTAATAAACGGACTTGAACATAAGACTGTTAAGCTATCACCAAAGAATGCTGATAACGAATCTTATGGAAGTCGTAGTGATGCTACTCATATCCGTGAAATCTATCATTTTTCCAATGAAGGAGTTTGTTCTTGGTATGATTTTGCTGTAGCAATAATGAGGGGTTCTAAGCTTTCATGCAAGGTGAATCCAATTCCTTCCAGCGCATTTCCAACAAAGACAAAGCGTCCATTTTATAGCGTGCTTGATAAATCAAAGATCAAAGAACATTTTGGCATTGAAATTCCACATTGGCAGGAGAGTCTCAATAAATGTCTAAGTCAATTTTAGTAACCGGTGGTGCCGGCTTTATCGGTTCTAACTTTGTTCCATATTTCGTAGAAAAGTATAGCGACTACCACGTAATTAACTTAGATAAGCTTACCTATGCTGGTAATCTTGATAATGTTAAGGAATGTGAAGGCAAGTCAAATTACACCTTTGTTCAGGGGGATATTTGTGACCGTGAACTTATTGAAAAGTTATTCAACGAATATGATATTCGTGGCGTAATTCACTTTGCAGCCGAAAGCCATGTTGATAATTCTATCAAGAATCCTGGAGCATTTATCAAAACTAACATCAATGGTACCTTTACCCTTATTGATGTTGCCTTCAGACACTGGATGCAAGGACCAAATAAGGTGAAACCAGGCTACGAAGACTGCCGCTTCCATCATATTTCAACTGATGAGGTATACGGTACTCTTGGTGAAACTGGATTCTTTACTGAGAACACAGCCTATGCGCCTAATAGTCCATATTCAGCAAGTAAGGCAAGCTCAGATTTTATTGTGAGAGCATATCACCATACCTATGGTATGAATGTGACTACTTCTAATTGCTCAAATAACTATGGTCCAAAGCAGCATAATGAAAAGCTAATCCCTCATATTATTAAGCTAGCACTGAGTGAACAAGCTCTTCCTGTATATGGTAAGGGAAACAACATTCGTGATTGGTTATATGTGCTTGACCACTGTAAAGCAATTGATCTTATTTACCATACAGGTGTAAGTGGTGAAACCTACAACGTAGGTGGTAGAAATGAACGCACAAACATTGTTATTGTAAACAAGGTTTGTGAGATTCTTGACCAGGAAAGACCAAGAGCTAACGGTAAGAGCTACAAGGAACTGATTTCTTTTGTTCAAGACCGTGCAGGTCATGACTTCCGTTATGCAATCGACGCAACCAAGCTTGAAACCGAACTAGGATGGAAGGCTGATGAGACCTTTGATACAGGTATCGTGAAGACGGTTGAGTGGTATCTTATTAGAATGAACGATGAATTATAGCTTCGATAATTGGTCATAAATATATGATAGTGTAAGTTTATTTATATGGCGTTAACTAACACTAAGAAACCTAATAATGAGAAATAGATTAGAGCCAACGTGCATAACTTTCTGTTTTTACCTACAGATATGCACGATGATTCTTTAAAACAGTGCTTCAATCTGATAGATATCAAGCTTTGCTTAGATCCAATTAGCCTACTAGAGGAGGAATATTCCAGATCCCTTGATAATCTCAGATCTGACGGTAAGAACTCTAGATAAAGTAAGATCTGATAGGATAATGAGATAATGATCACGGTAATCTATAAAAACAGAACTTAAAGTTTTAAATAACGAAAGTTAAAA
>UQCV01000010.1 GCA_900539665.1 uncultured Succinivibrionaceae bacterium | reverse complement strand
CTAATTCTTCATAAGCATCCAAAACTTTTACTACAACTCTTGGTTTTCTTTTTAAGTTTTGGCAGTTTAAAAAATACCTTTTTACAGTTCTTGCATCGCAATTAAATTGCTTTGCTATTTTTGAGTAGTTTGGTTTTATACCATTCATTAAAAATTCCCTCAGTGTTTCTGCTATGTCTTTTCTCATACAAAACTCCTTTATATGGTCTATAAAGAAATTTTAGCTGAAAAAACGACATTTTCACTTTGGCGAATTTCTACATTTTCAGTTTGGCACTAACAAGCTGTGCTACTCCTGCGCCTTCTTGGCATAATAATTGATCTTTAACTTTGTCTAGTTCTAGTGTAAGATTAGCTTGTTGGGCCATTTCCCTTTCCTTATATAAATATGAATGTTGGTAATTAATATTTTACAAGGTTTATTAGGGCGTGGCCCAATTTTTTAAATTTACACCAATTATATCGACTCTATCATACGCAATAAGACGATGCATGAGTTGCCTGGTGGTACGCTCTTCCCTGACACCACGAAGCAGTATGACGATTACACCATACGCGAAGCCCTTTCTGACTGCTCCCACGGGCTTGCCCGTGGGAGCAGTCAGAATCAATGAGCAAGTATGTGAGTCGGCTTATTTTCAAATGATTTTCATCGCAATTCGGTTATAATTCGGTTATAATTCGGCTATAATTCGGCTATAATTCGGCTATAATTCGGCTATATTTCGGCTATATTTCGGCTATATTTCGGTTATAAATCGGTTACAAATCGGTTATATTTCGGTTACAAATCGGTTATATTTCGGTTATAAATCGGTTGTATTTCGGTTATATTTCGAGTTATATTTCGAGTTATATTTGCTGAGATAAGATAACGGATGATTTATCATCCTCCACCTAATATAAAACATGTAGCCCATGTCAAAGTATCACAAAGAACAAATGGAGTGCCCGCACTGCCATCATAAGGGCGAGTTCGACCTTTGGGAGTCGGTGAATGTGGACCTTGATCCCGAGCTTCGGGGATAAATATTGAGTGATTGACTCATCATTTGGACTTGTCCGGATTGTGAAAGTCATGTATTCGTACTCTATGGCACTTTGTACCATGATATGAAGCACCGCTTCATGCTCTTCTATTCGTACAAACACAATGAGGATGATAGGGATAAGCATGCGCCAATGAAGATGTGTAGGTTATCATGAAGTTGATCTGAGATTATCAGAGTAGATGATCTCAAATTAGGTGATCTTTTTAACTTTCGTTATTGATCACCTCATGATTGTTTAACGCAATAATCTTTTATTTAGCAGGGAGCTTCTAAGCCATTTCCCTTAAGGACTCTATTGATTAAGCCACACTCTTCTTGGCTTCTTCCTTCTAGGCCTCATCCTTTTTAACTTCTTCTTTCTTTGGTTCTTCTTTAATGTGAATTAACGCATTAGATAAAATAGCAACCAAACCACCAGTTGTAATCCCTGAGGAGAAGATAGAGGAAATGGTCTTAGGGAAGTGGTTTAAAATTTCAGGCACTAATTCTACAGAAAGACCAAAAGAGAAACTTAAAGCCATAACTAAAATAGCTTTACGATCCATTCTTTGGGTTGAAATGATCTTAATACCGGCTGCAGCTACAGTCCCAAACATCAATAAGGTTGCCCCACCTAAAACAGGATCTGGGATTAAAGCAAAGACTTTACCGACGATAGGGAACATCCCAAGTATGACGAGCATAGCCGCAATAAAATACCCAACGTAGCGAGAAGCAACCCCTGTAAGTTGAATCATGCCGTTGTTTTGGGCAAAGATTGAATTAGGGAAAGAGTTTAGGCAACCAGCTAACATGGAGTTAAAGCCATCAGCTAAGATCCCACCTGAGGCGCGCTTTTCAAAAACAGGGCCTTCAATTGGCTGTCCGGAAATAAGAGAGTTCGCTGTAACGTCACCGTAGGCTTCAATTGCGGTAATTAAATATACAATCCCAAGGCCAATAATAGCAGCCGGGTCAAAGCTTAAACCATACTTAAATGGTACTACTAAATTAAACCCACCAAGGTTACCCATGCTATTAAAATCTACGCGTCCAAGACAAGCTGCGGCCACAAAACCCGCGATTAACCCAAGCACAATAGAACTCATACGTAAGTATTTGTTAGAGCTACGGTTAAAGAACAAAGTAACTAAGATTACAATAGTGGCCAAGCCTAAGTTTTCCATTGAACCGAAGGTGCCATTTTCCTTAGCTAAAAAACCACCGCCACAAGCGGTGATACCAACTTTGATGAGGCTCATCCCGATTAAAGTTACTACTATCCCAGAAACGAGCGGAGTGATTATCTTACGGGTAAACTTAAGCACGCGGCTAATAAACATTTCAACAGTGGAAGCTGCAATTACCGCCCCAAAGATTGAAGCTAAGCCACCGGCTAAACCGGCACTGATAATTGGGGAGATAAATGAAAATGAGGTCCCTTGAATACACAAAAGCCCGCATCCAATCTTGCCTATAGTGCGACATTGAATAAAGGTTGAGATGCCAGAAGCAAGTAAAGCCATGGAAACAAGATAACTAGTTTCTTCAAGCTTTAAACCTAAGGCTCCGGCAATAATTAAAGGTGGTGTGATAATCGCAACAAACACAGCTAATAAATGCTGAAAGGCGGCGAATAAAGTTTGCTTCAAAGGAGGACGGTCTTCAAGCCCAAAGACTAAATCGGTTGCATAGTCGGTATTGGAGGCGGAGTTTTTTATGGCCCCATTAGAAGCGTCATTTGAAGCTTGGATGGTTGAAGCTTTTGAATCTTGAGTTAAATTGTTTTTTGCTGTATCTGACATAGAGAATGTTACTCAAAGCAGGAAGTGGTTACATGCGTCGTTATCTATTGAGCCATTTTTTAAAACATTAAATCATGCACGCATTAACGCCACAATTAATGGATCGATAGGGGTTTTAGCCAAAATCAAACCGTTCTTAGAAAAAATGATAAACTTCCGCTAGCTAAAAAAATTTGAGTGAATTCTAGCACAATTTTTTAAGAGCGCACGGTATTTGTCCGTTCACACCACCTGAAAGCGTAAAGTTATCTGAGTCCGGTCAATTTTTAAGAAAAATTTACATTTTTAGTGGATGTTTAGGATGAGTTTAGGCTCAAAAGCCCCGAATAACCAGAATAATCCTTCAAGTTCATAGAACTAAAACTACTTGCTCCTATCAATTGTTTTAAATAAAAGCTTAGAAGCAAAAGTAATAAAAGTAGCGAAATAAAAATCAACCAAAACTCAGAGATAGAGCTAGATTGCAGATCTTAAAATGAGAACGGCAAAACCTATCGTAAAAACAAAAACATAACCTTAAAAACCAATAAACCTCCATAGAAAGCTAGTTTTTTTAAATATAAATGCTGTACACGAAGTCTACTTTGGTACGTATATCTCCCTAAAAACAAGGCTTACAAGAAGATTTTTTCCTATAATATATTGCATGCAGTTTGCTTCTACGGACTTAGGCTATTGGCCTTTATTTACCTAGTTTAAAAGCAAAACGCCCTTTAAGGACCGGAGCGTACGTTACTCGTCTTTAGAACTAGAGTCATAATTTTTTTTCTTATTGCTATGGCATTGAATTTTAAAACCAAAACTTTATTTTGTTTAAATCAATAGTGGCAGCTACATGAAACACAGTAAAAAAACATTTTAGAGCCTGGCCTAACAATAATAAATAAAACTGTGATTGTCCCTGTGCGTAAAGTGTAAATGGGTATTTGCGTATTTGAAATCGAATGCGTGTTATAAATTGCGGTGTAAAACCCACACGCTTGTGTGTCGGATGAAAGTCGCTTTTCTATGAAAAACTATAATTCTACCACTTGACATTAGCATGGATCAATATATAATCTAAACGTTAGGAAGATTGACTGTACTTCCTTGTCGTAAAACAGAAATTTATCGCTAATGTGGTCGTAGGACTCTTTGGTAATGAAAGTCCTGATTCAAACATATTTACACTTGTAACTCCAAAGCCTGAAAATGGTGTACGATTACAAGCTACACTTGACAATCAGAACCCCACGGGCTTGCCCGTGGGAGCAGTCAGAAGGCCCAAACCGCCCGAGAGACTTGCCATGAAGCTGAATATAAGGATGAAGCTGTGTCTCAAACTTCAAACCAAAGCTCAAACTCTAATAGAACCGATTCATTTAAGTCTGACTTAGGACCGAAGAAGCATCTCAACCCAAAGATTGTAAATCTAATTGCTCTTGTGGCCGCTATCGGTGGTGGGTTTTGGTACTTTGATGCGAGTCGGGCGCAAAACCCAGTGTTAAATAGTCCAGAAGATATTACTCCAGAGATTCTTAAGGGAATTATCGACGGTACGCTACATTCGCTTACCATGAATTTCCCTTTAAGCTGCACTAAAGGAGATGAAGTTCCTGAATATGACCATAAAGTCGTAAATAGGAGCAATCCATTTCATTTAGCGAATCTAGAAAAACCAATTAGAGAAATTCCATTTAAGATTATAGCCGGCCCCAATGGTACTTCATTTGATTGCATGTTTGCTGCTTTATCGGAGTTAAAAGCAGGCCCGGTAATGGAAACTCGTAACGTTACTTCCATGAAAAGTCTTTTCGCGTGGAATGTATCCTTAGAGTCAGTACCTCTTTATGACACTTCAAACGTAACTGATATGAGTTATATGTTTCAGCATTGCGAGAAGTTAGAACACATTCCAACATATAACACCTTAAACGTTACCGATATGCGTGGCATGTTTGCCCGAGCTTATGCATTAAAAGAAGTCCCTAATTTTAAAACTCCAAACTTAAAATATACTAAGTGGATGTTTTCAGGGGCGCACGTAATTAAGGCCATCCCTAAATTTGATACGAGTAAGGTTGAAGACTTTGACCGAATGTTTGCGGACACTTGGGCTTTAGAAAAACTACCACTCCTCGATACCTCAAGCGCTAAAACCATGAATGGAACCTTTAACAAGTCTAACCTTTTAACCCAAAAGGCTCGCTCTGAGTGGGAAAATATTTATGATTTTGAGAATGATAGTATGCGCGTGAAAACAATGCCTGTTGAGGCGCATATGGCAACTGCCGTAAAAGTAACTGATAATGCTCCTTCCAAAGAAGCTCAATCCCAAAAATAAGCTTTTTAAGGCTCTTTAAGCTCTATTTAATGGAAAGAGAATTTTAGTTAAAGTTAGGATTAGGATCAAATATGGGTTATTTTTCATTTAAAGAAGAGCAAGACTCTATCCGTAATATCGTCATCACCGATCCCAATGTTTTAGGTTCAAATTTTGGGTCACGCCTCCAAAATGGAGAATTTGATTCTATCACCATCAATTACCAAATAAAGATGGAATATAATCCGCTTAATCCTGATGTCTGCCTTGGAAGTAATAGTCCGTTTTCTGGGCTTAACACGTTAAAACGCATCACATGCCCCATAATTTTAGGTGAACAGGTAGAGTCAACTGCCGGCATGTTTTATGGCTGTAGCTCCCTTCAAGAAGTGCCTTTATTTGATACTTCCCGCGTTAAAGACATGAACCGTATGTTTTTAGGTTGCACTCAACTAAAGGAAATTCCGGCCTTTGATACCTCAAGCTGCAACAATATGAGTGGTATGTTTTGTGGTTGCGGTTCGCTCAAAACAATCCCAAAACTTGATACCTCAAAAGTTTGGAACATGAGTTCAATGTTTATGAACGCAGTAGCTTTAACTACTATTCCGGCGCTTGATATGAGTTCTGTTGTTAGTGCCAGCGCCATGTTTTTAGGGGCTACTGCGCTTACTAGATTGCCACTTATGGATACTTCTCATGTTTCAGACGTTAGCCGAATGTTTATGTCATGCCGCGCGCTTGAGGAAATTCCTGAATTTGATTTTTCCAGGGCCAAGAATATGGCTGAAATGTTCTTTAACTGCCCGTATCGCAAGCGTAATCCCGTGCTTAATTCACCTTTAGAACTCACGCAAGATATCACAAAAGCGATGGAAGAAGGGACTCTAAAAACTTTAACCATCAACTACAATACCACGAAGAGAACATCTCCCTTTGCCAAGATGGATCGCAAATCACGAAATAAACTTAAGGAAATTAATTTTAAGATTATTCCAGGCGTGCGTGTTCGGTCTTTAAGAGGTTTATTTTATAATTTAAAGAACCTCAAAAAAGCCCCCCTAATTGATACTTCGCATATTAGCGATATGTCTTCGATGTTCGAAGGGTGTTCAGATCTTGAACGAGTACCTCTTTACAATATAAGTAAGGCTTCTGATTTAAGACGTATGTTCGCCGCTTGCGGGTCGCTTGACGATAAACCAAATTTCAAGCTTGATGATACGGTTGACACAAAAGATATGTACGCTAGTGCACTGACTATCTTTATTAAAGACACCGCTTATCGTTTCCGGCATTTACCAAAGACCATGGCGTTAATTATTTGGACTATTATCGCCTTTATCTTCGTGATGCTAGTGCGGTTCACTATTTTCCTCATCAATATTATTTTCGCATTGGCTGAAGCTATTGCCGGGCCAAGTTACGACTATCGCCTCAGAAGACCATTTTCACAATGGTCTATGCGTAATTGGTGGGAGCGGGATTAAGGAAAGTAATATTACAGTGCTCAGAAAAAGTATAGCTGTAGCGCTATGAAAAACACAATTAGGCTACTAAGCACAGTAAGCTTTGGTTTTTAAAAACCACAAGCTAGAATAAGGTTGGAAACCTTAAAAGCGCCATGCTCTAGGTTAAATAGTGCTAAACCTTCATTAAAACGTGTAAAATACAGTCCAAACTTTGGACTCTAAAAACGTTTTAAGCCGCATTTTAGGATTTTTATGCCATCTTTTCTTAAAAGTACTGCCAAACCTGCACCTCGCAAACTTAAAGCTAATTCCACAAATAGCGATTTAGGGCAATATTTTACTCCCCCTGATCTCGCAAGATTTATGCTCTCCTTAACCTCTGTTTCTACTAGCGCAAAAGTGTTAGAACCATGCGCCGGTGAAGGGGTATTTGTACAAGCTTTAAGTAAGGCTGGCTTTAGGCATATTACGGCTTATGAAATAGACCCCGCGTTAATAAAACGAAACACCAAAATAAAGAAGCAAGACTTTTTAGAAGTTCCACTTGAGCCCCAAGAATTTACTTACGATTTAATTATTGGTAATCCACCTTACGTTAAATGGCGCCATATCCCTAAAGCTGAACAAGAACTGCTCGAGGCAGATCCATTATGGAGTAAGTACTGTAATCACTACTGTGATTACTCTTTTGCCTTTATTTTAAAAGCCATTGCCCATTTAAAGCCAGGTGGGGAGCTAATCTTTATCGTGAGCGACTATTGGTTAAACAATATGCATGCTCAAGGTATGAGACGCTATATGGCCGAACATGGTTACTTAAAACAAATCTTTACCTTTCAAGAAAATGATATCTTTGAAGACGTCAACACCTCTGTGGTAATTTTTCATTATGTTAAGTTTGGAGTAAAACAAAACTCTGAGTCTAAAGAAAGTGAATCTCAGCTCGAGGAAGATGTTACTAATTCTAATACTTCTAATAGCTCTAATAACTTAAGTAAATCCAATCCCTTAGATAGAAAAAGCAACTTAGATAGCTCTAATCAAGCATACAAGCAAAACAAGGTCCAAAACTATAACCCCATATTAACCCCGCAGGACGCTAAAGAAATTCCGTTATTAGTGCATACGTTCCCTAAAAGATGGGTCAAACTTCCAGAAGGGCTACAACTTTCGCACTTTACTACGGAAGCTATTACGCAATTTACTGCTGATGGTCTATGGCGCCTTATAAGTAAGAAAACCCAAAGCGAATTAGATCGATTAAAAAAAGCCTGCACCCCAAAAAATGGTTTAATCACGACGCTAGGCGATGTCTTAGATATTGGAAGTGGCATGGTCTCAGGACATGATGCCACGTTTAACTTTACCGACTATGATTTACCACCTCAAGAACAAGAGGCTTTGATTAGAGTAATAAAATCAAAAGACCTAGTCCGTTATGGTTACACGAAAGAAGCGCGCTACTTCTTCCTACAAGAAAAGTTAACTCAAGCTAAATTTCAAGCCAAGTTTCCTACGGCCTGGAAAAGATTCGAAGCGCACAAAACGGAATTAGAAGGGCGCTATGATTACGGTCAAAAATTAAAGTTGTGGGAATTTGCCTTTCCGCGCAGCCAAAAGCTCTTTAAAAGACCCAAACCTCGGTTACTAGTGCCTTGCAAGGAACGTATTACGGCCCGTAACTACATTAGATTTTGTGTAGCGCCAAGCTACATTATGCCAGTGCAAGATATCGTAGCTTTAGTGCCTAACGACGACTGCCGTGAAGATATTTGGTATATCTTAGCGTGGCTCTCAAGCCACATGGTTTTTACATGGATTAAAAACGTGGGCGTAGTTAAAGGCGGGGTAGTAGTTTTTGCAGAAAAACCTTTATCTACCATCCCATATCGGGCTATTAACTTTGATAATCCACGGGAAGTGCAGCTATATGAACGCATTATAGTTTTAGCGCGCCAAGCATCAGCTTTAACTAGTAATAAAGCCCGTGAGGACATATCTTTAGAGCTTGAAGAATTATTTAAGGCCTTAACGGCGCTTTAGTTACCAAAAAACCTTTCTTTACGAAGTTGAAGTTCAGAGTCTTAGTTTTTGAGTTATCCCCTTGGATTTTTGGTTTTAAAATTAAAAGCTTTAAGCTTTAACCTTTTAAAAATCATATCCTAAATTTGTACCTCGACCAAATGGACCTAGACAATTGGACCAAATCCCACTTCAGAAATCAGAAATTTACCGCTAATGTGGTCGTAGGACTCTTTGGTAATGAAAGTCCTGATTCAAACAGATTTACACTTGTAACTCCAAAGGCTGAAAATGGTGTACGATTACAAGCTACATTTGACAATCAGAACCCCACGGGCTTGCCCGTGGGGGCAGTCAGATACGTTGACTCGAAAAAATTACAGGTTAGTTCGCTAAGACCAAGCCCAAAGATAAAAACTCCATAATTGGCTTTTAGAGCTTTATTTCATAAAGGTTTTATGAAATATTTGGGGCAATGGTGAACTTAGCTAACAAAATTTAGTCAAATTTTTTAGATTTAATAGCACTTTGTGCCACAATTAGCTATGATTTTATTTTGAGTCCCAAAGGACGCCTCATAACTGATTACATATATGGCTTATCCAAACCATATTTAAGGAAGATTAAAAGTGAATATAATGCGTACCATCAGAGTATCAGCAGCAGCTGCCGTAACATTGCTTACCGCCGCCTGCGGTGATAACAACACTCAAGCAAGCTCTGTGAATACTCCAACTAATGAAGTTACTAAGGCTCCAACTCAGAAGGTAGCTCCAGCAACTGTAGCAGCTGCTGATGAACAAAAGCCTGTTGAATACACTGCTGAATTTATTCAACAAAAACTCATTCCTGCTTTTAAAGAAACTGCTCCGATTAAAATTGATGAAGACATGAGCATTACTAGACTTGATGCTGATGGCCGTAAGCTCTTTTACGTGCTCGACTACCACCCACGTAATCGTAAAGCCGTAATCCCCGCAGAAATGCAAAGTTATCTCAATAGCTTAACAGGTTCAGTGTGCCAGTCTGCTAGTAACCAAGAACTTTTACCTAAGGTTGAAACTTTAGGTTATAGAATGGAATACAATGGTCAAAAGATCGCTGAATCATTATGCCCAAGTGCTGCTAAATAAAGCACAAAAAAAAGATTCCAAGAAATCATAATAATATTAAATAAACTAATGACTGGACAAATACCCGGCTTCGGCTGGGTATTTTTTTGTGTAAACAAAACCAAACATTAAAAAACAATCATTAACAATCTTTCAAAGCCTAACTAAACAGCAATCCTTAACAATCATTCAAAGTCTCACTTAAAAAGCCATAAGAAGCAAAATATTAAATTTCAGAAGAACTTTGACGTGGCGATTTAAGAGTATAAAAACCCCTAGTAGAATTTGACCACACAGGCCTCATAATTTTACTAGGGCGGTTAAAATTTGATTTCAAGCGCTGTTAAATAAGTGGTTGCCACACACCTTATTTTATCTCTTTGCTTTTCTTGCTTTGGTGCTTTCCTTACGCTCTTTGCTCTTATACTCTTTTGCGCTCCTTGCTCTTATACTCTTTTGCGCTCCTTGCTCTTATACTCTTTTGCGCTCCTTGCTCTTGGCGCTGAATACTCCGCTTCTTAATTAAACGTACGACTCGCTATCGGGCATAGGCTCATTCTGTTTTTTAGATTCCTCTTTTGTTCCTTGAGGCTTAGGAGCATTAGGGGCTTCATTTAAACCTGAATTCTTAGCTTGGTTTGCAGCTGCTTTTTTAGGCGCACCACCATTTACTTTTGTGGTGTTAGGCTTAACTTCAGTTTTGTTCATTGAGGCTTTTGCCTGATTTTCTAGTTTTTTTTAGGCGCTTTCTTCTTTTTAGGTTCCCAAGTTAAAGGGGCCTCGAAATTAACCACGCGATGGCCTTCTTCTGTAAAACCTGGATCGTTTTTAGGAGCGAGAGCAGTAGCCGAAGATGAATTTTTAGCATCCTGCTTATTAGTCACTTCATCAGCTTTATGCTGTGCCCAGTAGCTTAACTTTTGAATTAAGTAGGTGCATTCAACAGGTTTAACTAAATAATCGTTAATTCCCATCTTTTCGAGTTTTTGGAGTGCACTGCTTGAAGCCGAGGAAGTTAATGCAATTATAGGAATGGAATTGTGTTGGGCATGCCCAGAATTACGAATACTTCTAGCTTCAAGTAGACCGTCCATTACTGGCATTTTGATTTCTGTAAGCACTAAATCGAAATCGCCCACACTAGATTCATGGAACGCCTCAAGAGCTGCCGAACCGTTAGCACAAACCTTTACTTTAGCTCCAGCATTATTTAGCATGTAAGAGAGAATTTCGGCACCTAACATATTGTCTTCTGCTAATAAAATACTTAAACCCTTTAATGGATAAGAAGTTGCTGGATTAATTTGGATTTCCTTATTGAGCGCTCCTTCAAAGCTTAAGGTAAATTCAGCGATAGCTCCATCACCTGGGGTGCTGACTAAACGCAAATGCCCATGCATAGCTGCAAGCAATCCACGAACAACCGGTAATCCTAAACCAATTATACCTTTAGCAGAAAGTTCTGATTCTGAGTCTTCTCCTCCCTCGAAGATATGTTCCATAAACTCTTCGCTCATGCCATTACCAGTATCTTTAATGGTAAAGCGGCAACTTTGCATATTTGGTTCAGCGCTGTCTTCGGAATGTAATTCAAAAATTATGAGCCCATTTTCTTTATTGTAGTTAAGCGCATTTTCCGCTAAGTTCATGATAATCTGGTGTAAATGATGACGACTAGCATAAACCATAGGGTATTTTAAGTTCGCTTCGTTATTAAAGATGCAGGTTATATTTTGGCGCTGAGCGCGAGGTTGAATAGTATTAACGCATTCTTTAAATAGGGCGACGATATCAACCAGTTCACGGCTTAGTATTACTGAATTGCTCTTTATTTGCTCGATATAGATAGTATTGTTCACAAAGTTCACAATACGATTCGCCGTATGCTTCATAGTGTCACAGGTTTGAGAGAACTGCTGCGGGGTGACATGGAAATGCTCAACTAGTTCAAGCATGTTTAACAGTCCATTTAATGGCGAATTGATTTCTTGGAAAACTCGTTCAGTAAAATTTGGAGAAAAGATGGACTTGTTTACCATGCAATTTTCAGTTGCTGCATTACCGCTTGCTGAAAGCTTGCTTGGCTCTTCTGCGGTTTTAGACAAACTATGTGTCATCATGCACACATAGACGTGTCCATCGTTTTTGTTTTCGGAAAAAAGAATCAATAGGGTAAAGTTTACCTGTTCTTTTACATAGGTGTAGCGTCGAGTTATATTGGTAACACCTCGTTTCCAGGCCCCTAAAAGGGATGAAACTGACGCTTCCGCACGTATACCATTAGTTACTTCAAGCGGCTGGGTTTCCCGGCAAAACTTATCTAAGAAGGCATCCAAATCAATTGGGAAATCAGAACTTTGGAAGAATGATTGGGTATATGGTGAGGCTTTAAAGACGGATGATTTTTCAATTTTGCCGGAATGCAAGTCCACCAAAACAGCAGTGGAAGAACTTGCAATCAATGCTTCCTTAAACATGCCACGCTCAAAGTTATTGATATTTATCTTTAAATTTTGTTCTGTTACATCAATCGCCGAAATTACTAATATACGTTCACCACTCGTGGTTATTACATGCCTAAAAATACCATTAATCGCTATGTAGTTTTGTGTACCTTCAGGCTGTAAATGGTATTCATATTTAATGTCGTCAGAAGGGGCAGAATCTAAATTACGAATTTTTTCACAAAGTTCGCGATATTCACTAGGTGGCATTAAACGGTCTGAAAAACGCAAGAATCTTTCAAAATTAAAAGATTCATCATCTGTAATGCCATAAATGCGCTTGAATTCTTGATTACAAATTAAGACACGATCTTCGTCTAAGCTAAGAGCAAAAATCCCAACTCCAGAGCGCTCAGTCATATGAAGTAGGACGGAGGCTGATTCATCAGCTTGGCGCTCCGTTTGTTTCATTTTGGTGACAATACGTTTTCGATTACGCATAAAGAAGAACAACACCAAAGACAAACCTAGGATATTAGAGCAAACCCCAATTGCAATAGTAGTTAAAACGGATTTTTGAAGATTTTGCTGGAGAACTGTCATATCGAACTCCATGCATAAAATCCCTAAAACTTCTGATTGACCTGGAACGGAAATAGGGTAATAAGCAGTGACAACAGGCCCCCATTCGGTATCCATAATATGGTCGGAGATCATAACTTCGCCACGTAGGCCAGCGCGCATATATGCATAAAGTTCTTTTTCAATAGGGGTGCCAGGTTTCGCAAAATCAGAGGCATTGTAATCGAGCCCATCAATAACGTAGATATATTCGCCTAAGGAATTGATTTTTGCAGTGTAGAGATAGCGTAGGCCCGCCGAAATACGAATGGTATTAAGAAGTTTTTGCATGGCAGGATAAATTGGTTTATCCATGTCCTCTTTAGTATTGATTTCCGCAAAATCTTCGGCTTTAAAGTTATCAATAATGGCTTGGCGCACGTTTAAAGCTTGTTTTTCAACTTCATGCATCTCTTGGTTAAGCGTAAATTCGTGTTGTAAATAGCCAACCACGCCCACTAAAGAGCTAATACCAAGAATGGTTACAGTTGAAACAAAAATAGCGCTGTAATGTAGTCGTTTCATGGATCATGCCTGCCATTAATGCGATTCATATAATTGATGGGGCTTAGGAGGGGGTACATCTATAATTCAAGCTTCCTAATTTTATTTAGGATACGTCTCTACCTAAGTCTAATCTTTAAATATATGGGGCTAAATTACGTTTTGCTTTTAAATGTATCAGTTTAAATATTTACCTAAACTACCTAAAAGTTTACAGTCGTAATTTTTCATAATTAATACCACCTTAACGCAAATTAAAGCCTTATTCCTTAAATAAGAGGTATGTGGTTATCAAAATGTGAGATAGCAAAAAATTGCATACTCGGATTGTGAGCTAGGATAACTTTTAGGGGGAATGTTCAAGCTGGCTTTTTAGACAAAGTTCGAGGTTCAAGCCGATTTGGCAACTAATACCGATATTTGAGACCATATATAGGCGGTGTTTAAAGTAAGGTTTAAGTAGAGCTTAAGGCGATATTAAAAACGATATAAAATAGTTAAATACCCACAATAAAAACCATGAAAAATAAGCAGCGACTAGACTTAGATTTGATATTTGCGCGATTTTAAGCCTAAATTTATCCTAAAAAGCCCTAAAAATGCACATTTAAGCCCTAAACAAGGTAAAATGTATCACACTAAGCCGGCCTAGCATTTAAAGCCTTAGACATACTTTGGGTTAGAACCTTAAGCTTTCTAATGTTTCATAAAATTGATAAAGACCAATTGTCTGCGCTACATGGATTTAAAGATGCCAAGTTGCCGGTAAAAGCATAAATTTAACCACCAATCGGACTCCGCGACTTTGCTGTAAATATGGAGAATGACTAAATGGCCCCTAAAGAAATAATAAGAATAAATGCAGATTTAGCCTCTTCCACTAGAGCTTCTACGCAACATTTACGAAATCTAGTAAGAAATACCACTATGCAGACTATACCATCGAACTTTTATAAAGCGGCGACTTCTTCTAAGCGCTCTAAAGCCGCGCCAAGTTCGTCTCTGAGGCTTAGATTTTTGGGGCGTAAAACCGCTTTAGCTTTAGCGATGACGTCCATTCTTAGTGCGCCTTTTATGCTTACAGCCTGCGGTGACGATGAAGCATCAAATGTAGCGACCCAAGAAAACACCCAAAAAGAAGAAGTAAAACTAGGACCTGCTTGCACCCATAACGAGCCCGCTGACGAAGCTTTTGAGTTTAAAGTTTTAAATATCGAAGGTAATCCAATACCGGATGCCCTCGTTTGCATTACCCCTGATAAAAACTCCGCTAATTGTAGTGGGAGCATGGTGTCAGTGCGAACCAATATTGATGGTGTGGCTAGAATTCGCATGAGTCACAACATCGTCGATGATTACCGCATTACCGTACAAAGTCCACTTTATGGTGGGTTTGATGTGTTTTCACCTAAAGAACTCATTGCAAGTTCCAATAAAATTGAAGCAGCTAAAACTGAAGCTACCTGGAGTTCCCCAAGCGCTGACTCTTATAAACTAGATCCGTTAGAAGTGTTCGACTCTCCAAGTTCCACCAAAACTCATCAAATCTTAGTTGAGCCACTCCACGATTTAGTACGCCTTTACATGAAACACGCTCGCTGTTCCCGCGCTCAAGCAATTGAAGCTATTGCGGATGCAGCGGAGACCTCACCGCAATATTTTGAAGGGCTACTACGCTTAAACAGCAATATTGCTATAACTTATTCTCGCGTAATAGGGGCTTTAAACCTTCCGCAGCGTCGTCTTAACCTAAATATTTTAAACTCTTACATTAAAGGTTCGATTCCAACAGTCACTGCTCTTATTATGGAAGGGGTACCGGTGCATCAAATCGTCCTCGCGGTGAAGCGTAAAAGTAGTAAACCAAACTTCCCAAGCAAGGAAACTATTAAAGCCGAAGCTAATAAAAACAAAAACCTACGCCCACCGGCATCTCACTTGGGTAATTACGTCTCACTATTTGAAAATAGTACCCATAATCGCGCTATTAAAACTAATGGCACTGAAATTGCCCTAACTTCACGTATCCGTATTGATAATAAAAACTCTTCTTTAAGATCCAAACGCGAAGGAGCGTGCGATCCACGTAATATAGATATCAATGATAACTACATTTGGTTATTCCCAGATGGACAAAAAGCTATCGGCCGAAAAACTTCCATGAACTATGGTTCAGGGGAAACTGGACACGTCGATATCGACAACTTTGTCTGTACTAAAGACGCTTTTGGGAGTCTTTGTGCTGAAGATACGTTAAGCACGAATATCTATGACGATAAAATCATTTCTGATGAAATGCTTGCCAACTACGCTTCATCCTTTAGAATTAGCCATAGGCTTCTAAAAACTTTAGAAGATGGTTCTTCCGTGGTGGAATTTACCGTTTACGCCGATCCTGCTTTAGGGTATACCCTTGATAAGATGTTTAACGTGGAACTAAACCCTGGTGATTCTTCCGGGCGTACCATTCCAGTTTACCTTAAGAACTCGCAAGCAAAGGTGGTATATACCTACGCTCCTGGACCACGCTCACAGCGCGTAATCTTATCAGTAATGTCCTTTGTGAAAAATTCGGTCAACGGCCAATACTTCACTAAAAATGACACTGACTTTGTGATCTTAAAGGAACATAGTGCTATCCCGCAAGGCACTAAGCTTGTAGCCGTACAAGCTGGTGGTTGCGGTCGAGATCGTTCCACCTATTACTTTAAGCTTGAAAATCCGTATAAACCAAAATTTGCCGAAGAACTTAGAAACCCACGTCTAACTTGGGAACTTGGTAATATTACTAAGACCGGCAACTCAGCTACCATGGCCGTACCAGCTGATACTATGCGTCTTGATTTTAAGAAAGCTACTGCCAATTGGCAGCTTTATAAAGTTAAACTTATTGCCGGCCGCGAAGTCTTTAATTTTGCGTTATCTGAAGTTCGTGACCGTAAAGCCGGCCTCTGTGGTCCACTCGATACTTTAAAACTCCAGCTTTCAGATGTGACGGAAACTGGGTTTACAGCCAAGATAAATTACGATTACTTCGATGCTTGGGATGCACAAACTAAGACTGTATGGCGTATTAATGGCCAGGAAGTTAAAACTAATGGCCTAACGGACCGAGTTATTACTTTAGATAACCTTAAGTGTGGTACTACCGTAAATGTCGTCGCAGAAGGGCGCTTAGGAACTCAAAGTCGACGCTATGAAACCGCAATCAACTTATTAGAATGCGGTAGTGGTAATGATGCTCAAACCTTAAAGTGGCTTAATAGTCTTAAACTCATGGCTATTAGAGGGGAACAAGGGGAAGTTATCTTTGCGCTTAAGACTAATGAACAAAACACTCCTCCGGCTGAACATCTTGAAAACATCACCATGGAAGCAAACTACGGCGATGGATTCTCAGAAATCATGCCATTTAGCCAAAGATTTAGCCATGTGTACTTTTTGCCTAATACCAAGAGCGTCTTCTTGCGCCTTTATTATGGCACTCATGAAAAAGAACTTTATGTGTCTACTCCGTCTCTAACGGAGGAGCAGGCTGACAAGAATTAGGTAATAGCCAAGTAGCCCTCTCGCCTAATATGCTCAAAACAAGCTACGGCGGGAGGCTATTTTTATGCGTTTAAGCATTTTGTTTAGAGTTAGGTTTAAAAAACCACAAACCATGAAAGGCACTTCATAGTAGTTTTACAAACTAACTAAGATCGTAAGCTTCTCAGCTCCTAAGTTCCTAGGCGTTACCATGAAGTAGCTCAAAAAACTAAGTAGCATATCGCTTTTTACAGTGATGTATCTCAAAAATCCCCGTCTCAACTTCCCCAAATTCTTCCATATAATTAAAATGTCCAAACATACTAATAAACTTGAATTGCAAAATTCAAAGATTTACCAAAGCCCAAGAATAACTCATAACATACGGGCCAAAAAAAACAATAAATGTAAATATTGATTACATAAGGAACCGCATCTAGATACATTCTTTTATTTGGCGGATTAAAAGGGGCATTGACTTAAGGACAAAACCTAATTTTAAATCTAAACAATAAACTACCATAGTCTTAACAACTACAGTAAAAAGCCGTCACTGCTTCTTTAACAGTAAAGCTAAACTACGGTGTAACCACAGTTAAACATCTGTTTAACCCCCCTTAGGGAAGTAAACCATTAGGGCATTATGGCCAAACTATAATGGTTGATAGACCAAGTCCCAAGGTTCGTGAAACAGTATGAAATGCTGCTCCTAAGCTAAAGCGTGTAGTTACCAAATACTTTAAAGCAATAGCATAAAAGCACTAGAAAAACCCTTTTGCGATGCAATAAGTAACTATGCCTAAGTTGCTATGCATAAGTTGCTATGCATAAGCTTGATCTTATTTAGATTTAATCCTTAAAAGTGATGCTAGAATTAAAACTTAGAACGTAAAAGCATGCCATAAAAGATTGTCGAATAGGTGCGTTTGGAAGAATGAACCTCAAGCATCTTTATCGAAGCCTGCAGCCAGTACCTAGTAAACTTGCACTTGCCATTGAACTAGGCTTAATGACCATATCACTTCCTTTTTCTCTTGTTTATGCGCAAGATCAAGTGAGCTCTTTTAATCTTAATCGCTCTTCTTTTACAAATCAGGCGCAAGCTGTTACCCCAATGACCGCAGAGACCGCGAGCTCTTCAACTGTCGAAGGGGATGTACGTCATTTAACGAACGATTACATGTGGTATCTACTACATAAGAGTTTTGAAGACCTTGGGGTTAAGCAAGAAATCGTGACCTATAACGGCGAGCAATATCTTACAGATTCTGCGTTTAACCAACATCTTAAAGACAGTAATGGTAATTACCTCCGGGCTGAAAGTACCGGCTTAACTCCTGATGGGAACGCTACTACTAAAGCTTACGCTAAAATTATCTTCACTGATGCCCCTAAGGCTTATGCGAACGATACTAGTGTCTTTGTGATTTCAACTAATCAAAATGACCAAGCACCGACTTTTCATGGGACCGAAGTTGACAAATTAACCAAAAATCAAGGTCTAAAGCTCTTTGGGGCTACCCAAAGCCAAGATGGCACTTACAGCATAACAGACACCGAAGCATTAGGGCATTTTGATAATATGCATCAGTTGTTAAGACCTAGTTACTATGGCGTCGGCGCTTTAACTGAACTTGACTTAGCGGTGTTACAAGATATTGGCGAAAACATTAACCGTAAATCTTATATTGGGCAGACTTTTGATGACAATACGGTTTTAAACTCCGTGGTTAGCACCAATAATTTCGGTAGCTTCACAAGTCCTAACGCTAATTCTATATCTACTGGAGTCCATGTTTTAAAACACAACTTTACCTTAAGAGAACAAAGCAGTCTCTACCAAACCGGACAGATGGCCGTCGGGGTTAGGATTTCAGGCGTTAATGACACTTTTATTCTCGATAAAAACGCTTTGATTACCGGCAACGGTGAATATGGCTATGGCATAGTCGTAGATTATGGCCACGGGCATAATATAAACATCGACGGCACTCTTATCGCAAGTGGCGGTCAGGGCGTTGGGATTTATGTCCGTGGTTCGGGTTTAAGTCCATACTTTACCCCAAATTATACTAATGATTTTATTGCAACTCATCCTCTTAACTGGGCTTTAATGAAACAAACTTCAGCCGATCACCAAGGGTCAACGGTTAAAAACATTAACCTTACAGGTATCATATCCGGGAAGTATGCAGCTATTGATGTAGCTCCTGGCGAGCTACTTGAAAATATCAACTTAAGTGGCACCGCTGCCATATTGGGGGATATAAAACCCGGTGAGCGTCCAAATTTAGCGCGACAAGAACGAATCAAAAACGCCAAGGGGAAGCTCTATACCGACTTAAACTTCGGCGTTAAGGCTAGAACTCATGAATTAGGCGCCGACTCTTTAGCAAATCTTTCAAACACGGTTGCATCTTCCGTAAATGAAGCTAACAAACTTAAGACGGCCGCGAATCAAGCAGGCGAGCTTGTAAATGCCATGGGCGTTAGCCTAGGCCCGGGACTTGAAGTAGACCATAACTTTAAAGGCTATTTTGAAGGGAACATTAACCGCGACTTTAATGACCCTAATCGTTACTATGATACCAACATAAACTTTAATGTTTTTGGGGGCGAACTTACTTATAGTGGCCGCGCTAATGTCTACAACGCTTTAGTTGCTGCCGATGCCACCATGATCCTTAACGATAACTCAGGTATTTATGTCGTACCTCCAGCAATTTTAACGAACTATCAAACTGGTAGCTTTAAAAATCTAGGTACGATTTATCTTGGTAACAATCAAGTAGCACAGGTCGAAATTGAAGGCAGCCTTGATAGTAGGGCCGGGACCTTAGTCTTTAACTTTAATGAAAACCATGTGAGTAATTTAATTCTTAGGGTTGATGACCTCTACGGTTATAGCGGTAAGTTTGCTTTAGGCCGCTTGTTGTTTAAACAAACTAAGAGTTTTTCTTTAAGTGCTAAAAGTAAAGCCCTCACCAACGGCGGGCTTAAATGGAACTTTAGTGACATCATTACTTTAGGCAATGGTATTACTTCCGCAAGTGGCGTTGTTGATGTCTCTAATTTAGAACTAGTAACGGTGCCGGGGCTTGATATTTCCTATACACTTAATCCAGACACTCTCGATGGCACAGTGATTTTAAGTCGTCCTACGAATGGCTTTGCCCGTAATTTTAGTGGTAACACCAAAACCTACGCCTCAATTCTAGACCGGGCTGTAAGAAATCCCGAACTCTACGGCTTAAAAACGCAAGAATTACTCACTAATTTAATCTTTGAGGAAGACCTTAATGTTTTAAAAATCATGGCTGACTCCTTAGTCCCAACTAATTATCTCATGCTTAACAAGGCAAACCTAGAAAAGCATTTAGGCACGGTTTATCAACTCCGTGACTTAGAGCTTGCGGATGGAGCTTTTGGTAAAGTATTTGGGAATTACCGCGAACAAGATGCTAGAAGTAACTACAACTCTTTTCATATGTCAGACACAGAGTTTGTCCTTGGGGTTAATAAAAATTGGGGCGGCTTTACTTTAAAACCTTATTTCGGCTATAGCCAGATGCGCTTCAAAGACCATGGCGACGCAAGTTCATTTAAAGCATCAGGGATCGGGCTTTTTGCCGGCCTGGGCGCTAAAATTAACCTTGCCGGTAAAAATGGCTTGTGGTTTACGGATGCGGACCATAGTTTATATTTAGATGGTCATCTTCTCGGGGCGTTTGATCGCTTTAATACGGAACGTAATGCCGGCCTTAAAGGCACTATTTATGAACGCAATTACCACGCTAAATACTACACATTTTCAGGGGTGGGTAGTCTTAATTTAAATTTTGCCTATCGTAATGATGCTGACTACATCATCACTCCATCCATAGGTTTTGATCTTGCGTATAGCATGAATGAAGAGTTTTCAGAAAAGGGCGATCACCTCAATTTATGGTTAAAATCTAACGATTTTACATATAGCCGCGCTAATGTGGGCTTAAAGGCAAGTAAGACTTTTAAACCAAAAGCCAAAGACGATCTCACAATCAAAGCTGAAGTTGGTGGCACTTTCTACCATGAATTTGGCACCGAAAATGAAGTAGATTTTAGAACCTTAAAACTTAGAGTTACCAAAACTTAAAATTACCTAAAGCGACGTAAAAATTTAAAGCCTGGCATCTTCACCCAAAAACGAATGAGGCCAGGCTTTTGCTTATTACTTTTGTAAGCGTGAATTATTTTTTGTGCGCTCTACCTTTAGCTTTAAAAATTACCTAAGCTTTTAAGCTTTAAGCGCAAATAAGCGAGCCTTAAGATTTACCCCAAACCATAAAAGAAGGGCCAAGAGAATTACGTTGGCACCAAGTAAAACGTCATCAACTACTGAAGCTACATCAGGGAAGAAGAGTGCGCGCCAGCCTTCTTCTACTACTAACACTACAGCATCAACGGACCACATCAAAGTTGCACTCAAAAAAATTACACTTAGAGCTCCTAAATGATATTGTTGACGCTTAGCCTTGGTATTCACCAAGTATACCAAAGAACTTAATACCGACGCGATAAAAGCGATGAGAAGTAACATACTTTTTTCCTTAATCCCCAAAAACTCACTTAAGTAACATTAAGTTAAGCTAGTTTAAACATGAGTTTTGGTTAAGCTTAAATTTAAGGCAAACAGAAGGACCCTATATCTATGCCTAGGTTTAACGTAAGTTTGGGGTCATAAATTTAAAAATAGGGGGCATATATTCGCTTTAATAGCAAATAACAGCCAATAGCAATCAACAAAGCGATTAAACTAAACGCGCTCTTTAGCTAAATTAACTTGATTAACAAGTTGTGATTTCTGGTAATGTTTGATGAGCTTTTGGATAACTAACTTACCCGCCCAAGCTAAAGTTACCACTAAAGCCATCGCCGTTCCGCTTACTGCCATTTCGTGAAGCATGGCTTGAGTATCTTCAGGATTATTAGCGGCTGTTAGGAATGGGTAGAACGGAACAATTTCGCCGTGCCATATATGTTCCAAGGCCAAAAGGGCGCTACCACCCCAAAGCATTCCACTTAACTGGCTCAAATGGTGCACTAAAGCACTAACTTTGCTGGCCTCAAGATTTGATGCGTTTTTTTTGTGATAGTGAGCATAAACTTTTAATGAAATAACGGCTAATGAAACGATAACTGCTTCTGCTGCTGGAACTAAGACACAGGCCATAATAAACTCCTTTTCCTTTCTTGTAATTTTTAAGGATTATTGTCTGATTTGGTAATCTCTGATTTTTAGGGATTTACTGTAGCAATCGGTTAAGAGACTGCTTTTATCTCATACCGTAATGCTAGGATTTGTTAATCATACTACAGCAGTATGATTTCAAATGCAAATGCAAAATAAAATTTTTTTAAAAAATTCTAAAGGTTCATTTTTAAAGGTGTGGCGGGCAGGTCATAAAGGCTAAAAAAATGATTTCACGGTGAGGGGAAGTAAAAAGAAAACTAAAAAAATACCCTATCTTCACCATTCTAGATTGTCTCGTTGTTTATTACTTAATTGGACTATAGATGTGAGTTTTGTGAGGATGAATTGTACAATATTATTCATTAACGTAGGGCGTTTTAGCGCGAGACTTCAGTTATCAAAAGCCAGTGTTAAATGTTTCCGAATACTTTATCTGTCTCTTCAGAAAGTAACAGGAAGCAATTAGGATTCGTAAGTCATGTGTAATTTTTTCAAAATATTATTAAATCGTTCACCGCAAAACTCATACCCTTGCTAAGCAAGTTATTACATTGAAAATACAAAATGTTTCAATAATTTTAACTTACAAAGAAGTTATATGACTTACAAGTTTCTTCAGTATGCGAAATTAGATAAATACCAAAGTACCTTAGTATTTAAATAAGCATCACCTAGTATTTGCGTTAATTATATCGTATAAAACTACAGTATCTTCTTTATTAGGCAATTTTGATTGTTCTTTATATTGTTTACAAATTGAAATAAATTCATTTAAACTTGAAAATTGTTCGATAAAAAAGTTTTCTCTTTTAACATCTGTTTTATAAAACTCGGAACATAATTCACTCGGTTTGTGCTTTAGCTTTTTTCCCATCCATTTTTGCTTTAATTTTGGTTCTTTCAAAATGAGTAAAATTTCTATTTCTGGATGGGTTAAGACGTTGATAACAGGAATGTTCAAACCAAATCTCTTTATAAACCTATACGCTTTACTTTTTTTACCAAAAAGCTCTTCATTTTTACTATCATGAACATACAAAATAGCGACCTTGTTTTCAGTGTCTGTTGATGAAATTTCCTCAACTAACGAAAGTTTACCACATTCTCTTCTACCAGAAACAAGATATTTAAAATTGAGATTGGAGACATCTGTAAAAAAATGATTTTCTCGCTCTAACCAATTTATTATATTCGATTCACTTGTTCCTTCACAGACAATGAAAAAGAAATCATATTTACTAAAGCAATTATCCAATTTTTATTCCCCACTACCAAGTAAATCAATTACCTTATCTTTGGCATTCTTTAAAATTGAATACTTCGGGGCGGTTCCATTTATAATATTTAGCAGCAGAATTTTACTTTTTAAAATATCATTCCTTGTTACTTTGTCAGAATCCGAGAGCCTTTGTACACGTAAACATTCACCCCTATCTCGTAATGAAATGTAAATGTTATCCTTCCTCGTCATGTAGTCTAACAATTCTGGATAATGAGTTGAAAATATTAAGCAAGCACCTTTCGGATTTGTTTTTTCATCAGTGAACAAGTCAAAAATAAAGGTAATAAGTTTTTTGTTTAAATGATTTTCAATTTCATCAATTACAACATAGCCTCCGGCTGACAAAGCTGCGACTAACCAAGGAAAGATTGTTAATCCTTTTATCGTTCCGGATGAAACTACATTTTCAAGTGACATCACACTATTTTCATTTGATTCACTACTGCGTTCAAATCGAATTGATGCTTTAGCTGAACTAATAGAACAATCATCAGAACTTTCTATTACCAATTTTTTTATACTAGGGTCAAATAATTTTATAATTTCAACAGGAGGTTCACCTAACCATCTTGGATAGTTGAAGTTCACTAAATCTCGATTGAAAATGAACACTCCTTTTTTTAATGAAATTGATTTGATAATGCTTTCGTCACTTTTTAAATAGATATTATTAATTTCATCTGAGCGTTTTTTTAGAACGTTAAAATTCCCCTTTTCGCAATTACTCTTATATTGAGAAAGTGGTATTTCATAAAGTGTTTCATCAGCAAAAACGAACATACCCTTATCTTCAACAATTAGAGAATCTAAATAATAGACTTTGTTGTTTTCTAATAGCTCAACCTGTATATTTAAAGGTTTTTCCTTGGAAACGTGTAGCTTATTTAGTATGTAAGTTGCACTTTCTAAAGAACGCTGTAGTATTGCAAGGTTTGCGACAAAGGAAATAATTTGCAAAACAGTGGTTTTGCCAGTGGCATTTAATCCCACCAAAGACAATAAGACTTGATTATAAACTCCTGTTTTTAGCTTATGAGCACTTTTATAATTGTCATGGCGTTCTGAACCTTTTCTAACTCGATCAGAATTTTTAAAATCGATAAAAAATCCATCAGGAAATAAGAAATTGCTTCCTATTTTTATAGATAAAATTTTCATATGTACCCTCTCTAACGTAAGATAAAACGTTTTTTTTGTTTTATCTTATCATGTTTAGGCTATGATTTGTACTTTTTTTACTAGAAAATTTTGAATTCTAACATGGCAGTAGTGCTATATATTAAGTAATACTTTCCCAATCAGTTAGACTATACGGAATTTTTTTCTCGGTCTCCCGCGCTTCTTTTTCGGCGGCTCCTCTGGCTTGGGAAGGAGGCCTAAGTTCTGAAGAACTGCTGTATAAGCGATATTGATTCTGACAAGTTGCCAGTCGTTCTGAACAGTACTTACCTTTTTAGCTCTGTTCAGGATGCCCATGATCTTCTTGTAGTTCATGTCATAAAGCAGATGAACAGAATCAAATTTGTTGATCAGACGGCATGTCAGCAGCGATGCCAAGAAATCGCAGAACTCGCTACCAATTACCTAATAATCGTCATGCTCGCGGGTGTCATTGAATTCACATACGGTCTTGTAGAACCGCATGAATACTTCGAACTCCCAATGCTTGGAATACGCCTTGTACGCAATCTCCGGATCGAGATCCAGATCGCATTCGAGGACAACTGTACCGAATACCCGCTGCTTCTTGCGGAGAACATCGAGCTTGTAATTCCCGGTCTTCTTTGCATAGGTGAGCCAGTCGTGTTCCTCCTTAGCTGCCTTCCGGGCATCCCGGAACGCGTAAAGCCACTTGGTCCGCCCCTGGTATTCGGATTTCTCTTTCCGGAACGTGATCTGGTCATCACCCTTGAGAATTCCGGTAAAGTCGAGGAGGTGATGCTTCACAATAAGGGTGGAGTTCCGCTCGCCAGAGGAAAAGAAGTACAGGACATTCCGCAGGAACGTGGACGAAAAAGAAAGGGGAACACTATTGACAGATAATTAGAATGGTTTTGCTGATTTACTTGCAAATTTAATAGAGAAATATGTGGCGGTTCTGGATATTGATAATCTTCCAAATATGAGGTATTTTCGAGTGTCATAAGGTATCCGTATTTTTGCGGTTTAATTGTTTATTTTATACCTTATACTGTACCACATTAACACGGTCAAATCCTTATATTTAAAGGGTTTTAGCGTTTTGACTCTCTCGAAATTTTCTTCACAAAATTTCCTTTCAAAATCAATACATGTTTTTAAAGAACGTCTAGACCGCTTAGGTACTAGTTTTTTGTGTGTTTCCTATGTGGGAAACTTTTGGACTTAATTATTTCTAGTTTTAATTTGGCAATTAGCGCTAATTTCGCCATTGCGGAAGTCTCTAACGCGGAAATATCTTGCGGATAATGTTGTGCTACGAGCGTAAAGTACTTCTTAGCACGTACTGGATCTTTTTGCTCTAAAGAAATTTGACCTAGTCTATAATTAAAATTGGCCCGCACATATGAATCTTTAAACTTAGTAACGCTTAAAGCGCTTAAGAAGTTTTCTTTGGCCTTAGCATAATTCTTTTCTTTATCCTTCATTGGCCCATACTTCCCCATCCTGTAATAGATTTCCCCCATTTCGTAATAGGCGTAAGGAGTTAAAGCCGAATCGTTATGCTTAGTTATCAACTCCTGAAAATCCACTAAGGCTTCTTTAAAATTCCCTGCAACCTTCTTTCTCATTGCATCCATATATAAAATCTGAACTTCGTTAGGCGCATCAAGTACCTTTCTCTCAAGCTCTCCTAGTATAGAATCTAGTTCTGTACATAATACCTTTTCCCTTGTGTTAAGGGGCGCACGATACTGGCATAACTCTTGTTGCACATGTAAATTCATTTGATTTTCACTATAATTTGAATCCAAAACGGCATCAAACAGCATTTCTAGTCCGGACAGTTGGCCTTCGAGATTACGAATAGCCTGGTCTTGCCGGCTGATCGTATTTTGCATCTTAAGGATTGCAGCATTGCGGTCGTTAAGCTCCTGACGAAGCCAATTTATATAGTCGCTATCAGAAGCGTATGAGTTAGTCATACAAAGACCACTTAGAATTATACAAAGGACTAATTTCTTCATTTCTGATTTTCCTCTATACCTATTTTTGCTTATAGCACCCAAAACTCACTAATAATAACACGCTTTGTGTAGAGTTAGTTTTTGACATACTATCAATATTTGTAAGTTGTCTCATACTCCTCAATATAACCATAACCGCATTTTTTCTTTTTTTCTACCAAGCCTGAAAATGGTGTTCGATTACAAGCTACACTTCTCAATCAGAACCCCACGGACCTGCCTATGGGAGCAGTCATGGTACTGCGTTGGTGTGATATAGCCTATACCTCTAAGTATGAGCTTTCGTATTAAATATAAAATCAAGAACTCTAAGTTCCTGCTTCTGCAAGAGTATTTAAATTCAGTGATTTAGAAATGTTCGTTAAGCGAAACAAATTCAAAACACAGCCCAAACAAAGCGAGAGGAAAGTGTAGCACTAGTGCTAAAACTAGTACTTGAACTAGTGCTTAAATTAGAACCGAAGTGGGAATTAAAGTGGAAGATTTTAGTGCGCCATGTTTTGATTAACTTGAAGCGCAAAATCCGTCAAGATCTTATTCCCAAAGCCACTTGTTTTAAGCGGAACTTGAGCATTAACGCAAGCTTGAGTGTTTAAAGAGGTGACAACCATTTCCGCTGTAACATCACCTAAATCTTGAGACCTAAGGTTATTTTCTTGCGCCGTACCAAGTAAAAATAGGGTGTCATCTAAGTCAGATTCATCATACATATACCCAAAAGAAATCTTTGGCTCTAAAAAGCCAGCTCTATTTTCTGGGCTTAGATCTTCATAGAACGCACAGACGGCAAATAGCCAATGATCAAGCGCACACTTAATCTGGTGTTCTTTATAATATGCGCGCGCAGAAACTTCTTTTTCTGAAGAAATTACACTTCTAAAGTAAGCGATAATATCGTCTTCGGTATCATCGAAGGTGTAGTTTTCAGTTTGTATGGTCGGTAGGGCTTCAAATCCGGCAGAGCGTTCCATAGCAGGCGCCCCTGAGGCCACAGCTGAAACCTTCTTAAGGCTTTCCGCAATTCGACATAAATCATCAAGCTGCCCATCACTTCTAAAATCAGCATGGCCACCTAGATTTAAAGGCTTAGCTTTAGTAAAGAGGGCGTTTATGACCGCTCCTGAAACCGGGAAGTCACTTGGATGGTAACCAGGTTCTTTATAATGCTTTTCACTAAAGGCTTTAAGCAAATTGGTCCGTTTACGTTCACGTCTAAACAAGGCTAACATTTCACGGAGCTGAATCATAATAGAGTTCAAGCTAGCCTGACATTTAGCAAGTTCGCCCAACATGTGAACGCAAACAATATTATAAAGCTCAGGATCATTATCCGCACGGTGCACAAAATCAGACATCCGATCAAAGGAGAAAGCTGTTAAGTTTTCAACTAAGAGTCCGGCGGTAGTGATGGCAGATTCATTTTCTAAAATCTTTTCTCGTAAGCCTCGCACAAAACCAAAGCGAGTTTGTAAACGGTTCGCTAAGCTACGAACTGCCCCTTGAGCTTCAAACACAATTTCAAAAGCTTGCTGCTCGATATCCGCTAAAGATTCCTGGGCGTATTCAATGTTTTGTTCTTGAATATTTAGGATGTAGGCATTCATCACTAATTCAAGGGACGGGATTCTCGCTTTGATATTAACATTTATATAGCGGGAGCGATCAACATCAATAACTGAGTTAAACAGCTTTTGTAAATGTGGATTTAAGCGGTAACCTCCAGCCGAGGTCACTAAAATACGCTGCTTTAATAAAGTTTGGAGAATCTTAACTTCTGAAGGTTGCGTCTCAAAACCTAAGGTATCCCCAAAGGCAGAAACCAGCAACTTTTCACCAAGTTTTAAGTCTTTAATAAAACGGGAAATTACTTCTGAGCACCCCGTGTGCATCCGGCTCTCCTTCATCAGAAAAGTTCCTCCTGCACTCCAGTATCCGGGGTTTGCGCTTCATAGATCTGTTCATGTTGGTTAATAAATTCCAACACTTCGTACACGTATTCTAAGCGTCCGGTCATTAAAAACACCCGTGAACCTGGATTTTGCTCAGCAATGACTCCGTGCTTTTGCATGAGATCAAGCATAGCGTGAACCTGTTGTGGCACTGGTTCTGAGCTTCGACGTAAGTTAATGATCTGCATAATATTAACTGCGCGTTCTGCTAAAAACACATTGCTTTCAACTCGAGCGACCAATTCTGCTTCTGAGATCCGTTCACCAGCTTGTAACGGCGAGTCACGCATATCAGCATCCATAACTAAGAGCACAAATTCAACTACTGGGCGTAATTGATCACGAAGCTGTTCAAACTCGCGACGCACCATAGTGCGTTCATCTTTATCGATTTTTTGCCATGAACAAAAATAAACGGTGCCACTCCCAGTGCAAGCCACATAACGGTTTAAAACGCTAAGCACCGCATCGATTTGAGCGCGACTAGCAGGATCTTCTAAGTCTTGGACTGCTTGAGGCGCAGTAACGGCGCAGATAAAGTCTCCTCGGAGGAGCATTTCAATCGTTTCTTTAATCATTTAGAGCCTCCGAAGCTAAAGTAGAGATATCGGCTATAGAATTTTCATTGCAAGTTAAATCAGGTTTGGTTGGCGTATCAGGATTAGCCTGCGCTTTGGCCAATTGGGCTTTAGTAATCTCTTGATTGAAATTAGCTACGCTATCTTTGCGGGCGTAACGCGCTAAAGCCGTACCCACTGGGTTAACCGCTTCAGCGTTGACATAAACACCGTCCTTAGCAATACGGTAAATGCTCTTAAATTGCACCGCTACAGCCGTACTTAAATCAGGAGCCGCACTTACCATCGCAATGTTGTTTTTATCCATAACTTCAAGGAGGATATGAACATTACGCCCAGAGAGCTTACTCATTTCGTCAACCGGCCAGTGAATCGTAATATTACGGCCACTTCTAGTTTCATTAATAAGTGAAATGTAGAGAGCGCACATCAGTAAGAAGGTCAAACCATTAGAGCTTAATTCTTCTAGTTCTCGCGCGGATTGAGCTCGCTTAAACTTACCATTTTCAACCACTTCAAAGACGATGGAGAATAGGTCGCTCATTTCGTTTTTAAGCTGCCCATTGACGAAACGACGCGCAAAATCTAGCATCTTCGTCGTAAAGTCTTCACTTGGTAATTCGCCTCTTAAACTACCGCTACTTTCCCAAGAAGCATAGTATTCGGCGATTTCTTTCATGCTATCCCAACCAGCTAAGCGAGTGATGCATGGTTCTAGTCTGACGTTAAAGCTATCAAAAGCCTCAAATTGCAAATTACTACGCACAATTTCAGAAATACGTCCACTAAATGCTTGGATGCGCGCATCAAATTCACGTAAGTGGTGATAATACTCGGTAATCATATGGGAGATGTTACGAGCATTGTCGATAAGACTACGTTTTTGAGCCGGAAGGGTGCTTTCAATTAACACTTTTGCCGCCGCCGTATCGAGGATAATGCGTTTTTGCGTAAAGTCTTCAATCCCTGTGAAATCGCAATCTGCATGCCCCGGATCACGCGCTTGTTCCCAACAAGCACAGATAACGTTTTGTGGGAAGCGGGCCATGGTGCCTGCCACGTCATCGAGTATTTCTTTAAGATTGCGTGACAAGGTACTAAATGAAGTAAGCTCTGATGCGATATCTTGAAGTACAGTTGAGGCTTGAACGTCATCACCGGTCATCGCCACTGATGGCTTAATCCCTTGATCTGCTAAACGGCCTTGTAATGATTTGATGCGGTTTTGCAGTTCCGTATCTTGTCTTACGGCTTGCATAGCTGCTTCAAGCTCATGCTTCATGCCATCAAGCACGTACTTCATTTCAGTTTCAGCATCGTGTAGGGTTACTTGCGCATCATGTAGTTCGCGCTTTAAAAGCGAAAGCTGACTGCGTTCATCACCTAAACTGCCACCTGCTTGAGCTAACCAAGTCTTATACTCAGAGACCAAGCTTGCATGGGCGTCCATTGCCGCTACACGGGCTTGAGCTTTTTCAGAAGCCTGTTCAAGTTCGGTTAACAGCTTTTCATCGACATGGCCTTCCGTCAAGCGATCGTGTTCTACAGCTTTTAAGCGGGCTACTTCCGCACTGTGAGAGGTAGTTAAATCACTTAAGGACTGATTGATGCTGTCTAAAGCCGAATTAGTTCTTAATTCAATATCACTTTTATTAAGGAGGTACGCATCATTTCGTTCCCCTAAAGCCTGGCGTAAAGCTTCATCCGCTTTTTCACATTCAGCGGTAACAGCTCTTAATTCACGCTTCACATTTTCCGCTTCCGCTAAAAGGGACGCTTGCTGATTTTTAATATATTCTTCGATATCATGCGATACCATCGCCACACGGGTTTTAAGTTCGTCAAGTTTATCGTCGGTCGAAACTAAACGTTCTAACTCCAAAATGCGCCCAGATAAAGCTGAATTTTCATCTTCAATAGAAGCAATGCTTGCTTCAGTTGCCTTTACTTCGACATTGATAACCTTGATTCTTTCCGCCATAGACGCCATCTGCGCCATGGTTTCATCAGTTACAGTTTGTGCTTTTGGTAGGGCGCTTACATCAAGTAAGACGCGACCAGCACAAATAGACGCAGGTAAAACCTGAGCTTCTTCTCTTTGTGCTTCATCCTTCAAAGTCTCTATGGCCTGATTTACTAAAGTCGAAGCTAAACGCGGATTTAAATCCTGACGCATCAATAGATCAGAACTTAAGAGTCGACCTTCAGCTTCCTCCCATGCGGGCACGTTTTCTGAAAGGAACGCTAACAATGAACCTTGACTAGCTTCTGCTCGACGCTTCAGATCATCAAGCTTAATTTTTAAGTTATTGCGTTCTAAGGTTAGTTTTTCGAGTTGATGAGCTTTTTCATCACGGGATCTTAATAACTCAGTACGTTTAGCTCCTAAAGTACGAAGTTCCTTTTCACCAGCTCGCACTTCCTCGTAGTAATGCTGTTCCGCTTGGCGTGCATCTTCTAAGGCCGCTTCAAGTTCAGGAGTGGCTTGCGCATGTTCCACCATGAAGGTTAACTTATCAGCTTTAGATTTAAGTTCGCTCATACGACTTCTTAAATTGTCAGAGCGTTCCCGACTAGAAGCGCGGGCTTTATCGTTATCTTCGCGGAATCTTCGATCGTTTTCAGCGTGTTCGGCTACCGCTTTTTCACGGGCTAAGGAAGCGTTTTGTTCAAGCTCACCTTTACGCTTTAGATAAACACGTTCAACCTCGCCTTTACGGAGTTCAAATTCATGGCGAATATCAGCTACTTGAGAAGTAGCTGAAGTTAAAAGGCTACGACAACGGGTAGCTTCGGCTAAAGCTTCCGTGCGATTTTCTAATTCATGCATCCAAGTGGCAGCATTTTCTTCCTCAAAATGCGCCTGCATTTCTTCTAAGGCTTCAACCTTTTGGGCTTGAGCTTGCATGCGAGTTTCCGCAGCTGCTACCTTGGCCGTTAGGTCAGTATGACGATGTTCGGAGCTTTCACGGCAAGCATTACGTGCTTTTTCTGTTTCGTTTTGCTTTTCCGTTTCTTCAATTAAACGGTTCTTGCATTCAAGGCTAAGCTTTTCAAGGCGGGCCGCCCCGATTCTTAGGTTTTCAAGAGAGGCGCGGTAACTACCACCAGCAGCGACTGCTTTTTCTAGTTTTTCTCGGTGCTCTTCAACCGCTCTAAAAGCAGCTGCGTCATTACACCAAGTAACGATATCAGACTCTCTCAATTCTAAATTGATTTCGCTATGGTCACGGCGCAATATTTCCGTCAATAATAATTTGATGTTATCAAAGCTAATACGTCCGGTGATTAGACTTAAAGCAATCCCATCGATAAAACGAAGCTCACGGCGCCCATTTGAAAGACTATATTCCGCTCTTAAACGCGCGTTATCAGAAGTGGCAATATTCTGAATAATTGAGCGATAAGCATCGACTGAGTAAACCAAGCTTTCAGATTTAATACCACGAGCCCGCAGTACTTGCTTATAACTACTCCAATCTCTAATTCTATATTGTTTGCTGGTGCTATCAAAAACCACTACGTCCTTAGCTTCAAATGGACATGGCACAAAACGATAGACTAAACCGCGACTTGAAGAGTCGCGAGCAGCATTAGTAACCGCAACATGCACTAACTGCCCAGTTCCGGCATAATATTCAAAAATAATGGCACTATCAGCATAAGGCAGGTAGTAACCTGCAAAGTTCTTTCTAACCCCTGAAGATGAGGTAATGCGACCAGGTTCAATCCCATAAAAAAACGGTATCAACTTCAATAAACTTGTTTTTCCGGAACCATTGGCGCCATTTACTTGGGTATGTCCCTGAAAATCAAATTCAAAGAAATCTGGACCAGTTTCAGAATGAATATAAGAATTGATGAGAATAATCCGCGCAAGACCTGCGGGATGGACTGATGGTACTGTCATATGCCACTAACTGCCGTACAAAGCTAATAAAATACAAAATTCTGTCCATTATACAGTTTTTGCTTTCATCAATAAACCTTCATTACTATTCGGGCTGAAATATTGGAAGACCAAACAATAGGTGATGGTAAAAACAAGGATCGAGAAAAAATTTAGCTGACTGTTTTTAAGATGCTTTATATTTAGGTCCAGCTAATCCCACGTAGCCGATTGATAGAACCATAAAATTTAAGAGTCCTCCCCAAAACTATATTTTGCTCCTAAAAACCAAAGAGCCATCCCAAGCTTAAACACGTGCGAAACGAAATCAGACTCCCATCAAAGATACAGGCGCCATATCTCGTTATAATGAAGGCGGTCCGTTTTGAGGTTTAGACCTATTTTATGTTTTAGGCCAACCTTAAGGTTTAGGTCAGCTTGAAATTAAGTTTTTGAAATAAAGTTTTAAGCAAACTTAGTAGCATCCTTAAAGGTTCACTAAAAAGGTTCGCCTCTAAAAAGTAAATATTAAGAAGGAAAAGCTCGAGTAAAACCCCAAAAGGGCACCAAAGCCAAACCAAACCACCCAAATTTTATCGCGTTAAGCGCCTAGCTTAATGAGCTTAACTTAATTCCAAAAAATTACTCAAAAACCAATAACTAATAACCAAAACACCAAAGAAAAACAACAAATAAAGCCAGCAAAAAAACAAAAAATAGCAACGCAATAACTAAGAAATAAGGTTTAAATCAAGGCCTAAATATAAATACTGCTACACTCGGGAACAAACAAATGATAAAAGACTTTTTTAACGCACCAAAACGTAATGGCATGTCGCTAGTAGATAGGGATGCTTCAGACTCAAAAACCAACCAAGGACAAGACTCAACCTTAGCTTCAACATGTGGTTCTAAAGCACAACTAGTAAACCAAAACTCAGACCTTAAAGGCCATAATTCTCAAGATAATAGCGACCAAAATTGCTGCGCTCAAAGTAGTGGGCCACGAGATAAATCAAACGCTTATTCGCCTCAAAGCCATTGTTCTCACTTTAGTTTCTCAGAAACCTTAGATGTAAATAGGGAGCATGTTTGTGGTTACAACCCAAATCTTGATGCTTCTTTTGAAAATAAAATTTTACCACCAGGAGCGCTTGATTTAGCCCACACAGATCTATTGAGCTTAACGTTTGTAACTCCCCAAATTACTTTTGAGGAATTATACTTATCACAAGAGCAACAACTGTTCTTTAACAAGATAGTTACTAGTCACCGTAACGCAGATAAGCTCGCAAGCTTAGGTTTAGCCCCGGTAATGCGTATCTTGTTGAACGGGGAACATGGCACTGGTCGCACTAGCGTTTGTTACGCTTTAGCCTCTGAGCTAGAAATGACTTTGGCTTTTATTCACTTAGAATATTTAGCGGCTATGCCTGTCTCTCAAGCCATCCTCAAATTAAACCAACTTCTAACTGAAATTAATGACGTTGCTCAAAAAGCCCCTCAAGGTTTAATGCTAGTGTTAGAGAACTTAGAGCAAGCCTATGCTCATGATTTGTCCTTAAGCTGTTCGCCTTTAATGTATCATCTCGTGAGCATCATCGATAAACTACCCGCCAATGTGTTCTTAGGAGTTACGTCTGACACTACCTTTGGGGGTGATGGCCGGTTAAAACACCTTTTTGATGATGTCATTACCATGGAATTGCCAGTTTTATCGCAGCGCGAAGATATCATTCAAGCCTTTATTGAACGTTACCGCTTACCTCCAGTACTAAGCCCTGAGTTATTGGCTAAATTCACAGAAGGGATTGGTTATGGTGAACTTAAAAATATTATGACTGATGCAGCCCGCTTGCATGTATTAAATGATGACTTAACCAATACTGATGTTGCGACTATTATATTAAGACGCTTAACAGAATATGGTAGTACGCAACTTAAAAACATTAAAGTAGTGGCCACTTTGCTTGACCGAGGGGTTACTCTTAGAACTGCCGCTGCCGCACTAGGAGTTTCCCATTCAACTTTAGAGTATCAGGTCCAAAAGTATCGGGCTTCTTTGGAGTTTAATTGCAATAATTAAGGTGCAAAAGCTCAGGCAAGGAGATTAAAACTTTAGGTTTGCCTGTGCCTTGTAAGGTTCGTATATACCTTGTTAGGTTTGCATGTACCTTACCGTACTTTTCAAACCATTATGAGCCAAGAAATAAACAACCAAAAAGCAAAAAAAGTTCAATCAAAATGCATGAGGAAAAGTCAAACCATGAAAATCGAACACGTTGCGCTATATGTTTCAGACCTTGAGCAAGCTAGAGAATTTTTTACTAAGTATTTTAATGCGCAAGCAAATAAGCTATACCATAATCCAAAGACTGGTTTTCAGTCATACTTTTTAAGCTTTGCAGATGGCGCAAGGCTTGAAATAATGACGCGTCCAGAACTGCAAGCGCCTCAAGACTTACCAACTGATGCGACTAAACTAAGCGAAGACACGTCTTCTCAATTTAAGCTTGGCTTTGCTCATCTAGCCTTTGCTTTAGGGGCTAAAGATGCCGTTCTTGAGCTTACTCAAGAACTAACCAAAAACGGTTGCGAGCTAACATCTGGGCCTAGAACTACAGGTGATGGATATTTTGAAAGCGCTTTAAAATGTCCATTTGGAGTTTTACTAGAACTTACTATTTAATGGATAACAATTTTATTGTTATTCCACTGAGAATTTGGCTTTTACGTATATATCAAATTTAATGTCATTACTTTGTAATGACACCACCATGTAATGAGATCACTATGTTCGATATCAATGAAATTTCTAAGCTTAAAAAGGAAAAGTCTTCCTTAGAAGGGAAATCTACCACCGAACTTAAATCAGATATCAGAATATTAAAAACAAGAATAGGGTTTTTAAAAGGTACGATGGAACATCCTGGCTATGAAGAACTACAAAGGATGCCAGGATTTAACAAGGCTGCGGAACTTGAAGAAGCGCAGATACAACTTGAAAAAACTATTGATGCTCTTATTAAAACAGGAGAGCCATACAAACTATCAGCGTCAGAGCTCAGGGCTAAGAAATTTGATGATAACATCCAAGCTATTGATAAAATTATGTATGGCGAAGAAAGGAAATTTGGTAATTTCGAAGTCAGAACTTATACCATCGCTGAGGCGCATGTACTTTTAGATATTAAAGAGTTTACAAAAGGAATTTGCCAGGAAGAACTCGACCGTCCAAAAGTCTTTTGTGCAAAGGAAGAATTTTTAGCAGGTTTGCGCGAATTACGCATTGGAGAATGGCGTAGGAATTACGATCCTAGTAGATTTGATTGCGTGGATTTGGATGGTATTCATTGGGAGCTAGAAATTTCATTTTCCAATAAATGCCGTCCGTTCAATATACAAGGAACTAACTCGTATCCGTACAACTTTAAAAAATTCCGAAAACTCCTCGGCCTCAAAAATTATGAATCCTAATAGTCTACACTAACTACATACGGTAATTAATTAAGCACCGCAATAAATTAGGCGGTGCTTTAGCTTCATCTCAACTCAACTCAACTTCATGATAACCTACACTTACAAAAGCCACCGATTTAATTCGGTTACAGGTGCTGTATTTTTAGAATAGACATAACCAAAATTCAAAAAATAACACTTTGGCTACACAAAATCGTCACCTAAACACCCCAAAAACCAACGTTAGATGAGGCTATAGCCTCAGATATAGCCATAAATATTATTGCTATTCAATATTTGAAATTCTTTCTTAAAAAACTATCAAAAAATGTTGCAACTTGCTTGACACTAATCGGGGTAAGTTCTTTAAAGTCCACAGCGGGTCAGGAGTTATCAATGTCTGAAAATGAAGTTCAAAATAAGTACGGTGCTAGCGCTAACGAAATGTCTCTCAAGCAAAAATTTGCCATGTATAGAGAATGTTTTAGTTTACCTTCAGAAGAGGATCGTGGAGCATACTGCCGACAACACCAAATCTACATGGCTGACCTTGAATCTTGGGGGCAAGAAATTGAGGAATCGGTATCAGCTGACAGCCAATCTCTTACACTTGAAAACAACCAAATGAAAGCTGAGTGTCAACAACTCAAGCAACAACTCCACAAGGCTGAATCAGAAAATAAAGACCTTAGTCAAAAAATTAAAGACTTTAGTCAAAAAATGATTCAACAGGACCAAGAATTAGCTCAAAAGGACAAGGCTCTTGCAACCTTTGCAGCTCAGGTTATAACCCTCAAAAATTTTCACCAGCTCTTCACGGACCAAAAGGCAGACTAATCAGCCGTGAAGAGCGCCAAAAAGTGATTAGTTTCATTACGACCCAACTTGAAAACGGAGTGGAGATCGATTCTAAAGCCTTAAACCTTAAGTCTCAGCTAAATAGAGTTTATCTACCCATCGATTGGCTGGTTACACTCTTTGGGATTAACCGTTCAACCTTTTATAGATGGCAAAAGAATATCACTGATAAACGCAAAGGTAACACCCATCCAAACTTTTCAAGTTACAAACAAGAGCATGAAGATAGAGTTGTCAGAGATATCAAACTTAACCCTGATTTAAGCATTTCAGAGCTTATAGCTACTTGCCTTGACCGCAAAGATGAAAATGGCAACTCTATAGGTTACTACATGGGATCAAGGAGTTACGTTTGGCGCGTTATGAATAAACATAATCTACGTAGCCCGTTAAGAAGCCAAAGTGGTAAAGGAGCAAAACACAACATCAACCAAAAACGCTTAGTAGCCACAGGGCCAAATCAAGTTTGGTGCTGGGATATTACATATCTATACAAAAACATAGAAGGTGAGTACTTTTATCTTTACGCAATTATCGATCTATTTAGTCGAAAAATGATACATTGGGAAGTGCACAAAGAACAAAAGTCTGAGATTGCTGCCACCTTTTTAGAAAACGCTTTGAAAAAAGAAAAACTTGCCATTTCAGGCCATTTAAACGGTAAGGTATCAGCTGACATCTCAATTGCTGACAAGCTTATTTTGCATAGTGACAATGGCGGTCCAATGAAAGGATCCACTATGCTTGCAAAGATTACATCTTTGGGGATCACTCCGTCCTATAGCAGACCACACCATAGTAACGACAATGCCTTTATAGAGTCTTCATTCGCGACCTTAAAGCACTGCAAATCTATACGTATTCCAAAGTGTTTTGATAGCATAAAACAAGCTAGTCTTTGGGTTGATAAATTCTATCAATGGTATAACACTAAACACTTACATTCAGGTATTAACTTCATAACCCCAATCGATTGCCACCAAGGGCTTGGTGACAGCATTATGGAACAGCGCAATGAAATAGTTGCTAATTCCGGCATTAGGCGAAAGAAACCTTATAAAATGCCTGGTAAAGTTAGCTTAGAAACATATGCGATAAAACGTAAGGTAGCTGAATCAGCTAATAAAAAATTTGATTATTCTAACTGTGGTTGTGAGGCCAAAGCTGCCTAACAATTAACAATAAATAACCTCTTTTCTAAAGCTGCCGATTTAATTCGGTTACAAGTGCTGTAATTTTAGAATAGACATAACCAAAATTCGAAAAATAACACTTTGGCTACCCAAAATCGCCACTTAACCCCAAAAAAAACAACGTTAGATGAGGCTATAGCCACAGATATAGCCATAAATATTATTGCTATTCAATATTTGAAGTTCTTTCTTAAAAAACTATCAAAAAATGTTGCAACTTGCTTGACACTAACCGACAATGATTTTTATTTAATTTCTATAAATGATTTTGACTCTATTTTAAATAAGATAGAAGAGTGTTATGCATAACAGATTTCTAATTAGCTGTGAAGAAATACGAATCTGCTAATTAACTCATGTATATCCAAAAATCCAAATATCTGTCAGGTTAAGAATGGAGAAGATTGATTGCATGTTTATACTCTAGAAACAAGGAAGTTTCCAAATGTTTTCTTGATAGAGGAAAATTATAGAAATAAAGAATAAGTCAACAATTGATGTACGTTAAAATTTAGCAAATGTTGTGACTTTGCATTTATTTCTAAAAGTTTTTTAGTTGTATTAATATTTAGTTGAGAAAAACAGCGATTAGAGAAGTGAAAGGAAATATTATGTATTTACGTGAATTACATATAGAAAACTATAGATTGCTTAAAAATGTTGATCTAGCCTTTGATAAGAACCTTACGCTTCTTGTTGGGAAGAATAACACGGGAAAGACATCGGCTATACGGATCTTATCTTTTTTAGCATCTGATGAAAAGAATTTAGACTTAGATGATTACCCTCTAGTAGCTAGAACAAAACTATACAGTGCCATTGTCGATTATTGGCGAGATCCTAATTTTATCAATTTTCAAAAATCAGTACCAATTACCAAATTTAGACTTACATTCGATTATTCCGATGATATTATTGGGCAATTAGATGAGTTTATTATCGACCTCAATGAAAACGAAACTACTGCAATTGTTGAAGTTTCATTTGATCTAATGCTGGATGTTGAGACAACTCTCTTGAATTTAAAAAAGCAATTCAACGATTTATCACCAAATATTGATGATGAAGATTCAAGAGATAAATATATAGCACAGGTCGTTAGAGATAATTATAATCATTTTTTCTCTATGAATATTGCGGCCAAAAATCCTTCTGATCCTTCGGATATTAGGGAGATTAAAAAGCCAGCCTTACAGAATTTATTCAATATGAAAGTAATCTTGGCCGAACGAAATATGGATGAATCATCGGTTGCTAATGATAACCCCATCGGTCAAATAATGAAAAAGTTGTTTAATGCAGAATTGGAGGATATTGAAACATCTCTACAACCATCAGTGCAGGAATTGCATAAAATAGTCACCGAGGCTAGTTTTGACCTAAATACTAGAATCAATTCTCGTATGGAAACGATTGTGAATAATATGATGACTTTTGGCTATCCATCAGGGGAAGAACTAAGGTTACAGGCAAGTACTAATCTTGCCCTAGAAAAACGCATAATTGATGATACGGAATTAAAGTATATTGCGGAATCAGGATTAGAATCATTGCCAGAAACACATAATGGTCTAGGTTATAAGAATTTGATAAAAATAACAATGGAACTTCAGGACTATGCTCAGAGTCTTGTAGGAGACAGTACTAGACTTCCATTACTGATAATTGAAGAACCAGAAGCTCACATGCATCCTCAACTGCAAACTACGTTTGTTTTGTTTCTGAATAATTTTTTGGACAAAACAGTTGAGGGTAATCGAATTCAAGTAATCATGACCACCCATTCAGCGCATGTTGCTAATACAGTTCCATTTCATCAAGTTCGATACGTTCTCAAAAGATCGTCCGAAGCAGTGTGCAAAAGCATGAGTGATTTTATTAAGTCGGGTAACTGTACTCAAAATGAAGAATCAGCTAATGAAAATAATAAAGACCAACTAAATAATTCACAAAATGGTTTAGAGGAAAGTAAGAAACGACTAGATTTTCTTCAGAAGTATATGAAACTCAGTTATTGCGACCTGTATTTCTGTGATAAGGCCATTCTTGTTGAAGGAGCTTCGGAGAGATTGCTTCTGCCTAACATGATCGAAAAATGTAAAGCCAAAGGTTATTTTTCGCAAGCTCCTATTCCTCTAACTAATCAGTACTATACGATAATCGAAGTAGGTGGCGCGTATGCCCATAATTTCTTTGATTTAGTAGATTTCCTTGAGATTCCTACTTTAATTATTACAGATGTTGACTTCGTCAATTCAGATAAAAAACGATGCCAGAAAGAAAAAGCTGAACGATCTTCTAACGCAACTATCAATAGGTGGTGCAAAAGAAAGTTTCATATTTCTGAGAAAGTACTAATAGACAAAGTATATGAATTAGAGAAAGATGAACAATATCGTATTGAAGATATGCGTAGAATTGAATTCCAACATGAAGAATGCAATTTTCACCCTCGCAGTTTGGAAGAAGCTATCCAAAATGTTAACCGGTCTCTATTTGAAAAATCTAATGATGAAAAATTAGATTTTTCAAAAGAAAGCATTAAGAAAACAGATTTCGCTCTAAGCCTTCTGATGGATGATAAGTATCGTGATTATGAAATCCCATCCTATATCCGAGAAGGCTTGGTTTGGCTTAATAATCAAACTAGAGAAAATTTTTTCAAAGAGGCTAGTTATGACAAATAAAGAAAAAGGAGAGTCTTTAGCCAGCAAGACAGATCAAATTATAATTGATACTCTTAGTGCAGGATATAGTTTTCGTGTAGAAGCTGGCGCCGGTGCGGGAAAAACATACTCTTTAATGAAAGTGATTGATTGGCTTGAGAGAGTAAGAAAAAATGAACTTACAAAAAATGGCCAGCATGTAGCTTGTATTACTTATACGAATGTTGCTGTTGAAGAGATAAAATCTAGATTAAAGAGCAATAACTTCATTCAACCCTGTACAATTCATAATTTTTCGTGGAATACTATGAGCAAGTTTCAATCATCTTTGATTCAACTCGCAGATGAAATAGGGATTATTCCAGAAAATAATGAAAAAACAGGAAAAATTTCAAAAAACAATATAAAAAAAATTTCTTATGATCTGGGAGTTAGATATTTCGAAGAAGGAGAATTTCATCTCCATCATGATGATGTGATTGCGTTATTTGTACGCCTTTTAGACAATATTAAGTTTCGTAAGTTACTGTCAAAAAACTACCCAATAATCCTAATAGACGAGTATCAAGATTCTTTTAAATCTATTATGGATCAAATAATTAAGTATTTTGTAGAGTCAGAAAGTAGCATACAATTTGGATTATTTGGGGACGCTTGGCAAACTATTTATGATGATAATGGAGCTTGTGGCGAGGTATTTAGCGATAAACTTAAGGTAATCAGAAAAGAATCTAATTTTCGTTCTGAAGAAATTATTGTTAATGTACTCAATAAAATCAGACCTGAATTACCTCAAATTTCTGCTTTAGATGAACAAGATGGTCGTATTTTAGTTATAACCACCAATGATTATCAAGGAGTTCGTCAATCAGGATATTATAAAGATGAATTACCCAACGATATTCTTTTTTCTTATATTGATAAATTGAGAAAAAAATTATCTGAGTTCGGGTGGCGTGATAACTCTAAAACTCTTATGATTACACATAAGATGCTGGCGAAACAACAACACTATGATAATTTGCTTAATGTCCTCGGTGAGCATTTAAAAAATGCTGATGATGAGCATTTCCTATTCTTCATGAACAAAGTCGAACCTGTTTACATAGCCATAAAAAGTAATAATGCAAAAGACTTGTTTGTAGCACTAGGCGTGGAAAGACGTCCAATTCAATCAACAGAAAATAAAAGACAATGGAAGAGCCTAGCTGAAGCACTGGATAAGGCTAGAAAAGGGACTATTTATGATGTTCTTAAAGTATTGGAGAATAGTAGATTACTAGGTCTACCACCAAAATTGCAAGATAAACTTACTCGTTTTGATAATAAAGAACAAGTAACAATTTATGGAAAAGAAATAAGAAACCTTTACGAAATTCCATACACTGAAGTTATTAACTCTTTAGATTATCATAAAATAAATGCCTCTTATTCTACTGAACATGGGGTAAAGGGGGAAGAATATCAAAATGTCCTTTTTGTCATCGGCAGAGGTTGGCGCAGTTATGAATTCGACAAATTTCTCCCTTTAAAGATTTCACAAATTTCTGATAGTAAAAAGCGTAAGGCGTATATCCGAAATAGGAATTTATTTTATGTTTGTTGTTCACGTGCAAAGAAACGACTGGCATTATTTATAACTGTCCCAGTAAATGATTCTTTTATGGAATACCTGAAGAATGTATTTGGTTGTGAGAATATTATGTCATACGGCGATTTTATGAATATGAAATAAATTGTTTGTGGAATTAGGTATTCCTTATGAGAAAAATAGAACTATGTGGGACTTATTCCATTCGGCTGAATATATGAACTATACAGCAGAACAGTGAACGCAATTACCATATCCACTGTGTAAACATTCATTATTTGACTCTCTATAATCTGATAGATGAACGGTTGGAGTCATTAGTTACTTGTATTTTATTTATAGGTTTGACTCATGATTTCATAAATGATAACTTCTGAAATGAAAACAGTGAGTTACGCATGATAATAGATCAATGGGGGTTTATGCTAGAAAAAATATTTGATTTCATTGAAAAGAGCGGAATGTTTAAGTCATGTTTGGTTCTATTTATATTATCCGCAGTTATCTTGTTTTGGCCAAATTTACTTATATCTATCGGAATGGAGAAGAATTTTATTAATGAGTATAAAAATATAATAGTACTTATTTTGGGATTTTCTTTTTTGATGGTACTATTTTCTATAATTCATGAATCCTATAAGAAGTATATAAATTATAGAAACACTGATAAACAGGTTGCTTTGCGGTATTTAAAAAAATCGCTGACTCGTGATCAACAAGAATTTATAGACAAAATTTTTTTTGATGCAGAAAAAAATAAATATAAACAATTTGGAAGAATCGATGAGTTAGAAGAAAGCGGATTGGAGTTAGAGAGATATAAGATCGTTGAAAAAGGTGATAAGATTGATATTGATCTTAAAAAGAATGAGAGTACGTACAGTTATAACTTGCTATCGTATTCTCTAGAATTCCTCAACAAAAATAGAAAATAATAAACATCAGTGTAGAAGAAGTGACCGGAGATCCGGTTTATTATTATGCTAAAGCATTTTCGAGGGATAATACATGGAGTTTCTGACAACATCTGAGATTGCAGAAAAGTGGAAAATTACAAGAAGACGTGTTTCCAAGCTCTGCAGTGAAGGAAGAATTGTTGGAGCTGTGCTCAAGGGCAATACTTGGCTGATTCCGTCAGATGCCCAAAAGCCCGAGGATCCGAGACGGCTTAAGCATGGCAGGGTGCAGAAGTAGCAGATTACCAGTTGTGTTTTCAGAAAATGAACTGTTGCAGATTTTACAACAGTTCAGATTAGTTACCCGCAAACATGCATTCCGAACTGGCAAAGACCATGGCATAGGCTTTGATTGGTTTGTTTTTGAATTTGAGGGGGAAGGTGTTGACCTGTTCGTGGTTTCTTTTTTATATTTCGCCACAAATATCAATATTTATTTGGGGTAGCGATGCAGACACGAGATTTAATTGGTTGTGTTTCCACAAACTTAAAGGTTGGGGCGCTTGAAAAGATGTATGTTTAAACATGTTTCCTTAATATGTCAGCAAATCAGACATCAATTAAAAGGTCTCGGCACACGTTGAGACGGTAGTATTGATGTCAAGGGTTAACGGGCAATAGGCTCGGAAGCCCTTGAAATAAGGCGTTTTTCGGGTTTCCACTGCTTTGAGCAGGTGGAAGTGGCAAACACTCCGTGAGAACTTATCCACGGTGACTTGGAGAAAAAATGGGCCAATCCAAAAAACTGTGGGTTAGCCTAATCGTAAGCAGAATTCCTGTTTAGATCAAATAACTTCAAAAAGAGAGATTGAAATAGAATCTGTGTAAACACAATTTTATTTGATAAAATAATTTATAGAACCCCTTTTAAGATAGTTTTAATTATTTACCGAGGCCATGTCTGCTCATGTTTCTTTGTTTTTTGGACGATTACCAAATACAGTAAAGACGTGGCCTTTTCAATTTCAGAATTCAAATTTTTAAAGAACTGGTCTTTCGAAAAGAAAGACCTATATGTGTTGCTAAATTGGCTCTTTTACCAACACATATACACGAAGATCCCTATAAATCCATGTTGATATATTTTCTAGATATCCAATCATCATTGATTTCCTTC